>NZ_ATLP01000112.1:0-331789 GCF_000416215.1 Pseudomonas sp. CF161
TTGGCACCACCGCCCAGGGCGGTTTCCGGCAGGGGCTGGTAGTCGATCTGGCCCGCGGCCTTGGCCACCGGTGCGGCGGTCGGGGCGGTCGCCGGACCGGTGACGTATGCCAGGCAAATCATGCCCAGGGCTGCCACGGGCAGGGTCCAGGCAAACTTGTGGCTGTTGTGGCGGGGGTTAATACCGCGATCCCAGCCAGGATCAGCCAGTTGTACGAGCTGCCGTAGGTGCTCGGGAAGTGGTTGCTGATCATGATGAACAGCACCGGCAGGGTGAAGTAGTTGTTGTGGCGCGAGCGCAGCAGGCCCTTGGCCGGCAGTGCCGGGTCGGGGGTGCGGTTTTCCGCGATGGCGGCGACCAGTGCGCGCTGGGCCGGCATGATGATGCGGAACACGTTCCCGACCATGATGGTGCCGATGATGGCGCCGACATGCAGGTACGCACCGCGACCGCTGAATACCTTGCTGAAGCCGTAGGCGGCCGCAATCAGCAGCACAAACAGGATCAGTCCGAGCAGGGCAGGGCGCTTGCCCAGGGCCGAGTCGCAGAGGAAGGAGTAGACGAACCAGCCGATGAACAGCGAGCCGATCCCGATGGCCACGCCTTCAGGGCCGCTCAGGCCGCTGCCCGGTGCCAGCAGGTACAGCGTGGGGTTGGAGTAGAACACCACGCACAGCAGCGCGATCCCCGACATCCAGGTGAAGTAGGCCTCCCATTTGAACCAGTGCAGGTTGTCCGGCATGGTCGGTGGGGCCAGTTTGTATTTTTCCAGGTGGTAGATACCGCCGCCGTGGATCGCCCACAGGTCGCCGGCCAGTCCATCCTTGGGGTTGACGCGGTTGAGGTTGTTTTCCAACCAGACGAAGTAGAACGATGCGCCGATCCAGGCCACGCCGGTGATCATGTGTACCCAACGCACGCTCAGGTTGAGCCATTCCAACAGATGTGCTTCCACAGTCTTTACCTCTCGCCTGTCACCCTTGTTGTCGGGTGATCAGACCTTCTCTTATTGGTGGGGGGCGAGGATCAAACGCTCATCCTCTTTGAAAAAATGCTCATCGCAGTTATTGCCTGTGCCACTGCGATCAACCACCAGGAAGTCATCCCGCTTTTCGATCGTCAGCACCGGGTGGTGCCAAACGCCGCGATGGTAATTAATGCCCTGCCTGCCATTACTGACAAAGGCGCGGACCAAGCCCGATACAGGTTCATCGCCAAGTGGCGCGACCACGATCAGAAAGGGGTTGCCGAGCAGCGGGATGAAAGCCTGGCTGCCCAGCGGGTGACGCTCCAGCATGCACACGGTCAGCGGCATGTCCTGCGCGTCGGCGCGGAAGATGCTGATGATCGCGTTGTCTTCCGGCGTAGCGGTTTCGACCGTCGCCAGTTTGTGAAAGCGCATGGTCGAACCGTTGTTGATCATGAAGTGGTCGCTGCCGTCGGTTTCAATCACGTCACCGAAGGGGGCGAAGGCTTCTTTGGTCAGGGGTTCGATCATCAGTGTGCGCATGGCTGTCTCTTATCCGAATTCTGTGTTGTTTGTTCTGCTTGGGTGGGGAGGGAGCAAGCTCTCTCCCCACGTGTACTGCTTATTTAGCGACCTTGCCCAAAATCCGCAGGCGGCTGACGCCACCGTCCGGGAAGATGTTCAGGCGGATATGAGTGATCGGGCCCAGGGCCTTGATCTGCTCGGCGAAGGTGTGTTCGGCGTGCATCTCCAGCTTCTGGCTCGGCAGCAGTTCACGCCAGAACAGCGACTGGGTCTCGATCTGGCTGTCGGTGCCGCCTTTGACAAAGGCACCCTGGATCGAGCAGCTGTCCGGGTAGTTGCCCTTGAAGTGCAGGGTGTCGACGACGATTTTCTCGACTTCGCCGGCGTGGCCTAGGGCGACGATGACCCAGTCGTTGCCTGGGGTACGGCGACGTGCGGTTTCCCAGCCATCGCCCATGTTGATCCCGCGCCCCGGGTTGAGCAGGTTGCTGATACGGCCGAAGTGTTCATCGGAGCATGCCAGGGCGCGGCCACCGTTGAGGGCCGAGGCCAGGTCGACCTGTTCGTTGTCACCAATCGCCGACCAGTCGCGGAACGGAATGCCGTACACCCGCAGGCGAGCCACGCCACCGTCCGGGTAGATATTGAAGCGCAGGTGGCTGAAGGCCTGGTCGTTGCTGATCTCGTGGTAGTGGTGGCTGTTGCCTTGCAGCTCGACGGCCGACAGCACTTCCACCCACTGGGTGTTTTCATTGGGCTCGCCGGAGGCCAGGAAGCAGGCTTCCAGGGACGCCGAAGGCGGGAAGTTGCCGGTGAAGAATGAAGTGTCAATGTCCACGCCCTTGATCGAACCTGGCACGCCCAGGCGGATCACTGCGCTGTCGTAGCCTTCGAAGCGCTTGCGGCGCGACTCCCAGCCGTCCATCCACTTGCCGTTGTCATCGAAAACGCCCTCCTTCCATACGGCCGGAGTCGGCTGGAACATCCGGTTGGCATCGGCGAACCAGTCATCGGTCACCGAAATGATCTTGGTGCCCAGGCGGGCATCGGCCAGGTTGACGAACTTCTCGAAAGGTACGGCGTAAGCTTTCATTCTTCTTGTCTGCCTTTAATAAAGTGGCTGGGGATGCTTGCAGAGCCCTGGGAAACCGTCGCGTACGTGGTGGGTCTCTCGGGCTAAGGTCGCTATAGGGTCAGTAAACGGAACAGGGCTATCTTGTTGATCTCCGCCAGCGCGCATTTGAATTCGGTGTCCACCGAGTTGTGAATGCGCGTTTCGAACGCCGCGAGGATCTGATGCCGGTTGCTGCCTTTTACCGCCATGATGAAGGGAAACTTGAACTTGGCCTTGTAGGCATCGTTCAGCTCGGTGAAGCGAGAAAACTCTTCGGCCGTGCATTGGTGAATACCGGCGCCCGCTTGTTCGTTGGTGCTGGCTTCGGTCAGTTGGCCCTGGACGGCGGCACGGCCGGCCAGGTCCGGGTGAGCGTTGATCAGTGCCAGCTGGCTGGCATGATCGGCGCTCAACAGGATGTCGCTCATGCGCTGGTGCAGGGTTTCGATCTCGTCGAGCGAAGGGTCCTGGCCCAGGTCGAAGGCCTTTTCGGCCACCCATGGCGAATGTTCATAAATGTCGGCGAAGGCTTGGACGAAGGCGTCGCGGCTCAAGGTCGAGGGCTTGAGGGTCTTGAAGTGGCTCATTGCGCGGCCCCTTGATAAGGGTGGGTGGCTTGCCAGTGGCGGGCAATGTCGACTCGACGGCTGAACCAGACCTGTTCGTGGCTTTTCGCGTATTCGATAAAACGCTTGAGCGCTGCAAGGCGGGCCGGGCGACCGATCAGGCGGCAGTGCAGGCCGATGGAGAGCATCTTCGGCGCGTCGCTGCCTTCGGCATACAGCACGTCAAAGGCGTCCTTGAGGTACTCGAAAAAGTCATCGCCCTTGTTGAAACCCTGGACCTGGGTGAAGCGCATGTCGTTGGTATCGAGGGTGTAGGGGATCACCAGGTGCGGCTTGCCGGTAGGATTGTTCGGCTCCCAGTACGGCAGGTCATCGTCGTAGGTGTCGCAGTCATAGAGGAAGCCTCCTTCCTCCATCACCAGGCGCCGGGTATTGGGACCGGTGCGGCCGGTGTACCAGCCCAGAGGGCGTTCACCGGTGATTTCGGTGAGGATGCGGATCGCTTCGAGCATGTGCTCGCGTTCCTGGGCTTCATCCATGTACTGGTAGTCGATCCAGCGGTAGCCATGGCTGCAGATCTCGTGGCCGGCATCGACCATGGCGCGGATCACATCCGGGTGGCGCTGGGCGGCCATGGCCACGGCGAAGACGGTCAGGGGGATGTCGAATTCCTTGAACAGCTTGAGAATCCGCCACACGCCGGCACGGCTGCCATACTCGTACAGCGACTCCATGCTCATGTTGCGTTCGCCCTGCAGCGGTTGCGCCGAAACCATTTCCGAGAGGAAGGCTTCCGACTCTTTGTCGCCGTGCAGGATGTTGCGTTCGCCGCCTTCTTCGTAATTGAGCACGAAGGACAGGGCAATCCGGGCATTACCCGGCCAGTGAGGATGAGGTGGGTTGGGGCCGTAACCGATCAGGTCGCGTGGGTAGTCAGCGCTCACTGCAGTCTTCCTTCTTGTGCGTGATAACGGTGGCGTGGCGTGGCCTGAAATACAAAAGCCAGGCTGGCGTCACTGCGATGGAATGATTGTATACAAAACTGTAATCACATTGTAAGCCTGAATTTTTGCATTTTTCATCGGTTTCCGGTGCAGGGTGACACTGCAAGAAACCTGCCTGACTGGTCAGCTAATCGACAATAAACCTTCTATTTCCATGGCGTGCCCGCCGGACGGTGGTTAAAGGCTTGATGGCCGTTAGATGACTTAATTTGTGATTTTTATTGTGTACAATTTTTTTGAAAAATGTCTTAATCAGTCGCTCGCCGCATTTTTTTCATGCCCTGAAAGGGTGCGGCCTCCTTATTAACTGACTCCGGGAGGCGCGAGGTCTGGGTGCTTGAAGCGCGCCAGCCACGCACAATCAATGGGACGTTTGACTACACACGTTTTGGATGCCGCACATGGCTGCCCTGGCAGCGCAATCAAGGTTGAACTGTACCGGGTCGAGGGTGCTCAGCTGGAGCTGGTCGCCAGCGCCCTGACCAACAGTGACGGCCGTTGCGATGCTCCCTTGCTGCGAGGTGATGACTACCGTTCCGGGGTTTATCAACTGCAATTCCACGCCGGGGACTACTACCGCGCCCGTGGCGTTCAGCTGCCTGAGCCGGCGTTCCTCGATGTGGTGGTGCTGCGCTTCGGGATCTCGGCCGAGCAGGACCATTACCACGTGCCACTGCTGATTTCGCCCTACAGCTATTCGACCTACAGAGGAAGCTAGGAGGCTCCCCCAAGAATCCTGCGCAAATAGCTTCTTTGGTCTTTCGCCCGCTCACACTGCGGGCTTTTTTTCGTCTGCTGCAAAGCGTTGCCGGCAACCGCCTCCCGCAGGAGGCGGCTCGCCGGCGTTGCCCTCAGCGGCTCAGCAGTGATGCCGCACCGGCGCCACCGAACAACCCGGCGCTGATGCGGTTGAACCAGCTCTGGCCCTTGCCGCTGCGCAGATAGCGCGCGGCACCGTGTGCGCCAAGGCCGTAGGCCAGCTTGCACAGCAGGTCGAGCACGGTCCAGGTGGCGATCATGATCAACAGCTGTGGCAGGAACGGCTGCTCGGCGCTGAGAAACTGCGGCAGGAAGGCGGCGAAGAACAGGATGTCCTTGGGATTGCTCGCCCCCAGGACGAATGCGCGCCCAAACAGTGCACGAAAGCGCGGGGTCGGTGCAGCTTCGGGCACATGCGCCCCCTGGGCAGGCTGCCGCGATTGTTGCCAGCTCTGCCAGGCGAGGTAGAACAGGTACACCGCGCCGACGATTTTCAGGGCGCTGAACAGCTGTTCAGAGGCCAGCAGCAGCGCGCCCAGGCCCAGCGCCGAAGCGCTCAGCAGGCAGATCGAAGCGAACACCCCGCCGAGAAACGCCGGGTACGAACGGCGCAAGCCGTAGTTCAAGCTGTTGCTGATCATCAGCAACGACAAGGGCCCCGGAATCAGGATTACCACCAGCGCCGCGCCGCTGAACAGCAGCCAGGTTTCCACACTCATCACTTTCCTCCCAATGCACAAAAGCCCCACCCGACGGGGTGAGGCGGTTAAAACCGGTGTCGCCTACAAGAAAATGAACTTGGCGATAAAGATCGCACACAGCACGTACAGGCTGACGGAAATTTCCTTGTGCTTGCCGGTGCCGGCCTTCAGCACCACATAGGTGATAAAGCCCAGGGCGATGCCATCGGCCACCGAGAACGTCAGCGGCATCATGATTGCCGTGACTATCGCCGGAATGCTGTCCGTGGCTTCATCCCAATTGATATGGGCCATGCCGCCCATCATCAGCATCGCCACGTAAATCAATGCGCCGGCGGTGGCATAAGCGGGAATCATGCCGGCCAGCGGTGCAAAGAACATGGCAGCGATAAATAGCACGCCGACGGTGACCGCGGTAAGACCAGTCCGACCACCAGCGGCAACCCCCGCGGCGCTTTCGACGTAGCTGGTTACCGGCGGCACCCCGACCATGGCCCCGAACACGCTGGACGCGCTGTCGGCCTTGAGGGCCCGGGAGAGGTTTTCGATCCGGCCATCGGCGTTGACCAGCCCGGCGCGTTGGGCCACGCCCATCAGGGTGCCGGCGGTGTCGAACATGTGCACAAACAGAAAAGCCAGGACCACGCTGATCATGCTGACGTTGAACACCCCGGCGATGTCCATCGCCATCCAGGTCGGGGCCAGGCTCGGCGGGGTCGAGAGAATGCCGTTGTAATGCACCAGGTCCAGGCCCCAGCCGGCTGCGGTCACGGCGATGATGCTGATCAGGATCGCGCCGAACACCCGGTGGTAGCTGAGTACGGCGATCATCAGAAAGCAGATCGCTGCCAGCAATGGGCCGGGTTCGCGCAACGAACCGAGCTTGATCAGGGTGGCCGGGCTATCGACGACAATGCCTGCGGTTTTTAGGCCGATCAGCCCGAGGAACAGACCGACCCCGGCGCCCATGGCATAACGCAGGCTCACCGGAATGCTATTGAGCAGCCATTCACGCACCCGGGAAAGGGTCAGGATCATGAACAGCACGCCCGAGATAAATACGGCGCCCAGCGCGGTTTCCCAGGTGTAACCCATGGTGCCGACCACGGTGTAGGTGAAAAACGCATTGAGGCCCATGCCCGGCGCCAGACCCACCGGCCAGTTGGCGTACAACCCCATCAGCAGGCAACCGAGGGCGGCGGCGATACAGGTCGCCACGAACGCCGCGCCATGGTCGATGCCGGCGTCGGCCATGATGTTGGGGTTGACGAAGATGATGTAGGCCATGGTGATGAAGGTCGTCAGGCCGGCAATCAACTCAGTCTTGACCGTGGTGCCATGCAACTTGAGTTTGAAGATGCGCTCCAGCCAGCCATGGCGCAGCGGCGGCGAGAGGTCGAGCGTAGGGGCTTCGGATTTGCGGCTTTCCACAGCGAGTACTCCTCAAGAGTTTTATTGTTATTTCCAGAACCGGACACGCGAGGGTGGGCAGCGGCTCTTTGAGGCAGGCAAGGCTGGCGGGTTTTGTTGACTGAAAGGTCAGGAACTCGCACGGAGCGAATTATGCGTTTGTATACAAAGAAAGCAAATAATGTTTTCTATATTGTATTCGAAAACTCTGGCACAACGGCTATATGCGCCAAAGGGTGACGCAAGGCCGCCAGGCGGCGCGGCCTGTATCGGCAACCGTGCAATCGTTTTCTGGGGCCAGATCTGGCCCGGGGGAGGGGATCAGCGGTTTTCGCCCAGCGCCTTGTTCACGGCCAGCCAACCATTCACGGCGGCCTCGCCGGCTTCGGCAAAGGCGCGTTGCAGCAGTTTTACCTGCTCCCGGCGCAATGACTGTTCAAAACGTACGCCGTCTTCGCTCAATTCGAGCAGGCGTTTGCGCTTGTCGGCTTCGGACGCAACGCTGCTGACCAGGTGCATTTCCATCAATTGGCGCAATGGAATGTTCAGCGCCTGCTTGCTCACGCCCAGGGCGGTGAGCAGTTCTTTCACGCTCAGCCCCGGGTAGCGGGCGATAAAAAACACAATGCGCTGGTGCACCCGGCTCAGGCCTCGGCGTTCGAGCATTTCGTCGGCCTTGGCGGTGAACGCCTGGTAGCCGAAGAAAAACGCTTCCATGGCGTCTTGCTGCGTGGTCTGGTTTTTAAGGTCAAGCATATTGACGTATCTACCCGGCTCGGCGTAATTTCGGTCAAGCAGTTTGACGTATTTCCTTCAGCCTTCGCTAGCGGTGATCCCCATGGCCTTCTCCGAACGTGTCTCTCGCCTTAAAAGCTCCCTGATCCGTGAAATCCTTGCCGCAGCCCAACGCCCGGAAGTGATGTCGTTTGCCGGCGGGCTGCCGGCCGAGGTGATGCTGCCGAAGATCGAGTGGGACGACATGCCGCTGTCCATGGGCCAATACGGCATGAGCGAAGGCGAACCGCAGCTGCGGGAGATCCTCGCCGCCGAGGCCCGGGCTCTTGGAGTGCCGTGTGAAGCGAGCCAGGTGCTGGTGGTCAGTGGCTCCCAGCAGACCCTGGACCTGGCGGCCAAGCTGTACATCGACAAGGGCACCGAGATCATGCTCGAAGCGCCGACTTACCTGGCGGCGCTGCAGATCTTCCAGCTGTTCGGCGCCGACTGCATCACCGTGCCCCTGGAGGCGGACGGACCGGATCTTGGGTCATTGCGCGCGCGCCTGGAAAAACACCGGCCGGCGTTTATCTACCTGATCCCGACTTTCCAGAACCCGTCGGCGGTGCGCTACAGCGAAGCCAAGCGCGATGCGGTGGCGGCGTTGCTCGATGAATTCGGCGTGACCCTGATCGAAGACGAACCCTATCGCGAGCTGACCTTTGACGGCGGCAGCGCCACCCCTATCGTCAGCCGCCTGAAAAACGCCAGCTGGATCTACACCGGCACCGTGTCCAAGACCTTGCTCCCCGGGTTACGCGTGGGTTACCTGATCGCCAGCCCGGACCTGTTCCCGCACCTGCTGCGCCTGAAACAGTCAGCCGACCTGCACACCAACCGTGTTGGCCAGTGGCAGGCCATGCAATGGCTTGGCAGCGAAAAATTCCAGCAGCACCTGCACGAGTTGCGTGCGTTTTACCGGGTGCGCCGCGATGCGTTCCAGGTCGCGCTGCAGACTCATTTCGCGGATCTGGCAGATTGGCAGGTGCCTCAGGGCGGACTGTTTTTCTGGCTGAGCTTGAAACAGCCCCTGGACACCCGCACCTTGCTCAAGCCGGCGCTGGAACAGGACGTGGCCTTTATGCCTGGCGAGCCGTTCTTTTCCGAGCCGGACCGCAATCCAGGTCATCTGCGGTTGAATTTCAGTCATATCGATCCAGCGCGGCTGGACGAAGGTCTCAAGCGGTTGGCCGCCGTAGTACGTCAAGCACAGGCTGCACAAGCAGCCTAAGGGGAGGGCCATGTACAAGGTTTACGGCGATTATCGTTCAGGCAACTGCTACAAGATCAAACTGATGCTGCACCTGCTGGGGTTGCCCTATGCCTGGCAGGCGGTGGATATCCTCAGCGGCGACACCCAGACCGAGGCCTTTCTGGCCAAGAACCCCAACGGCAAGATTCCGGTGCTGGAACTTGAGGATGGCACCTGCTTGTGGGAGTCCAATGCGATCCTCAATTTCCTGGCCGATGGCAGCCGGTTCCTGCCCAGCGAGCCGAGATTGCGCACCCAGGTCCTGCAATGGCAGTTTTTCGAGCAATACAGTCACGAGCCCTACATCGCCGTGGCGCGTTTTATCCAGCTGTACCAGGGCTTGCCGGCAGAGCGGCAGCATGAATACGAAAAACTGCAAAAACGCGGCTACAAGGCGTTGGACGTGATGGAACAGCAACTGAGTCGCACGCCCTATCTGGTGGGCGAGCAGTTCTCGATTGCCGATATTGCGTTGTATGCCTACACCCACGTGGCCGATGAGGGTGGTTTCGACCTGGTTCGCTACCCGGCGATCCAGGCCTGGATCCAGCGCGTACAAAGCCAGCCGGGGTATATCGGGATGTTTGACTGACCCCGCGCGACCGCCGGACCGGGGCTGAGCAGCCCCGGGGTTGGCGACCTCAAGCCGCCTGGAAGCGTTTGTCGAGGTAATCGATGATCACTTTGGATTCGTACATCCAGGTGGTCTGGCCGTTTTCTTCGATGCGCAGGCACGGGACTTTGATCTTGCCGCCCTGTTCCAGCAGGGTCTGGCGGTCCTGTTCGTTGTTCTTCGCATCACGCAGGGCCACCGGCACGTTCAGGCGGCGCAGGGTACGGCGGGTTTTCACGCAGAACGGGCAGGCATGGAACTGGTACAGGGTCAGGTCTTTGGCGGCCTGATCGACCTGGGCCTGGGCGGCGGCAGGGCGCTGCTGCTTGCGCGGGCGGGTGATGAAGTCGATGAGGATGATGAGTTGGCCCAGGCCGACTCGGAGCGCTTTGACAATCAAAATTACAGCCTCTTGCCCATGAATGAAGGGGCGGCAGCTTACCTGATTTTGCCCAGGCGAAAAAAAACCGGCGATGAACGCCGGTTTTTCTGTGTTCGGTATTACTTGATCAGGCTGAGAAACTCGCTGCGGGTAGCCGCGTTTTCACGGAACTCGCCGAGCATCACCGAGGTGATCATGGACGAGTTCTGTTTCTCGACACCGCGCATCATCATGCACATGTGCTTGGCCTCGATCACCACAGCCACGCCCAGGGCGCCCGTCACTTGCTGGACGGCGTCGGCGATCTGCCGGCTGAGGTTTTCCTGGATCTGCAGGCGGCGGGCATACATATCGACAATGCGCGCGACCTTCGACAGGCCCAGGACCTTGCCACTCGGAATATAAGCGACGTGGGCCTTGCCGATGAAAGGCAGCAGGTGGTGTTCGCACAGCGAGTAAAGCTCGATGTCCTTGACCAGCACCATTTCGCTGTTGTCGGAGCTGAACAAGGCACCGTTGGTGACTTCTTCCAGCGTTTGTTCATAACCGCGGCAGAGGTACTGCATGGCTTTGGCGGCACGCTTGGGCGTGTCGAGCAGGCCCTCGCGGGAGACGTCCTCGCCCAGTTGGCCGAGGATCGCGGTGTAATTCTGTTCCAGGGACATGAAACTACCTGTGGGATTTTACGCAAAGGGCAAGGGTACGGTGGCGGACACGACGCTGCAAGCACGCAACATCGGCTTTATTCGTCGCGACCTTCCATCATGGTGCGTTTGAGCATGACGTAAACGGCTCCGGCACCGCCATGCCTGGCCTGGCACGAGGTGAAGCCGAGCACTTGCGAATGCTGGCGCAACCAGGTGTTGACGTGGCTTTTGATCATCGGCCGCTTGCCGTCCAGGCGCACGGCCTTGCCGTGGGTCACGCGCACGCAGCGGATTTCGAATTTGGTGGCTTCGGCGAGAAAGGCCCACAGGGTTTCCCGGGCTTTCTCCACGGTCATGCCGTGCAGGTCGAGGCTGCCTTCGAACGGGATCTGGCCAACCTTCAGCTTGCGCATCTGGCTTTCCTGAACCCCGTCGCGGGCCCACATCAACTCGTCTTCCGGGCCCACGTCGATGACGAACTGGTCGGACAGGCCATCCACGGTCGTGGCGTCGTTGCGCACGGTCGCGGCCTGGCGCAATGTCGCAATCTGCGCCCGGTCGGACTTGGGTTTGCCGGTATCGGCGCGATCATGCTTGATCGGCTTTACGCCGCGGATCTCGCTTTTGAACAGGGAAAAATCGTCGTCTTGCATGTCAGCCTCCGCGAAGGGCGGCTAGTTTACCCAACTCGACGCCAGCGGCGCGACAAAACACGGGCCCGTCGATTCAGTCATGTTTTTTCATCAGGTGCGGGGCGATGTTCAGTGTCTGCGGTTGGCGCATGCGACGCCGGCAGCGACGCCAGAGCCAGACACCGGCGTACAGCAACAACAGGCCCACCACCAGAATCACCGCCGAGCCCGCTGGGCTCGCATTCAACTCGCCGAGTGCCGGAGGGCGTCCGAGCAGGCTGGCAGCGCCCGCCATTGCCAGCAGCACACCGAAGGTCGCCAGCAATGCAGAGAATGCCGCGCCCAAGCGCAATCGCCAGTTCCGCGGGCCTTTGGGCCGTAGTCGGCGTGCGTCAAAACCATCGGATATCTTCATTCCGACCTTCCTCAATGGGTATCGGCCCTTCGACCGGGAGATGCGCGGGTTGTTCCTGAGGCTAAGGCAATTGGCGCCAATGACAGGTTATTACGGATGAGCGGCCCACCAGCCGCTCATCTGAGGAGGGATCAAATCAAATCTTTGGTCTGCGCCAGGGTGGCGAAGTTGTCGGCCATGATTGCCATTTCGGTCTGCTGCACGGTTTCGGCGCTGAGGATGCCGCCCTTGTAGGGCAGGTCGCGGGTGGCGCAGGCGTCTTCCACTAACGTGCAGCGAAAGCCGAGGTTCTTGGCCGCGCGCACGGTGGTGCTGACGCTGGAGTGGCTCATGAAGCCGGCGACGATCAGGTCGAGCGAGCCGAGGTTCTGCAGGCGTTTTTCCAGGTCGGTGCCATGGAAGGCACTGGGCAGCAGCTTGCCGATGATGGTTTCGTCACCCTGGGGTTCGAGGCCGGGGATGAACTCGCCCCGTTCGCCTTGCGGGTCGAACAGGCCGCCGACGGTGCCCAGGTGACGCACATGCACCACAGGCCGACCGGCGGCGCGGGCAGCGGCCACTAGTTGCTGAATGTTGGCGACGGCCGCCGACATGCCGGACAGCGCCAGCGGGCCGTTCAAATATTCTTTCTGGGCGTCGATGATCACCAGGGTCGCGTGGCTCAGATTGGCCGCTGCGTAACCACGACCGCTGAGTTGAAACATCGTCTTTGGAACAGACATTCTGGGGCTCCTGTGAGTGGGGCTTTTGCGTCATTGTCCTCTGGCAGAGCGCTTCTGTGAATCGCTACTAACGTAAGGTGCGCCGTTGTTGGCTTACAGCCGTGTCAAGGGCCGCGTGCAATGGCGCCGGACGACGTAAAACGGCTCCAGTGGCGGTTTTTTTCAAGCGTCGTCGGGGAGCGTTTAGGCTGCTAGAATTGCCAGTCGTTTTTTCAGGAGTCTGCCCGTGATCACTTCCCGCCTGCGCACCTTGCGCGACCACATCCGCTGGGCTGTCAGCCGTTTTCATGGGGAGGATCTTTTTTTCGGCCATGGGACCGACAATGCCTGGGATGAAGCCCGCCAGTTGGTACTCGGAGCCCTGCATCTGCCGTGGGAAATCGCCGACAGTTATCTGGATTGCGCGCTGGAGGACGATGAGCTGGTCAACCTGCAACGGCTGCTCAAGCGTCGGATCGAAGAGCGAATCCCCACCGCCTACCTGTTGGGTGAGGCCTGGTTCTGTGGCTTGTCGTTCATTGTCGACGAGCGCGTGCTGATCCCACGTTCGCCGATTGGCGAGCTGATCGAAAAACGCTTTGCGCCCTGGTTGGGCAGCGAGCCAGCGCGGATTCTCGATCTGTGCACCGGGTCCGGCTGTATCGGCATTGCCTGTGCCTACGAATTCCAGAGTGCCGAAGTGGTACTCGCCGACCTGTCGTTCGAAGCCCTCGAAGTGGCCAATCAGAACATCGAGCGCCATGGCGTCGATGAACGTGTGTTCACCGTGCAGGGCGATGGGTTTGACGGACTGCCGGGGCAGCGTTTCGACCTGATCGTGTCCAACCCGCCCTATGTCGACGCCGAAGATTTTGCCGACATGCCCGATGAGTATCAGCACGAACCAGCGCTGGGCCTGGCTTGTGGTGAAGACGGCCTGAACCTGGTGCGACGCATGCTGGCCGAGGCCGGCGAGCACCTGACCGAGAAGGGCTTGCTGATCGTCGAGGTCGGTAACAGCCAGGTGCATGTCGATGCGCTGTACCCGGAAGTCGACTTCGCCTGGCTCGACTTCGCGCGCGGCGGCCATGGCGTGTTCATGCTGACCGCCGAGCAGTGCCGAGCGCATCAGGCGCTGTTTGCCTCCCGCGTCTGATGCATGAAAAAGCCCGCTCGATGGCGGGCTTTTGCGTGACGACACGGCTGTTCAGCGGTGGGTGGCGATCCAGATCAGCAGCCCGGCCTGGAACACCGCAAAGGCCACCAGGCAACTGATGGTAAAGCGCAGCCCGGTATCTTCGCGTTTGTACTTGCTGACCTTTTCGTCCTGCTTGCGCAGTTTGCCTTCCAGCTCTTCGAGGTTCTGTTCGGCTTGCTGGAGCATCTGCGCGGCTTCGAGGATTTCCACGAACTGCAGCTTCTCCGTGTTCCACTTGTCCAGCAGCTCGCCGACCTGCACCGCCTTCACGCTGCCCTTCAAGTGCTGGGCATCGGCGTAGACCACATCAAAGCCCTGGGTGCGCAACACGTGGTCGCGGCGCAGGCGCGTGTCCTCGTTCAGCGCATCCTTGTTCGCCAGGTCAAAGCCTTCGATCCGATAGTGCGACCACTTCTTCTGCGCCCAGATCGCCGCCTGGGCCAGCAGGAAGCGCCCAATCCCACGGTTTGACGGTTCGAGCTGCAAGCCGCTTTCCGGCTGGAACGTGACGCTGTGGGTGGCATGGTCGACCCACAGATCCAGATGATTCTGTTCCTTGCGTACCCGTTGCCCGGGCAACGAAACACTCATGCGCAGCAAGCTGTGCTCTTTGTTGCTGCGCTCGGCATAACCGAACTCCACAAAACGCAAAGGCCGCCCACCGGTGGTGCGATCAGTCTGCAGCGGTGCCAGGCGGAGCATCTTATGGTGCTCGGCATGCACATCCGCCCACGGCCGCTCGACCGCCTCCGGGGCGGGTTTGTCGAGTTCGGTGTCGGTTGAATTCGGGGTTTCAGTCATAACGGCGAGGTCCTGTCCAAGCGCTGCTTGCCGACGGAAAGTAAGCGGCCGGCAAAGGCTTATCGGCCGTTTTTTTCAGGACTGGAGGGCGAAAACGCGTTAACGGATGTGAAGTCCGTCAATAAATCCGAGAATTTTCGTTCCCAACTCGGCGGCCAGTGGCAGTTGCGGATCCTTGTAGGAGGCCAACTGACGCTTGATGTCGTTGGGCACGATCCGCATCACGTGGTTCATGCCCTCGATCAGCGCCAACTGTGCATCCGGCTTGGCCGCCTTGAGCATTTGCGCATCGCCGACGCCAACCTGAATGTCGTTGCTGCCCTGAATGATCAGTGCCGGCATTTTCAGTCTGGCAAAGGCGGCGGACGGGTCTTCCCGGAACAGGGTGATCAGGTAGGGCTGGACGCTGGGGCGGAAGATCACCTGCAGCTGCGGCGGCACGTCTTCGTCCACCCGGCCAGCCTTGAGGCTGTCCAGCAGTTCGTTGGCGCGCAGCATCAGCGCGGGTGGCAGACGGTAGCTCAGTTGCTGGCGCAGTACCTGGTCGACCGGGCGCGCGGTGCCGGACACCGAAATGACCGCCGCCGCATCCAGTTGCGGCGCGGCGAGGGTGGCAATCAGCGCGCCTTCACTGTGGCCAAGCACGATCAGCGGGCCCAGGCGCGAGTCGGCCTTGAGCTTCTGGCCCCAGGCCACGGCGTCCGACACGTAGGCGTCGAGGGTCAGGTTGCGTTCGTCCGGGGTCGCGGCCAGGCTGGCGGCGACCCCGCGCTTGTCGTAGCGCACGCTGGCGATGTTGTGCTTGGCCAGCACCCAGGCCAGGCGCTTGAGGCTGTCATTGCGCCCGCCGTCCGGGTTGTTGCCGTCGCGATCGGTGGGGCCGGAGCCGGAGATGATCAGCACCACCGGCACCGGCTGCTCGGATTTGGGCAGCAGCAGCGAGCCATAGAGTTCGCCGTGGCCGGTGTCCAGGCTGATCGGGCGTTGCAATACGGCAGCCTGGACCAGGCCGGTGAACAGGGTAAGGCTCAAGAGGAGAACTCGCAGCATCATCACGCCATCATGGATAAGGTGCCGGTTGGACTTCCCGGTACGGATAAGGTTCGAGGATGAACTAGTCCGATAGCCTGCGTATACTGGCGCGCTCAGTAATCCTGATTGAGTTATTTCGGCTGATTTCACGGAGCTCCCCGCATGTCCGGCAATACCTACGGCAAGCTGTTCACTGTCACCACCGCGGGCGAAAGCCATGGTCCGGCGTTGGTCGCCATTGTCGACGGCTGCCCGCCGGGCCTCGAGCTGTCGCTGGACGATCTGCAACGTGACCTGGACCGGCGCAAGCCCGGCACCAGCCGCCACACCACCCAGCGGCAGGAGCCCGATGAGGTCGAGATCCTTTCCGGGGTGTTCGAAGGCAAGACCACGGGTTGCGCCATCGGTCTGCTGATCCGCAATACCGACCAGAAGTCCAAGGATTACTCGGCGATCAAGGACCTGTTTCGCCCCGCCCACGCCGACTACACCTACCACCATAAATACGGCGTACGCGACTACCGTGGCGGCGGCCGCAGTTCGGCGCGGGAAACCGCCATGCGCGTCGCGGCCGGCGCCATCGCCAAGAAGTTCCTGGCCACCCAGGGCATTGTGGTCCGCGGCTACATGAGCCAGCTGGGCCCCATCGAGATCCCGTTCAAGACCTGGGACTCGGTGGAAGACAACGCCTTTTTCAGCCCCGACCCGGACAAAGTGCCGGAGCTTGAGGCTTATATGGACCAGCTGCGCCGCGACCAGGATTCGGTCGGCGCCAAGATCACGGTCGTCGCCGAAGGCGTGATGCCGGGCCTGGGCGAGCCGATTTTCGATCGCCTGGACGCCGAGCTGGCCCATGCGCTGATGAGCATCAATGCGGTCAAGGGCGTGGAGATCGGCGCCGGCTTTGCCAGCGTCGCCCAGCGCGGCACCGAACACCGTGACGAACTGACCCCGCAAGGTTTCCTCAGCAACAACGCCGGCGGCATCCTCGGCGGGATTTCTTCGGGGCAGCCGATCGTGGCCCACCTGGCACTCAAGCCAACCTCCAGCATCACCACGGCGGGCCGTTCCATCGACGTTGACGGCAATCCGGTGGACGTCATCACCAAAGGCCGTCACGACCCGTGCGTCGGGATTCGCGCTACACCGATCGCCGAGGCGATGATGGCCATCGTGCTCA
Source organism: Pseudomonas sp. CF161 (assembly GCF_000416215.1). NCBI lineage: Bacteria > Pseudomonadati > Pseudomonadota > Gammaproteobacteria > Pseudomonadales > Pseudomonadaceae > Pseudomonas > Pseudomonas sp. CF161. Next base: position 16,674 of record NZ_ATLP01000112.1, read on the forward strand.
TGGATCACCTGCTGCGTCACCGCGGGCAGAATGCCGACGTGCGCGTCAGCACGCCGGTGCTGGGCCAGTTGTAATGGTGGTCCTGCCAGTCGCCACGGTCTGAACGCCGTGGCGGCGCTCCCGTACTGGCGGCTCTCCAGTTTCTACCTGTTCTATTTCGCCTTGCTGGGGTCGACCGCGCCGTTTCTTGCGCTGTATTTCCACCACCTGGGGTTTTCCAGTGCACGCATTGGCGAGCTGGTGGCCATCCCCATGCTCATGCGCTGCGTGGCGCCCAATATCTGGGGCTGGCTGGGGGACTACAGCGGGCGGCGCCTGGCCATCGTGCGTTTTGGCGCGATCTGCACGCTGCTGAGTTTTTCGCTGATTTTCATCAGCAAGACCTACGCCTGGCTGGCGATGGTCATGGCCTTGCACGCCTTCTTCTGGCACGCGGTGCTGCCCCAGTTCGAAGTCATCACCCTGGCCCATCTGCGGGGCCAGACCGCGCGCTACAGCCAGATCCGCCTCTGGGGCTCGATCGGTTTTATCCTGGCGGTGGTCATCATCGGTCGCCTGTTCGAATGGCTGAGCCTGGATATCTACCCGGTGACGCTGGTGGTGATCATGGCCGGAATCGTGCTCAGCAGCGCCTGGGTGCCCAATGCCCAGCCTGCGACCCAGGGCAGCAGCCCGGCCGGTTCGGGGTTTCTCAAGCAACTGCGGGCGCCGGGCGTCCTGGCGTTTTATCTGTGCGTGGCCTTGATGCAGTTGAGCCATGGCCCGTATAACACCTTCCTCACGTTGCACCTGGAGCGACTCGGTTACAGCCGTGGGTTGATCGGCCTGTTGTGGGCACTGGGGGTGGTGGCCGAAGTGCTGATGTTCCTGGCCATGAGCCGGATCCTGGCGCGCTTTTCAGTACGCCGGGTGCTGCTGGCGAGTGTGCTGCTGGCGGCCTTGCGCTGGCTGCTGCTGGGGGAGTTTGCCGAGTACCTCGGGGTCTTGTTGCTGGCCCAGGTGCTGCACGCGGCGACATTCGGCAGCTTTCATGCGGCTGCCATTCATTTCGTGCAACGTAGTTTCGGTGCCCGTCAGCAGGGCCAGGGCCAGGCGCTGTATGCCGCCCTGGCCGGTGCCGGCGGGGCCATGGGGGCCTTGTATTCCGGGTACAGCTGGAATGCCCTGGGGCCCGTGTTGACCTTTAGTATTGCCAGCGTCGCAGCTTTGGCTGCTGCCGTTATCATTGCCACACGTATGCAAGAGGACAGGCCATGAGCCTTACCCGTGAACAGCTCGCCCAGGAAATCATCGATGCCGGGCGCTTTCTTTATGGCCGCGGCTGGTCGCCGGCCACCAGCAGCAACTATTCGGCCCGCCTGTCGCCGACCGAGGCTTTGCTCACGGTCTCTGGCAAGCATAAAGGGCAGTTGGGGCTGGACGATGTGTTGGCCACCGACCTGGCCGGCAACAGCCTGGAGCCGGGGAAGAAACCGTCGGCGGAAACCCTGCTGCACACCCAGCTCTACAGTTGGCGCCCGCAGATCGGTGCGGTATTGCACACCCATTCGGTGAACGCCACAGTGCTCTCGCGGCTGACCCCGGGGACCGTGATCGAGTTCGAAGACTACGAATTGCAGAAAGCCTTCAGCGGCGTCTCGACCCACGAGTCGCGGGTACGGGTACCGATTTTCGACAATGATCAGGACATTGCGCGCCTGGCGGCCAAGGTCCAGCCCTGGCTGGAAGCCCACCCGGATTGCGTCGGCTACCTGATTCGTGGCCATGGCCTGTACACCTGGGGCGCACGCATGAGTGACGCGCTGCGCCAGATCGAGGCTTTTGAGTTTCTGTTCGAATGCGAGTTGAAGACCCGCGCGATCCTGAACCGTTAAACCGTCAAGGCTTTCTTCGACCGAAGTAGCCATCGCCTGATGAAGTGCCTCGCCTGACCGGTGTGTAAAAGCCGGAAGGCGGGGCGAAGACCTAGGAGTTGCCATTATGAGCAGCCTGTCCGTTTACCACGTATCCAGCCCGGACCTGCCAAACAAGGTCCTGACCCATTTCGACGATATCGCTTCGACCCTGGCCGAGCAGGGCGTGCGTTTCGATCGCTGGCAAGCTGCCAGCAAGATCGAGCCGGGCGCCAGCCAGGAAGAAGTGATTGCCGCCTACCAGGTGCAGATCGATCGCCTGATGGCCGAGCGCGGTTACATCACTGTCGATGTCATCAGCCTCAACAGCGATCACCCGCAAAAAGCCGAATTGCGCGCCAAGTTCCTCGACGAGCATCGGCATGGTGAGGACGAAGTGCGGTTCTTCGTCGCCGGTCGTGGGCTGTTTACCCTGCACATCGATGACTATGTGTACGCGGTGCTGTGCGAGAAAAACGACCTGATCTCGGTGCCGGCCGGCACCCCGCACTGGTTCGACATGGGCGAGCACCCGCACTTTGTCGCGATTCGCCTGTTCAACAACCCCGAGGGCTGGGTTGCCAAGTTTACTGGCGAAGACATCGCCAGCCGTTTCCCACGCCTGGAGGATTGAGCGGATGCCGATCAAGGCCATTCTGACCGACATTGAAGGCACCACCAGCGCGGTGAGTTTCGTGTTTGATGTGCTGTTTCCCTACGCCGCCAGGCATTTGCCCGACTTTGTCCGCCAGCACGCCACCCGCGCAGATGTGGCCGAGCAGTTGCAGGCGGTGCGCCAGGACAGCGGCGAGGCGGCGGCGGATGTGGAGCGGGTGATCGAGATCCTGCTGGGCTGGATCGCCGAAGACCGCAAGGCCACGCCGCTCAAGGCATTGCAGGGCATGGTCTGGGAGCAGGGCTATCAGGCCGGTCAGCTCAAGGGGCATGTCTACCCCGACGCGGTTCAAGCGCTGCAACGCTGGCATCAGCAAGGTTATGAGTTGTTTGTCTACTCGTCCGGCTCGATCCAGGCGCAGAAGCTGATCTTCGGCTGTTCGGATGCCGGGGATTTGTCTGGGCTGTTCAGCGGGTATTTCGACACCACGTCAGGGCCCAAGCGCGAGGAGCAATCCTACCGCCGCATCAGCCAGGCCATGGCTTGCCCGGCGGCGCAGGTGCTGTTCCTGTCGGACATCGTCCAGGAACTGGACGCAGCCAAAGCCGCCGGCATGGCCACCTGTGGCCTGGTGCGCGACGGCGGGGAACTGCTGGGGCATCTGAACGTAACGAGCTTTGCCGATATCGATCCGGCCAGCTTCTAAAACCAGTCAGGCCGTGTCAGCGCAAGGCTGGCACGGCCTGAAGGGTGGCGCGGGCTTCACTCAAACGGAGTGATAGGTCGGCAGGGCGAAGCGATTCTGGCTTTGCAGCATGGAAATCTGTGGCAACTCGCTGGCTTGTTCGGCCAGGTCGCGACGAATCGCACTGATCACCCAGGACAACTGATCACCGGCATGCAGTTGCGCGTAGGAGATCGACCGTTTGAACTGTCGGCCTTCGCTGTTGCGCAATGTGAGCAGGATGCCGCCGTCTGGACGTGGCTGAGTGGTGACTTCGAAGTTGGAGAACAGCGACGAAAATTTTTCTTGGATCAGGCTCATGTCTATCAGCTCCGTTAGCTCTTGAATGGCAAGCGTGGAGTGATAGGTGCAGTGATTGTGCCAGTATTTGTTTTTAGTAAAACTCTATTAAAATCAATAGCTTATAAATTATCCGATTTTTCTTTTTCGTGCATATTGCATGAATGGCCATCGTGCATCCTGCATTTTGCGTGGTTCGGGCCGGCCCCGGCGCTCGATCCGGCTACCGCTGTGACCCTGGCACCGACCTGAAAATTCCATGGTTCAGACTCGCGGTCGGCCATTCCCCCCGCAGGGCAGGCGTTGCCGAGGGATACAAAACTTTGCAAAAACCACGTGTACAGTCCGAGAACGGCTGACGTACTTTTCAGCCTGCAACGCTGCCTCACGGCTGTCGTGGCCAAGCGTTGTGCCAGCTGTTTACGGGAGTTGCCGAGTAGTGCCGGTTAATCACGACAGGGACAGTCATGAGCGGCGGATTGCCAGGTCCGCGCGACCGAATAATAAGAAACAGGATGGGATCCATGAACAGCAATCAAAGCGACATGATCACCTGGGGCATGATGATTCGTAAGTTGCCGTCCATTGCCCGGGCGTTGCCCCGGGTGCTCAAGGGCATGAAAGCAGCCAACGTCGAAAAACCTGATCAAGCCTGCGGCCTGGGCTGGACCTTTGAACAGGCAACAGAGCGCAATCCCGATGGCGCGGCGCTGCTCTATGGCAACCAGCGGCTGACTTATACACAGGTCAACCAATGGGCCAACCGCATCACTCATTACCTGCAGCAACAGGGCCTGGGCAAGGGCGATGTGGTGGCGATCTTTATCGAGAACCGCCCGGAACTGCTGGTGACGGTGCTGGCGGTGGCCAAGCTGGGTGGCATCTGCGCGATGCTCAATACGGCGCAGACCCAGGGCGTGCTCGCGCACAGCCTGAATCTGGTCAAGCCGGCAGCGATTGTGGTCGGTGGCGAGTTGGTGGCGGCCTATTCAGCGGTTCGCCCACAGTTGATGATCGACCCGCAGCGGACCTGGTTCGTTGCCGATCAACAGACCTTTGTCGATCCGGGCGAGGCGCCCGAGGGCTTTATCAACCTGATCAGCGCCAGCGCCGATTCGCCATCGAGCAATCCGCCGAGCACCCAGCAGATCTACCTCGATGACCCATGTTTCTACATCTATACCTCCGGCACCACCGGCCTGCCCAAGGCCGGGATCTTCAAGCACGGACGCTGGATGCGCACCTCCGCTAGCTTCGGCACCATCGCCCTGAATATGCAGCCCGAAGACGTGGTCTATTGCACCTTGCCGCTGTACCACGCTACCGGGCTTTGTGTGTGCTGGGGTTCGGCCATTGTCGGCGCCTCGGGGTTTGCCATCCGGCGCAAGTTCAGTGCCAGCCGGTTCTGGGATGACGTGCGGCAATTCAATGCCACCACCCTGGGTTATGTCGGCGAACTCTGCCGCTACCTGATCGATCAGCCGCCCAGCCCCCGGGACGGCGACAACCCGGTGTTGAAGATGATCGGCAACGGCCTGCGCCCGGGCGTCTGGGCCGAGTTCAAGCAACGTTTCGGCGTCGGGCATATCTGCGAGCTGTACGCCGCCAGCGACGGCAATATCGGTTTCACCAACGTGCTCAACTTCAACAACACCATTGGGTTTTCCCTGGCGTCCTGGGCCTTGGTGGAGTACGCCCACGACACGGGGGAACCGATCCGCAACAGTGCCGGGTTCATGCAGAAGGTCGCCAAGGGCGGCCAGGGCCTGCTGTTGGCGAAGATCGATGACAAGGCGCCTCTGGACGGCTACACCGAGCCGGAGAAAAACCGCAAGGTCACGCTGTGCGATGTGTTCGAGAAGGGCGATCGCTACTTCAACACCGGCGACCTGCTGCGCGATATCGGGTTTGGCCATGCGCAATTCGTCGACCGCCTGGGCGATACCTATCGCTGGAAGGGCGAAAACGTGTCCACCACCGAGGTCGAGAATATCTTCCTGCAACACCCCCATATCGCCGAGGCCGTGGCCTACGGGGTGCACGTGCACAACACCAACGGCCGCGCCGGAATGGCGGCGATCACCCCGGCCGAGTCCCTGGCGACCCTGGACTTTCGCGATCTGCTGCAATTTGCCCGGGAGCAGATGCCGGCGTATGCCGTGCCGCTGTTCCTGCGGGTGAAGGTCAAGATGGAAACCACCGGCACTTTCAAATACCAGAAAACCCGGCTCAAGGAAGAAGCCTTCGACCCTGCCAAGACCGGTGACGACCCGATCTATGCCTGGCTGCCAGGCTCGGATACCTATGTGCAGGTGACCGAACAGACGGTGCTGGATATCCAGGCGGGCAAATTCCGTTATTGATTCTGGCTATGGCCGCTCTTGAGAAAAAAGGGGTGACAGGGCCGGGGCGGCTTAAGGAAACTAGCGCCTTTGCAATTTGCCGAATGTGGAGTTTCCGATGACAGACAACAGCCGCCAGATGACCCAGGAAGAAGCTGAGGAGTTTGCCGAGCAGGTGTTCAACGTGGCCCGCCAGGGTGACGCATTGATGCTCGACAGGTTGGTGAGCAACGGCCTGCCGATCAACCTGCGCAACCACAAGGGCGACACCTTGCTGATGCTCGCCAGCTACCACGGCCACCTGGACGCGGTGCAAGTGCTGCTCAAACACAAGGCCGACCCGGAGATTCGCAACGATAACGGGCAGAGCCCGATTGCCGGCGCGGCGTTCAAGGGCGACCTGGCGGTGGTCAAGGCGTTGGTCGAGGGCGGCGCCGAGGTCGAAGGTTCGTCCTTCGACGGCCGTACCGCGCTGATGATGGCGGCGATGTTCAACCGCACCGAGATCGTCGATTACCTGATCAGCCAGGGCGCCGACCCCAAGGGCCGCGACGCCAATGGCGTGAGTGCGCTGGAGGCGGCCAAGACCATGGGCGCCAAGGACACGATCGCCCAGCTTGAGCGCCTGCTGGGCTGACCGCAGCGGAGGGCGAGGGCGCAACACCCTCGCCGCATCCGGGCCTTTGCGCTATCCTGCGCGCCCGAAAAAATCACTCGCCTTCAGGATGCACCCATGAAAACCGCCCTAATCGAACTCATCGGCAAAATCAGCTCCGGGTGCATGGGCGACGCTGAAATCGAGCAAATCGCCACCGACGCGGCACAAGCCTACGCCGACCCCGAAGCGTTTCTGGCGGCCAACCCGGACATCAACTACGACGATACTTTCCCGATCCCGCTGGGTGAGTGGGTGGTGGTCGGCAGCCTGCCGGACACCGTGCTGTTCCAGGCCGATACCTATGTCGACCTGTTCGCCCAGATCGTCGACTCGTTCGGCCCGGGCGTGACCTTCAACATCAAGCCCAAGCAACTGGCGAAGACCGAGGCGTTGACCGCCCTCAACCGCATCCAGATCCAGATGGCCAGCATGAACCCGGAAAACGGCGGTTATGTGCTGATGAACTTCAGCCAACTGTTGGATGACGAGCTGCAACTGGTGCTGGTGTACGGCAACGACGTGCCACGGGTCCTGGAGTTGTGCGCCGAGGTAGGGATCGCCGCTGCGCCGTCCCTGGAAGCGCTCAAAGTCGCGATTCACGTTTAAAACCGGCGTTCTGCGCAATAAAACGGAACCCTGGCCCGGCGCGGCTATCCTAAGGGTGCAATCCATCACTTGGGAGCAACACCATGGGATCCACCTTCAATGGCCTTATCGGCCTGATTATTCTGGCGCTGGATATCTGGGCGATCATCAACGTTCTGAAAAGTAGCGCAGAAACCGGGATGAAAATCATCTGGGTGCTGCTGATCATCCTGTTGCCGGTGCTGGGCCTGATTATCTGGGCGATCGCCGGGCCGCGAGGCAACGTGCGGATCTGACCCCCTGCGGGTGTAACAGCCCCCGAGCCCCGGCAACGGCTGCCGGGTGATCGATGCCGTGGCCCGGGCCGGGCATGAAAGTCGAACCAGAAGGTTCGACCTGTCATGTTCGGCGACGTAGAATGCGCGCCTTTCCTTGGTTGAATGCCCACACGCAGGTGTCGGCATCCGACCATCATGGGCGGGTAACCGTCCGTTGCCACCAGCATTTATCGGGGGACTTACCCATGAGCAGCACCAAGACCAGCGAATACCTGGAAACCCTCTACGAAGGCTACGGCCAGCGTTTTCGCGTTGAAAAAATGCTCCACGAAGTGCGCACCGAGCACCAGCACCTGGTGATTTTCGAAAACCCGCGCATGGGCCGGGTCATGGCGTTGGACGGGGTGATCCAGACCACCGAGGCTGACGAGTACATCTACCACGAGATGCTGACCCACGTGCCGATCCTCGCCCACGGCACGGCCAAGCGCGTGCTGATCATCGGCGGCGGTGATGGCGGCATGTTGCGTGAAGTGACCAAGCATCGCGGTATCGAACACATCACCATGGTCGAGATCGACGGCACCGTGGTCGAAATGTGCAAAGAGTTCCTGCCCAACCACTCCAAGGGTGCGTTCGATGATCCACGCCTGAACCTGGTGATCGACGACGGTATGCGCTTCGTCGCCACCACCGAAGAGAAGTTCGACGTGATCATCTCCGACTCCACCGACCCGATCGGTCCGGGTGAAGTCCTGTTCTCGGAAAACTTCTACCAGGCCTGCCATCGCTGCCTGAATGAAGGCGGGATCCTGGTCACCCAGAACGGCACGCCGTTCATGCAACTGGGTGAAGTCCAGACCACCGCCGGCCGCCTGCGCAGCCTGTTCCCGGATTGGCACTTCTATCAGGCGGCGATTCCGACCTACATCGGCGGCGCCATGACCTTTGCCTGGGGCGCGACCGACACCGCGTATCGCAAGCTGTCCCGCGACGTCCTGCGCCAGCGTTTTGCCGGCAGCGGTATCGTGACGCGCTACTACAACCCGGAAATCCATATCGGCGCCTTTGCCCTGCCGCAGTACGTCTTGCAAGCGGTGAACAAGCCGAGCAACGACTGATCATCATATGGAAAGGGCCTCAGGGCCCTTTTTTGTGTGACCAAATATGCGTTGCACAAAATTTTCACAAAGTTTCCAAGACAATCCGCCCGCACCGTTTCCTCTGTTTTGTGACGCAATCTATTGCCCTAGAGCCGTTGCAGGCTTGCTTGGGTGTTTGCCAGTAATCAATGGCAATGCCACGAGTGATCGTGCAACATTTGCGCTCCGCGTATCCCCCCTGCCCCTGGTGGCGAAAAGAGGGCAGAGCGCAGCTGCATTTTTGAAACTTAAACTTCCAATGGGTCCTAAAACGACATGGCAAACCCGGACGCCCTGAGTCAGCAGCGAGCCTCGAATCGCCTGCTGCAACCGACCGTCAAATCCCACCTGGCTTATACGCTGCTGTGCGCGTTGGTCATGATGGTGATGTTCACTTTGCTGCGCGTGGCGCTGCTGGCCTACAACCGCGAGATGATCCTCGACACCCCGGCTTCGACCTTCCTCGAAGCGTTCGCCAACGGTCTGCGTTTCGACCTGCGGCTGGTGGTGTACCTGAGCATTCCGCTGTTGCTGGCACTGTTCAGCGCCAGGGCCATGGCCGCACGCGGTTTCTTCCGCTTCTGGCTGACCCTGGTATCGAGCATCGCGCTGTTCCTCGGCCTGATGGAGATGGACTTCTACCGCGAGTTCCACCAGCGCCTCAACGGCCTGGTCTTCCAGTATGTGAAGGAAGACCCGAAAACCGTGATGAGCATGCTCTGGTACGGCTTCCCGGTGGTGCGCTACCTGCTGGCGTGGGCCGTGGGTACCTGGATCCTGAGCCTGGCGTTCAAGGGCGCTGACCGTGCGACCCGCCCTCGTGGCCCCTTCAGCGGTGGCAGCATCGGCACCCGGCAGATCGCCCCCTGGTACGCCCGGGTCGGTGTGTTCGTGGTCTGCCTGCTGATCTGTGTGGTTGCAGCACGTGGCACCTTGCGCCAGGGGCCGCCGCTGCGTTGGGGTGACGTGTACACCACCGACTCCAACTTCGCCAACCAGCTGGGCCTGAATGGCACCCTGCAACTGGTGGCGGCAGCCAAGGACCGCATGTCGGAAGACCGCGGCAACATCTGGAAAGCCACCCTGCCTCAGGAAGAGGCGACCAAGATTGTGCGCGAGATGTTGGTGATGCCGGACGAAAAACTGGTGGATGCCAACACGGCCGCTGTGCGCCGTGACTACACGCCGCCCGCCGAGAAGACCCTGCCGATCAAGAACGTGGTGGTGATCCTGATGGAAAGCATGGCCGGTCACTCGGTCGGTGCATTGGGCGCTCCCGGCAACATCACGCCGTACCTCGACAAGCTGTCCAAGGAAGGGTTGCTGTTCGACAACTTCTTCTCCAATGGCACCCATACCCACCAGGGCATGTTTGCCACCATGGCCTGCTTCCCGAACCTGCCCGGTTTCGAATACCTGATGCAGACCCCGGAAGGCAGCCACAAGTTGTCGGGTCTGCCGCAGTTGCTCAGTGCTCGCAAGTACGACGATGTGTACGTCTATAACGGCGACTTCGCCTGGGATAACCAGTCGGGCTTCTTCAGCAACCAGGGCATGACCAACTTTGTCGGGCGCAACGACTTCGTCAACCCGGTGTTCTCCGACCCGACCTGGGGCGTATCCGACCAGGATATGTTCGATCGCGGCCTGGTCGAACTCAAGGCGCGGGAAAATGGCGCACCGTTCTATGCCCTGCTGCAAACCCTGTCCAACCACACGCCGTACGCGCTGCCGACGCCGTTGCCGGTTGAGCCGGTGACCGATCGCGGCACCCTGAATGAGCATTTGACCGCCATGCGCTACGCCGACTGGGCATTGGGTCAGTTCTTCGAGAAGGCGCGCAAAGAGCCTTACTTCAAGGAAACCCTGTTCGTGGTGGTGGGTGACCATGGCTTTGGCAACGAGCGCCAGATCACCGAAATGGACCTGGGTCGCTTCAACGTGCCGATGCTGATGATCGCGCCGGGGATCCAGGAAAAGTTCGGTCCGCGCAGCCACATCGTCGGGACCCAGGTCGACATCGTGCCGACCATCATGGGCCGCCTGGGTGGTGAAGTGCGTCACCAGTGCTGGGGCCGTGATCTGCTCAACCTGCCGGAAGGCGATACCGGGTTTGGCGTGATCAAGCCATCGGGTAGCGAGCAGACCACCGCCATCGTGACGGCGGGCGAGATCCTGGTCCTGCCCAAGGAAAAGGAAATGCTGCCCAAGATGTACCAATACCAACTGGGGACTGACCCACGAGCTGAAATCGTTCCGGACGCACCTGACACCGCCGCGATGAAACTCAAGTTGGAAGCGTTCCTGCAAACAGCTACCAAGAGCCTGATTGATAACACTGCCGGTGTTATCGATGGCAAGCCGGACTGATCAGTAAGCGTAATAAAAAAGAGGCCCTGCAAGGGCCTCTTTTTTTTCAGCTAGACAATAACGATGTGCTTATATTCGACCCAGCAGCAGCAATACCAGCAGGACGACCAGAACCACACCGATGATACCGGACGGGCCGTAACCCCAGCTTCTGGAGTGCGGGAACACTGGAAGACCACCGACCAGCAGAAGTATCAGAATAACGATCAGAATTGTGCCCATGTCGATTTCCTTATTGGAGTTTTCGGTCAATACGCGGCTGTTTGACGACGAGGTTCAGTTATCAACTCAGTTATCAACTAAGCCGAACCGCTTAATAAATCCGACTCTGCACGCGGAGAAAAAATTCCAAGTATTTTTAATGTTTTTTGCACACGGGTTTATTTCTTTTAATGCTGGAGCGCTTGCCGCTCGACGCTGAACTTATTGATCCGGGCCAAGTCCCGACTCGGGTTGTGCAGGGCCTGGGGGCTAAGTTTGCCTGGGGCATTCAGCAATCTGATGGTACGTGGGAGAGCCAGGCTCCTTCGCTACACTGCGGCTCAACTTCCCCGGAACAACAAGGCAACTCCTATGCAAAATCGCATGATGATTACTGGCGCCGGGTCCGGCCTGGGTCGTGAAATCGCACTGCGCTGGGCTCGTGAAGGTTGGCAGTTGGCGTTGTCCGATGTCAGTGAGCCGGGCTTGCAGGAAACCCTGAAACTGGTGCGCGAGGCGGGTGGCGATGGCTTCGTGCAGCGCTGCGATGTGCGCGACTACAGCCAATTGACCGCGTTTGCCCAGGCCTGCGAGGTGAAGCTGGGCGGGATCGATGTCATCGTCAACAACGCCGGGGTGGCCTCGGGCGGTTTTTTCAGCGAGCTGTCCCTGGAGGATTGGGACTGGCAGATCGCAATCAACCTGATGGGCGTGGTCAAGGGCTGCAAGGCGTTCCTGCCGTTGCTGGAACAGAGCAAGGGCAAGATCATCAACATCGCCTCCATGGCGGCCCTGATGCAGGGCCCGGCCATGAGCAACTACAACGTGGCCAAGGCCGGTGTGGTGGCGCTGTCGGAAAGCCTGCTGATCGAGCTGGCGCAACAGGAGGTCGGGGTGCATGTGGTATGCCCGTCGTTCTTCCAGACCAACCTGCTGGATTCATTCCGCGGACCGACCCCGGCGATGAAGGCCCAGGTCGGCAAACTGCTTGAAAGCTCGCCCATCAGTGCCGCGGACATTGCCGACTATATCTACCGTCAGGTCGCCGCCGGCGAGTTCATGATCCTGCCCCACGAGCAGGGGCGCATGGCCTGGGCCCTGAAGCAGAAGAACCCGCAGTTGCTGTACGACGAAATGACCCTGATGGCCGACAAGATGCGGGCCAAGGCCCGGCAAAGCGCAAGCTGAACTTGCCCGCTGGCCGGTGCGTCGTTAGGGTTGCCGGCATCTGGCAATCCTGACGAGACCTTGCATGCTCAATTACCTGTGGTTTTTCCTCGCCGCGCTGTTTGAAATCGCCGGCTGCTACGCCTTCTGGATGTGGTTGCGCCAGGGCAAGAGTGCCTGGTGGATCATCCCTGCGCTGTTGAGCCTGACCCTGTTCGCCCTGCTGTTGACCCGCGTCGAGGCCTCGTATGCGGGGCGCGCCTACGCCGCCTATGGCGGGATCTACATCATCGCTTCGATTGGCTGGCTGGGGCTGGTGGAGCGGGTGCGTCCGCTGAGCTCGGACTGGCTCGGGGTGGCGCTGTGTGTGATAGGCGCGAGCGTCATCCTGTTCGGCCCGCGCTTCTCCAACGGCTGATCGGGCCCGCTACGGGCCCGGAGACTATTCAGTCGAACAGGGCCTTGGGCACATCGTGCTTGAGCATCAACTGGCACTGTTCGCTTTCCGGATCGAAGACGATCAGCGCCTGGCCCTTGCTCAAGGCCTGGCGCACCCGCAGCACGCGGGTTTCCAGCGGGGTGTCATCGCCATTATCGGTGCCGTCGCGGGTCACGAAGTCTTCGATCAGGCGGGTCAGGGTGTCGACTTCAAGTTGGTCGTGGGGAATCAGCATACGGGCCTCCGGCAAACAATCCCGGATGCTACTGCGCCCGGGCCTGCGCCGCCAGCCAAAGCGCGCGCAGGCAGTGCGTCAGTCGCCGTTATGATTTTTGCCCGACCAGGCTGTCGACCGACGGCACCCGGGTGTCGCTCTCCATCTGGGCGTCATGCTCCAGTTGATGGCTGAAGCGATCGAGTGAGCCCTGGGCCGGTTGCGCGTCGCTGGCAAATACCGGCGGGCTCAGGATGTAGGCCCCGAGCAGGCGACTGAGCGCCGCCAGGCTGTCGATATGAGTGCGTTCGTAGCCGTGGGTCGCGTCGCAACCGAAGGCCAGCAGCGCTGTGCGAATATCGTGACCGGCGGTGACCGCCGAATGAGCGTCGCTGAAGTAGTAGCGAAACAAATCCCGGCGTACCGGCAACTCGTGGTCATGGGCCAGGCGCAGCAGGTGGCGCGACAGGTGGTAGTCATAAGGGCCGCCGGAATCCTGCATGGCGACACTCACCGCGTGTTCGCTGGAGTGCTGGCCGGGCGCGACCGGGGCGATGTCGATGCCGACAAATTCACTGACATCCCAAGGCAGGGCGGCCGCCGCGCCACTGCCGGTCTCCTCGGTGATGGTGAACAGCGGGTGGCAGTCGATCATCAGGGGTTCGCCACTGTCGACAATGGCCTTGAGTGCGGCCAGCAGGGCGGCGACGCCGGCCTTGTCGTCCAGGTGGCGGGCGCTGATATGCCCGCTTTCGGTGAACTCCGGCAGCGGGTCGAAGGCGACGAAATCACCGACGCCGATGCCCAGGGAGTCGCAGTCGGCGCGGGTGGTGCAATAGGCGTCCAGGCGCAGCTCGATGTGGTCCCAGCTGATGGGCATTTCATCCACCGCCGTGTTGAACGCGTGCCCGGAGGCCATCAACGGCAACACGCTGCCGCGCAGCACCCCGTTATCGGTAAACAGGCTGACCCGGCTGCCTTCGGCAAAGCGGCTGGACCAGCAGCCAACCGGGGCCAGGGTCAGGCGCCCATTGTCTTTGACCGCGCGGACGCTGGCGCCAATGGTGTCCAGGTGCGCCGACACCGCGCGGTCCGGGCTGTTTTTCTGGCCCTTGAGGGTGGCGCGGATGGTGCCGCGGCGGGTCAGTTCAAAGGGAATGCCCAGCTCTTCCAGGCGTTCGGCGACGTAACGCACGATGGTGTCGGTAAAGCCCGTCGGACTGGGGATGGCCAGCATCTCCAGGAGGACTTTCTGCAGGTAGGTGAGGTCGGGTTCGGGGATTTTACGGGTCATGGAAACTCCTGATGAGTAAAGGGCATCGATGGTTTCGATGAGGCCAAGGGCGTGTTGCCTGTTGCAGGTCAAGGGCCTTGGTGCCGGCACCACAGCCCGACGGGCTGCCGATGCCGGCCCAGGACAAACCTAGGTCGCCGGTTGGCTGTGGGGGAACAGCAGATCGACAAAGCGCTCCGCCGTCGGCTGCGGCTCGTGGTTGGCCAGGCCGGCGCGTTCGTTGGCTTCGATAAACACGTACTGCGGTTGATCGGCGGCCGGCACCATCAGGTCGAGGCCGACCATGGGGATATCCAGCGCCCGTGCGGCTCGCACCGCAGCGTCGACCAGGGTCGGATGCAAAATCGCCGTGACGTCTTCCAGGGTGCCGCCGGTGTGCAGGTTGGCGGTACGTCGCACAAACAGGCGTTCGCCCGCCGGCAGCACGCTGTTGTAGTCATAGCCCGCGGCATGCAGGGTGCGCTGGGTTTCGTGGTCCAGGGGGATCTTGCTTTCGCCGCCGGTGGCGGCCTGGCGTCGGCGGCTCTGGGCTTCGATCAGGGCACCGATGGAATGCTGGCCGTCGCCGATCACTTCTGCAGGCCGGCGAATCGCGGCCGCCACCACTTCAAAGCCGATCACCAGGATTCGCAGGTCCAGGCCCTGGTGAAAGCTTTCCAGCAGCACCCGGCTGTCGAACTGCCGGGCATGATCGATGGCCTGCTGCACCTCTTCAATGCTGCGCAGGTCGACCGCCACGCCCTGGCCTTGCTCGCCGTCCAGGGGCTTGACCACAACCCGCTCGTGTTCATCGAGAAACGCCAGGTTGTCGTCGGCGTTGCCCGCCAATTGCTGCGCCGGCAGATTCAGCCCGGCGCTGCGCAGCACCTTGTGGGTCAGGCTTTTGTCCTGGCACAGGCTCATGCTGATGGAACTGGTGAGGTCGCTCAGGGACTCGCGGCAGCGCACCCGGCGCCCGCCGTGGCTCAGGGTGAACATCCCGGCCTCGGCATCGTCGACCTGCACATCGATGCCACGGCGATGGGCTTCCTCGACAATGATCCGCGCGTAAGGGTTGAACTCGGCTTGCGGCCCGGGGCCCAAGAACAGCGGCTGATTGATGCCGTTCTTGCGCTTGATGGCAAAGGTCGACAGGGTGCGAAAACCGAGCTTGGCATAGAGGTTCTTGGCCTGGCGGTTGTCGTGCAGCACCGACAGGTCGAGGTAGCTCAGGCCACGGCTCATGAAGTGCTCGATCAGGTGCCGCACCAGCACTTCGCCGACACCGGGGCGGGTGCACTGCGGGTCTACCGCCAGGCACCAGAGGCTGCTGCCGTTTTCCGGGTCCTGGAACGCCTTGTGATGGTTGAGCCCCATCACGCTGCCGATCACCGCGCCGCTGTCTTCGTCTTCCGCCAGCCAGTACACCGGGCCGCCCGCGTGGCGCGGAGTCAACAGCGCCGGGTCGATGGGCAGCATATTGCGTGCCTGGTACAGCTGGTTGACGGCCTGCCAGTCGGCCTCGTTCTGCGCGCGGCGGATGCGAAACCCGCGAAAGACCCGGGTCGCCTGGCGGTAATCGCTGAACCACAGGCGCAGGGTGTCGGACGGGTCGAGAAACAGCTGCGTCGGCTCCAGCCCCAGAATCTGCTGCGGCGCCGCCACATAGAGCGCGATATCGCGCTCGCCGGGCTGTTCGTTGAGCAACTCCAGGGCCAGGCTCGCCGGGTCGGGAAAGGTATGGCCGATCAACAGCCGGCCCCACCCGCAATGCACGGCAATGGGTTCCGGCCCGGGCTCGCTGCCGTCTTCGGCAAAGCGCGCTTGCAGGCGTTCATAAGACGGCGCCTGACCGCGTAACAAGCGTTGGCTGTAAGCCGTGGCGTGGGGTTTCATCGATCAGATTCCTTGTTCGCTGAGCCACAGGTTCAGCGCTGCCAGTTGCCACAGCTTGGAGCCGCGCAGTGGCGTCAGTTGGCCTTGCGGGTCGGTCAGCAGGCGGTCGAGCATGGCCGGGTTGAACAGGCCACGATCCTGGCTCGGGTCCAGCAGCAGCTCGCGCACCCAGTTCAGGGTGTCGCCTTGCAGGTGCTTGAGGCCCGGGACCGGGAAGTAGCCTTTCTTGCGGTCGATGACTTCGCTGGGGATGACCAGCCGCGCCGCTTCCTTGAGCACCTGCTTGCCGCCGTCCGGCAGCTTGAATTTACCCGGCACCCGCGCCGACAACTCCACCAGGCGGTAGTCGAGGAAGGGCGTGCGTGCTTCCAGGCCCCAGGCCATGGTCATGTTATCCACACGCTTGACCGGGTCATCGACCAGCATCACCGTGCTGTCCAGGCGCAAAGCCTTGTCCACTGCGGCGTTGGCTCCGGGCTGGGCGAAATGCTCGCGCACAAAGTCACCGGCGGCGTCGTTGGCGGTCAGCCACTTGGGCTGCACGGTAGCGGCGTAGTCGTCATAGCTGCGGTCGAAGAACGCCTCGCGGTAGGCGGCATACGGATCGCTGGCGCCATCCACCTGCGGGTACCAGTGGTAACCGGCAAACAGTTCATCGGCGCCCTGGCCGCTTTGCACCACCTTGCAGTGCTTGGCCACTTCCCGCGACAGCAGGTAAAAGGCAATGCAGTCGTGGCTGACCATGGGCTCGCTCATGGCACGGAAGGCCGCCGGCAACTGCTCGATGATTTCGCGTTCGTCGATACGCAACTGGTGATGCTCGGTGCCGTAATGCTTGGCGATCAGGTCCGAGTACTGGAACTCGTCGCCACGTTCGCCGCCGGCATCCTGAAAACCGATGGAGAAGGTCGAAAGGTTTTCCACCCCGACTTCCCGCAGCAGGCCCACCAGCATGCTCGAATCGACACCGCCCGAAAGCAGCACGCCGACATCCACCGCCGCCCGCTGGCGGATCGCCACCGCTTCACGGGTGCTGTCGAGCACTCGGTCGCGCCAGTCTTCCAGGGTCAGGTTGAGCTCGTCGGCGCGCGGGCCGTAGGGCAGGGTCCACCAGGTCTGCTGCTCGGTGCGGCCATCGGCTTCGATGCGCATCCAGGTCGCGGGCGGCAGTTTTTCGATACCGGCCAGCAAGGTGCGCGGCGCAGGGACCACGGCGTGGAAGTTCAGGTAATGGTTCAGCGCCACCGGATCGAGGATCGGGTTGATGTCGCCGCCCTTGAGCAGGGCCGGCAAGGCCGAGGCAAAGCGCAGGCGCTGGCCGGTGCGCGACAAGTACAGCGGCTTGACGCCCAAACGGTCGCGGGCGATGAACAGGCGCTGGGCATCACGCTCCCAGATGGCAAAGGCAAACATGCCGTTGAGCTTGGGCAACAGGTCGGCGCCCCAGGCGTGATAACCCTTGAGCAGCACTTCGGTGTCGCCGCCGGAATAAAAGGCGTAACCCAGGCCTTCGAGTTCGGCCCGCAGCTCGGGGAAGTTGTAGATCGCGCCGTTGAACGCCAGGGACAGCCCCAACTGGTTGTCGATCATCGGCTGCGCCGAGCCGTCCGACAGGTCCATGATTTTCAGGCGTCGATGGCCGAGGGCAATCGGCCCCTGGCTATGAAAGCCCCACGCGTCAGGGCCGCGAGGGGCCAGGTGATGGGTGATTCGTTCAACCGCTGCCAGGTCGGCAGGTTGATGATCAAAGCGTAATTCGCCAGCTAGTCCGCACATAAGTCCTTACCGGTTTTTCCGTTGGGGAGAGTCAATCGTTGATCGGCCAGAAGGGCCGGTACTCAGAAACTGACCTATGTGAAACTCGGGAGTTTTAGACCGATAGGTTATAAGGCGCCCGGCTGTAGTGCGCAGCCGGGTGCTGGAAAAGGCTTGGAGGGCATGGGCGCGGCGTTGCGCGGGAGCAACGCCGCCAAGGGACTCAGGCTTTGCCGCGAATCAGCCGACGCAAGGCAAAACGGTTGGGATGACAGGCTTCGGCCACGGCGCGGGGCAGGGGCAGCGGCTCGTTTTCCAGCCAGGCGGCCAGCAGTTCGCCGGACAGCGGCGCGGTAATCAGCCCCCGGGAGCCGTGGCCGCTGTTGATATACAGGCCATCCAGCCAGGGGCATCGCAGGTCCGGTATTTGCCGCGCGTCTTTGGCCAGTGCGGCGTAGGTCTGGGCAAAGAGCGCCTGATCCGCCAGCGGCCCGACGATCGGCAGGTAATCCGGGCTGGTGCAACGAAACGCGGCCCGGCCCTGCAGGTTATCCACAGGCAGTTGATCGGCCTGCAGGCGGGCCACCAGGTCGCTGGAGATTTCTTCCAGCATCTGCAGGTTGCCGGCGTGTTCGGCGGCGGTGGGCGTCAGGTCGTCGCTGTTGAAGTCAAAGCTCGCCCCCAGGGTGTGTTCGCCCAGGCGTGGCGGCGCGACATAACCTTCGGCACAGACCACAGTGGCCAGGCTCTGGCTGAGGGCGGTCTGCGGCAGGCGGGTGATCTGCCCGCGAATACGCTTGAGGGGCAGCTCGGCGCTGGGCGCGAAGCGCTTGATCTCTGCCGCGCCGGCCAGAATCACCACCGGGGCACTGGCCAGCAACTGCTCGCCGTCCCAGGCTTGCCACTGCTGGTCGACCTTGTGCAGCTGCAGCACATCGTGGTGCGCGAGGACCTTAATCAACGGGTCGCGGGCCTGCCATTGGCACAGTGCTGGTGGATGAACCCAGCCGCCCTCGGGGAAAAACAGCCCACCCTGGGCCAGGGCGATACCGGCCCGTGCCTCGGCCTGGGCCTGGTCCAGCCGATGCAACAGGTCGGCGGGAAAGGCCTCGGCCAACTGTTGCTGGCGCTCATTTTCCTTGGCGTTGAACGCCAGTTGCAGCACCCCGCAGCCGTCCCAGTCGACGCCCCGTTGCAGGTGCTCCAGCAGACGCCGGGTGTAACCGAAGCCGCTGAGGATCAGCTGCGACAACGCGGTGCCGTGGGCCGAAAGCTTGAGGTAGAGCACGCCCTGGGGGTTGCCCGAGGCTTCCTGGGCCAGCCCGGCATGGCGTTCCAGCAAGCTGACCCGCCAACCGCGTGCGGCCAGGCTCGCGGCACTGGCGCAACCGGCCAGGCCGGCACCGATCACCAGGGCGTGTTTTTCTGTCGGGGCCTGATCGGGGCGAGCGAACCAGGGCCTGGCTGCGGCGGGTGCCGGTGTTTCGGCGGGCCAGCCGAGAAACTCGCCGCGCAGCACTTCCCATTTGTGGCCGATGCCCGGGGTGCGTTTCATTTTGAAGCCGGCGGCGTTCAGCAGGCGGCGCACCCAGCCGGTACTGGTAAAGGTGCTGATTGTCGAACCCGGGGCGGCCAGTCGCGCCAGCTCGGCGAACAGCTCCGGGGTCCACATGTCGGGGTTTTTCGCTGGGGCGAAGCCGTCGAGGAACCAGGCATCGACCTGCGCGTCGAGCTGGGGCAACTGCTCCAGGGCATCGCCGATCAGCAGGGTCAGGGTGATGCGGCCCTGATCCAGGACCAGGCGCTGGAAACCCTGATGCACCGCGACGTAGGCCTTGAGCAGTGGTTCGGCGAACGCTGCCAATTCCGGCCACAGGGCCAGGGCGCGTTGCAGGTCGGCCGGGGTCAGCGGGTATTTTTCGACACTGACGAAATGCAGGCGAGCGCTGGGCTCGGCCTGTTGCTCGAAGAGCTGCCAGGCGCAGAGAAAATTCAGCCCGGTGCCGAAGCCGGTCTCGCCAATGACAAAGCGAGCACCCGGGACCAGCGCGGCAAAGCGTTCGCGCAGCCGATTCTGTTCGATAAACACATGGCGGGTTTCATCCAGCCCGGACTCGGTGGAGAAGTACACGTCATCGAACACCCGCGAGTGCGGGCGTCCCTGTTCGTCCCAGTCGAGCTGGGCGTGGGGCAATACGGCGGTCATGTTCGGCTCGATTACGGCAAGGCGGCCATTCTAGCCGATCGCCGTGGCGGCGATTGATCCATGACAAGGCGGTGGTTCGGCGGACGGTTGCCATGGGCGCGCGGGCCAGGCCGGGGAAATGAATCGGCGGGGATTTGTTTTCACAGCCAGGGGGCGATCCGCTAGTCTTGCCCCATCTTGGAAGGGAGCCGCCCATGTTCGAATCTGCCGAAATCGGTCACGCCATCGACAAAGAAGTCTACGACGCTGAAGTCCCCGCCCTGCGGGAAGCCTTGCTGGAAGCCCAGTTCGAGTTGCGAGAGAAAGCGGCCTTTCCGGTGATCGTCTTGATCAACGGCATCGAAGGCGCGGGCAAGGGCGAGACGGTCAAGCTGCTGAATGAATGGATGGACCCGCGGCTGATCGAGGTGCGCACCTTTGACCAGCAGACCGATGAAGAACTGGCGCGGCCGCCGGCCTGGCGCTATTGGCGGATGCTGCCGGCCAAGGGCCGCATGGGTGTGTTTTTTGGCAACTGGTACAGCCAGATGCTCCAGGGGCGGGTGCATGGGGAGTTCAAGGACGCACGCCTGGATCAGGCGATCAACGCCGCCGAGCGCCTGGAGAAAATGCTTTGCGACGAGGGCGCGCTGATCTTCAAGTTCTGGTTCCATTTGTCGAAGAAACAGATGAAGGCGCGGCTCAAGTCGCTGCAGGACGATCCGCTGCACAGCTGGCGCATCAGCCCCCTGGACTGGCAGCAGTCGAAGACCTACGACAAGTTCGTCAAATACGGCGAGCGTGTCCTGCGCCGCACCAGCCGCGACTACGCGCCCTGGCACGTGATCGAAGGCGTGGACCCGCACTACCGCAGCCTGACGGTGGGGCGGATTCTGCTCGAGGGCCTGCAGAACGCCCTCAACCGGCCCGACATCAAGCCGGCCACGGTGAACGCAGCGCCGTTACCGGTGAGCGTCGATCAGATCAGCCTGCTCGACAGCCTGGACATGACCCAGCACCTGGAAAAAGACGACTACGAAGAACAACTGATTACCGAGCAGGCGCGCCTCGCCGGCTTGCTGCGGGACAAGCGCATGCGCAAGCACGCGCTGGTGGCGGTATTCGAAGGCAACGATGCGGCGGGCAAGGGGGGCGCCATTCGCCGTCTGGCGGCGGCGCTCGACCCGCGCCAGTACAGCATCGTGCCGATTGCCGCGCCCACCGAAGAGGAGCGGGCACAGCCTTATCTCTGGCGGTTCTGGCGGCACATTCCGGCACGGGGCAAATTCACCGTGTTCGACCGCTCGTGGTATGGCCGGGTGCTGGTGGAGCGGGTCGAGGGCTTTTGCAGCCCGGGTGACTGGTTGCGTGCCTATGGCGAGATCAATGACTTCGAAGAGCAGCTTGATGATGCGCGGGTGATCGTGGTCAAGTTCTGGCTGGCGATCGACAAGCAGACTCAGCTGGAGCGCTTCCAGGCCCGCGAGGAAATCCCCTTCAAGCGCTTCAAGATCACCGAGGACGACTGGCGCAACCGCGACAAGTGGGACGCCTATCGCGCGGCCGTTGGCGACATGGTTGATCGCACCAGCACCGAAGTTGCGGCCTGGACCCTGGTCGAAGCCAATGACAAGCGCTGGGCGCGGGTCAAAGTGCTGCGCACCATCAACCGCGCCCTGGAGTCGGCGTTTGAAAAGTCCGACAAGCACGATAAGAAGCACGGCAAATAAGGCGATGGTTTTGCATACGCGGGGTGAATGATTGTCGCGGTCGGGGGAGGGCTGGATCTATGCTCGATCCACTCTTAACCGACAACAACAATGAGGTGTGCCATGCGTGAAGTGCTGATCGTCGACAGCGTACGGACTGGCCTGGCCAAATCCTTTCGCGGCAAGTTCAACCAGACCCGTCCGGATGACATGGCGGCTCATTGCGTGAATGCGCTGCTGACCCGCAATGGCATCGACCCGGCCAGCGTCGAGGACTGCATCGTCGGCGCCGGCTCCAACGAAGGTGCCCAGGGCTACAACATCGGGCGCAACGTCGCGGTGCTTTCGCGACTGGGCACCGGCACTGCGGGCATGACCCTCAACCGTTTCTGCTCCTCGGGCCTGCAGGCAATCGCCATCGCCGCGAACCAGATCGCTTCCGGTTGCAGCGAGATCATCGTCGCCGGTGGCGTCGAGTCCATCAGCCTGACCATGAAGAGCGTCAACACCGACAACCTGATCAACCCGCTGCTCAAGGAACAGGTTCCCGGTATCTACTTCCCCATGGGCCAGACCGCCGAGGTCGTCGCCCGACGCTACAACGTCAGCCGCGAAGAGCAGGACCTGTACGCCCTGCAAAGTCAGCAGCGTACGGCCCAGGCCCAGGCGGCCGGCCTGTTTGATGACGAAATCGTGCCGATGGCGGTCAAGTACCGGGTCGAGGACAAGAACACCGGCCAGGTGCAGATTCTCGAGGGAGTGGTGGACCGCGACGACTGCAACCGCCCTGACACCACCCTGGAAAGCCTGGCCGGCCTCAAGCCGGTATTCGCCGAAGACGGCTCGGTGACCGCAGGCAACTCCTCGCAATTGTCCGATGGCGCGTCCATGACCCTGGTCATGAGCCTGGAAAAAGCGCTGGCGCTGGGGCTCAAGCCTCGGGCGTTGTTTCGCGGGTTTACGGTCGCCGGTTGCGAACCCGACGAGATGGGCATCGGCCCGGTGTTCTCGGTGCCCAAGCTGCTCAAGGCCAAGGGCCTGCAAGTGGCCGATATCGACCTGTGGGAGCTCAACGAAGCGTTCGCCTCGCAGTGCCTGTACAGCCGTAATCGCCTGGAAATCGACAATCAGAAATACAACGTCAACGGCGGCTCGATCTCCATCGGCCACCCGTTCGGCATGACCGGCTCGCGCCAGGTCGGGCATCTGGTGCGCGAGCTGCAACGGCGCAACCTGCGCTATGGCATCGTCACCATGTGCGTGGGCGGGGGCATGGGCGCGACTGGGCTGTTCGAGGCCGTGCGTTGAGCAGGCAGTCCCTTTTGTAGGGCCTGGCGGCGGGTTGCACCGCTGACTGAGCGACGGCTCTTGCATAGGTTGCCTGTGCAAGAGCCGTTTTTATCCACAGCCCGAATCAGCCCTGTTTGCCAGCCTCGAGCATGTTTTCCGGGCGGACCCAGGCATCGAACTGCTCATCGGTCAGATAACCCAGCTGCAGCGCCGCTTCGCGCAAGGTCAGGTTTTCGCCGTAGGCCTTCTTGGCGATTTCCGCCGACTTGTCGTAGCCGATATGCGGGTTGAGCGCGGTCACCAGCATCAGGCCGCGTTCCAGGTGCGCCGCCATTTGCAGCGGATCCGGTTCCAGGCCCGCCACGCAATGTTGCTGGAAGTTGCTGCAGCCGTCGGCCAGCAGGCGAATCGATTGCAGCAGGTTGTGGATGATCACCGGCTTGAACACGTTCAGTTGCAGGTGACCCTGACTGGCGGCAAAGCCGATGGCCACGTCGTTGCCCATGACCTGGCAGGCCAGCATCGACAGGGCTTCGCACTGAGTCGGGTTGACCTTGCCGGGCATGATCGAACTGCCGGGTTCGTTGGCCGGCAACTTGACCTCGGCAAACCCGGCCCGCGGCCCGGAGCCCAGCAGGCGCAGGTCGTTGGCGATTTTCATCAGGCACACGGCCAGGGTCTTCAGCGCCCCGGACAGGCTGGTCAGCGGCTCATGGCCGGCGAGGGCGGCGAATTTGTTGGGGGCAGTGACAAACGGCAGGCCCGACAGCGCGGCGAGCTCGGCGGCAATCGCTTCGCCGAAACCGTGGGGTGAATTGAGCCCGGTGCCCACTGCGGTGCCGCCCTGTGCCAGTTCGCACACCGCTGGCAGCGTGGCGCGAATCGCCCGTTCGGCGTAATCGAGCTGGGCGATGAATGCCGACAACTCTTGGCCGAAGGTGATGGGCGTGGCGTCCATCAAGTGAGTGCGTCCGGTCTTCACCAGCTTCATGTGCCGCGCCGAAAGTTCGGCCAGGCCGCCCGACAACTCGGCGATCGCCGGCAGCAGGTGATGCTGCACGGCCTGGGCTGCGGCGATGTGCATGGCGGTCGGGAAGCTGTCGTTGGAGCTTTGCGAACGGTTGACGTGGTCGTTGGGGTGCACCGGGCTTTTGCCGCCGCGTGGGTTGCCGGCCAGTTCGTTGGCGCGTCCGGCGATCACCTCATTGACGTTCATATTGCTCTGGGTGCCGCTGCCGGTCTGCCACACCACCAGTGGAAACTGCTGGTCGTGATCGCCGGCCAGCACTTCGTCGGCGGCCTGCTCGATCAGGCGCGCGATGTCGGCGGGCAGGTCGCCGTTGCGATCGTTGACCCGGGCCGCCGCCTTCTTGATCAGGGCCAGGGCATGCACCACCGACAGCGGCATGCGCTCGTCGCCGATTGCGAAGTTGATCAGCGAACGCTGTGTCTGAGCGCCCCAGTAGGCTTCATCCGGGACTTCAACCTGGCCAAGGCTGTCGGTTTCGATACGGCTCATCGTGCACACTCCTGTAGGTCTGATTGCGCAGTTTAGGTCGTGATCGGGCAGTGGGGTTCCCTAAAGCTGCTTTTGCGTCGTTTGGTCGAGCAAATCCAGGCGCGGCAAGGGGTGGGGTTGAGTGCATGAGTTTTTTAGGCGCAGAATGGTCGCCCTTGGGGTCTTACCTCGCCTGCTAGAAAAGGAAACTCGATGACTCGTCTTCGTGCCATCTGTACCGCGGTTGTTCTGGTTTGCGCCAGCGGCCAGGTTCTTGCCGATACCGCCAGCCACAATGCCAGTGCCGAAGCCTTCCTGACCCTGGCGCACGCCGACAAGCTGGGTACCCCGGTGTACATGCAAGTGCAGCAAATGTTCGCTCAGCGGTTCGAGCAGACCAAAGCCCCAGAATCGAAAAAAGCCCTGCTGGACACCTACCAGGCCAAGGCCAACGCCGCCCTGGACCAGGCCATCGGCTGGAACAAGCTGAAGCCGGACATGGTCAAGCTCTACACCAGCAATTTCAGCGAATCCGAACTCAAGGACCTGGTGGCGTTCTACCAGTCGCCGCTGGGCAAGAAAGTCCTGGAAAAAATGCCTCAGCTGACCCAGCAATCGGCACAGCTGACCCAAGCCAAGCTGGAAAGCGCGGTGCCTGTGGTCAACAAGCTGCTGGATGACATGACCACTGAACTGACGCCAAAAGCAGCACCGGCGAAGAAGAAGTAAGCGGAGCCAGGAATGACCATGCAACAACGTATCGAATCGGCGCTCGGCGCATTGCAGCCGGAGCATTTGCAGGTGGCGGATGAAAGCCACATGCACAGTCGCGGGCTGCAGACCCATTTCAAGGCCGTGCTGGTCAGTGAGCAGTTTGCCGGGCTCAACAGTGTCAAGCGCCACCAGAAGGTGTACGCCACGCTTGGCGACCTGATGGGCGAGTTCCATGCGTTGGCGCTGCATACCTATACCCCGGAGGAGTGGGCGAAGATCGGTGTGGCCCCGGCCTCGCCGACCTGCGCCGGGGGCAGCGGCAAGCACTGAGGGGCCGACGCAAGCTTGACGCTTGCCCCTTGGAGCTTGTAGCTGCCTTCCTGCTACAATCCGCAACGCGCCGCTCAGTCGGCGCGTTTTTTTTCGCATCCGGTTCACCCTTTACGAGGGTAGCCACCTGGAGATCACCCATGACACAACCCATTGTCGTGGCGGCACTGTATAAGTTCGTCACCCTTGAAGATTACGTAGCCCTGCGCGAACCCCTGCTGCAGGCGATGCTCGACAACGGCATCAAAGGCACCCTGTTGATCGCCGAGGAAGGCATCAACGGTACGGTTTCCGGTAGCCGCGAAGGCATCGACGGGCTGATGGCCTGGCTCAAGAACGACCCGCGCATGGACGACATCGACCACAAAGAGTCGTACTGCGACGAGCAGCCGTTCTACCGCACCAAGGTCAAGCTGAAGAAAGAGATCGTGACCCTGGGTGTCGAGGGCGTGGACCCCAACAAGCAGGTCGGGACCTATGTCGACCCGCAAGACTGGAACGCCCTGATCAGCGATCCGGAAGTACTGCTGATCGATACCCGCAACGACTATGAAGTCTCGATCGGCACCTTCGAAGGCGCCATCGATCCGAAAACCACCAGTTTTCGCGAGTTCCCCGATTACATCAAAGCCCACTTCGACCCGAGCAAGCACAAGAAAGTCGCGATGTTCTGCACCGGCGGCATTCGCTGTGAAAAAGCCTCCAGCTACATGCTCAGCGAAGGCTTCGACGAGGTGTTCCACCTCAAGGGCGGGATCCTCAAGTACCTCGAAGAAGTGCCGCAGCAAGAGAGCAAATGGCAGGGCGACTGCTTTGTCTTCGATAACCGGGTCACCGTGCGTCACGACCTGAGCGAAGGCGACTACGATCAATGTCATGCCTGCCGCACTCCGGTAAGCGTCGAAGATCGCGCATCCGAGCACTATGTGCCGGGCATCAGTTGCCCGCACTGCTGGAACACCCTGAGCGAGAAGACCCGACGCAGCGCCGCCGATCGGCAGAAGCAGATCGAACTGGCCAAGGCTCGCAACATGCCCCACCCCATTGGTTACAACTACAAGCAATCACCTTCCGAGGCCTGAGCCATGTCTGCCCGCCTGCTCTATGTAATGGATCCGATGTGTTCCTGGTGCTGGGGCTTCGCTCCGGTGGCCGAGGCCCTGGTGGAGCAGGCACATGCAGCAGGTGTCGAGCTGCACCTGGTGGTGGGTGGTTTGCGCACCGGCAGCGGTGCGGCGCTCGAGCCCACCACCCGGCGCTACATTCTTGAGCACTGGCAGGCGGTCACCGAGGCCACCGGCCAGCCGTTCCAGTTCGAAGGTGCGCTGCCGGATGGCTTCGTCTACGACACCGAGCCTGCGTGCCGGGCCATCGTCACCGCCCGCAGCCTGGCGCCCGATTGCGCCTGGACGCTGCTCGGGCTGATCCAGCGAGCGTTTTACCGTGAGGGGCGCGACGTCACCCACGCCAGCGTGCTGGTGGAGTTGGCCGAGCAGGCGGGTGTGCCGCGAATCGAATTCGCCGAGGCTTTCGACCGTGCCGAACAGCACGCCGCCACCGCTGCGGATTTCACCTGGGTCCAGGATCTGGGCATTGCCGGTTTCCCGACCCTGCTGGCCGAGCGCAATGGGCAACTGGCGTTGCTGACCAATGGTTATCAACCGCTGAGCGAATTGTCGCCGCTGCTCGGGCGCTGGTTGGAGCGAGCTGCCGGTGGATGAGCGGGACGCGACGAGCGAGCACGGTCAAACGGTCGACCGCCTGAGCTGGGCGGAAATTCGCCGCCTGGCACTGCATCACAAGAAAGCCCTGTGGATTGCCAACGGCGTCGCCGTGCTGGCGACCTTGTGCAGCGTGCCGATCCCTCTGCTGCTGCCGCTGTTGGTGGACGAAGTGCTGCTAGGCCACGGCGATGCCGCGCTGAAATTCATGAACCATGCCTTGCCCACGGCGTGGCAGAGCGCGGCCGGTTATATCGGCCTGATGCTGCTGGCGACCCTGACCCTGCGCTGCGGCGCGCTGGTGTTCAACGTGTTGCAGGCGCGGCTGTTCGCCGGGCTGGCCAAGGACATCGTGTATCGGATTCGCACCCGGCTGATCGAGCGTCTCAAACGCATCTCCCTGGCTGAATACGAAAGCCTGGGCAGCGGCACCGTGACCACGCACCTGGTCACCGACCTCGACACTGTGGATAAGTTTGTTGGTGAAACCCTCAGCCGCTTCCTGGTGGCGATGCTGACCCTGGTCGGCACGGCCGGGATCCTGATGTGGATGCACTGGCAGCTGGCGCTGTTGATCCTGTTGTTCAACCCGCTGGTGATCTACGCCACGGTGCAGTTGGGCAAGCGGGTCAAGCACTTGAAGAAGCTGGAGAACGACAGCACCGCGCGGTTCACCCAGGCCCTGACCGAAACCCTGGACTCGATACAGGAAGTGCGGGCCGGCAATCGCCAGGGATTCTTTCTCGGCCGCCTAGGGTTGCGGGCGCGGGAGGTTCGCGATTTTGCCGTGGCCTCGCAGTGGAAAAGTGATGCATCCAGCCGCGCCAGCGGGCTGCTGTTCCAGTTCGGTATCGATATATTTCGTGCCGCGGCCATGCTCACCGTGTTGTTTTCCGATCTGTCCATCGGCCAGATGTTGGCGGTATTCAGCTACCTCTGGTTCATGATCGGCCCGGTGGAGCAGTTGCTGAACCTGCAATACGCCTACTACGCCGCCGGTGGTGCCCTTTCACGCATCAACGAGTTGCTGGCGCGTGCCGACGAGCCGCAATACCCGGGGGGCGTGGACCCGTTCCAGGGCCGTGAAACCGTGGGCATCGACGTCCGTGGCCTGTGTTTTGGCTATGGCGACGAATTGGTGCTCAATCAATTGGACCTGTCGATCACCCCTGGCGAAAAGGTCGCTATCGTCGGCGCCAGTGGCGGTGGCAAAAGTACCCTGGTGCAGCTGCTGCTGGGGCTCTATACCCCGCAGGCCGGGACCATCCGCTTCGGCGGTTCGACCCAGCAGGAGATCGGCCTGGAGACCGTGCGGGAAAACGTCGCGGTGGTGTTGCAGCATCCGGCGCTGTTCAACGACAGCATCCGCGCCAACCTGACCATGGGCCGCGAGCGCACCGATGCTGCCTGCTGGCAGGCCCTGGAAATCGCCCAGCTGGAAGCCACGGTGCGCAACCTGCCCCAGGGCCTGGACAGCGTTGTCGGACGTTCAGGGGTGCGTTTGTCCGGCGGCCAACGCCAGCGATTGGCCATTGCGCGCATGGTCCTGGCCGAGCCCAAGGTGGTGATACTCGACGAAGCGACCTCCGCTCTGGACGCCGCTACCGAGTACAGCCTGCACCAGGCGTTGACGCGTTTCCTGCGCGGGCGCACGACCCTGATCATCGCCCACCGCCTGTCGGCGGTAAAACAGGCAGATCGGGTGCTGGTGTTTGATGGCGGACAGATTGCCGAAGATGGCGACCATCAGCAGTTAATTGCCGACGGAGGGTTGTACGCCAAGCTTTATGGGCACTTGCAGCAAATTTGACACTCTTGAGTTTTGCCCGATTTTCTGTGCTTAGTAATTGAATTCCTTGGTGGAAAGCCTGTTTCGAGCGTATCGGCCACAGGCATTCAAGGGCGTGGCGGCGACGCGCGCGCCTCGCTGCACTTCGAACGGACGCAAACTAGCCTAGTCTGTGCTGGTAGGTGCAGGACTCCTCGGGTGTTCATTGGGCAATGCTTATGCAAGGGACCTCATGAAGCAAAAGCGCACTCTCGGAACCCCACGGCTGCTGGGCATTGTCTGGCCATTTATCGCCGTGGTGTTGTTTCAAGCCCTGTTGGGTGGCTTGAGCCTCTACGTCCTTTCGGCGGTGCGTGGGTATGTTGCGGGCGAAAGCCTGTGGTCCAAGGGGCAGAAGGATGCGATTTATTACCTCAACCTCTATGCCGACAGCCGCGATGAATCGGCCTTCCTCAAATACCAGAATTCAATTGCCGTGCCCCAGGGCGGTCATGAGCTGCGTCTTGCCCTGGACCGCAAGCCGCCGGACCTGGAAGCCGCGCGACTGGGGATCCTCAAGGGTGGCAACCATCCGGACGATGTGTCCAGCCTGATCTGGCTGTACCTCAACTTTCGCCACTTCAGCTACCTGGAAAAAGCCATCGACCTGTGGACCGTCGGCGACAGCTACCTGGTGCAGCTGGATGCAGTGGCGCAGGACATGCACCAGAGCATCAGCCGCAATCAAGTCAGTGATGCCGATATCCTTCGCTGGAAGAGCCAGATTTTCGCCATCAATGACGGCGTGACCCCGGCCGCCAAGGCGTTCAGTGATGCCCTGGGCGAGGGCTCGCGGGTCATCCTGCGCTTGCTGCTGGTGACCAACCTGGCCACCGCGCTGGTGCTGATTGCCCTGGCGTTATTGCGCACTCACAAATTGCTCACCCAGCGCCATGAATTTGCCGACGCCTTGCAGCTGGAAAAGGAGCGGGCGCAAATCACCCTGCAGTCCATCGGAGACGGGGTGATCACCACCGATGTGGAAGGCGCCATCGCCTATATGAACCCCGCAGCCGAAGAATTGACCCACTGGAAGGCCGAGCAGGCGGTGGGGTTGCCCCTGGCGGCATTGTTCAACCTGCTGGATGAAAATGCCCAGGCCGACGGGTTTACCCTGATCGAGCATATTCTCAGCGGCCAGCTCAGTGGCGGCAGTGAGCATTCCAAGCTGATCCAGCGCCTCGACGGCAGCACGGTGTCGGTGACCCTGGTCGGTGCTCCGATCCAGAACGCGGGCAAGGTCAGCGGCACCGTGCTGGTGCTGCACGACATGACCCAGGAGCGTCAGTACATCGCCAATCTGTCCTGGCAGGCGACCCATGATGCGCTGACGGGGCTGGCCAACCGCCGGGAATTCGAGTTCCGCCTGGAGCAGGCGCTGCACAACCTGTCGCGCCAGCCAGGGCGCCATGCGCTGATGTTTCTGGACCTGGACCAGTTCAAGCTGGTCAACGATACCTGTGGTCACGCGGCGGGGGATGAATTATTGCGGCACATCTGTGCGCTCTTGCAGTCCGGGCTGCGCGAGGGCGATACCCTGGCCCGCCTCGGGGGCGATGAGTTCGGCATTTTATTGGAGAGCTGCCCACCCGACGCGGCGGAGAAAATCGCCGAAGGCCTGCGCCAGACTGTGCAGAACCTGCATTTCGTGTGGAAGGGCCGGCCGTTCGTGACCACGGTCAGCATCGGCCTGGTGCATATCGCGCAGACCCCAACCACTCTGGAAACCTCCCTGCGTGCGGCCGACATGGCCTGCTACATGGCCAAGGAAAAGGGCCGCAATCGAGTCCAGGTCTACCACGCCGATGACTCGGAGCTGTCCCTGCGTTTTGGCGAAATGGCCTGGGTCCAGCGCCTGCACATGGCCCTCGAGGAAAACCGCTTCTGCCTCTATTCCCAGGAGATTGCAGCCCTCGGACATCCTGATCGCTCGGGCGGGCATATCGAGATTCTGTTGCGCCTGCATGACGAGGCCGGGCGCATGATCCTGCCGGACAGCTTTATTCCTGCGGCTGAGCGCTATGGGCTGATGACGTCCCTGGACCGTTGGGTGGTGCAGAACGTGTTCAAGATCATTGCCCAGTGCATCGAGGAGAAAGGCGAAGGGCCGATGGCCATGTGTGCGATCAATCTGTCGGGCATTACCATCGGTGATGACGACTTTCTCGACTTCCTGCGCGAGCAATTCACCCGCTACGCCATACCGCCGGCGATGATCTGTTTTGAAATCACCGAAACCAGCGCTATTGCCAACCTGGGCAGTGCGATTCGTTTTATTAATGAACTCAAAGGGTTGGGTTGTCACTTCTCCCTGGATGACTTTTGTGCGGGCATGTCCTCATTCGCTTATCTCAAACATTTGCCTGTAGACTTCTTGAAGATCGATGGAAGTTTCGTAAAGGATATGCTGGACGACCCGATTAACCGCGCCATGGTCGAAGTGATCAATCATATCGGCCATGTCATGGGTAAACGCACCATTGCCGAGTTTGTCGAAACACCGCAGATCGAGCAGGCGTTGCTCGAAATCGGTGTGGATTTTGCTCAGGGCTACATCATCGAACGCCCGCAATTGTTCACCTGTGACAGTCTGCAATGTCGACCACCACGAGCGCAGCCGCTGTTGTTCAAGGCGCCCGGCACGTTCCGTTGAAACCTTTGTTGATCAGTATGAATCACACTCAAAAGGAGCCCGACAGTGATTGACACCTTCAACCGAACCGGCCCGCTCATGGAAGCCGCAAGTTACCCCGCCTGGGCTCAGCAACTGATCCAGGATTGCAGCGAGAGCAAGCGCCGTGTAGTCGAACACGAACTGTATCAGCGCATGCGTGACAACAAACTCAGTGCCAAGACCATGCGCCAATACCTTATTGGCGGTTGGCCGGTGGTCGAGCAGTTTGCTTTGTACATGGCGCAAAACCTGACCAAGACCCGCTTTGCCCGCCATCCGGGCGAGGACATGGCGCGACGCTGGCTGATGCGTAATATTCGCGTCGAACTCAACCATGCCGATTACTGGGTGCACTGGAGTCGAGCCCATGGCGTCAGCCTGGAGGACCTGCAGGCGCAACAAGTGCCGCCCGAACTCCACGCCTTGAGCCACTGGTGCTGGCATACCAGTTCGTCTGATTCGCTGATCGTGGCGATTGCTGCCACCAACTATGCGATCGAAGGTGCGACGGGCGAGTGGTCCGCGCTGGTCTGTTCCAATGGCCTATACGCCGCGGCTTTTCCTGAAGAGGACCGCAAGCGCGCCATGAAATGGTTGAAGATGCATGCCCAGTACGACGACGCCCACCCATGGGAAGCGCTGGAAATCATCTGCACCCTGGCCGGCCAGAATCCGAGCAAGGCGTTGCAGGTCGAGTTGCGCCAGGCCGTGTGCAAGAGCTACGACTACATGTACCTGTTCCTGGAGCGCTGCATGCAGCAGGAAAAAGTCCCCGTAAGCCGTGAGCGATTGGCCCTGGCGGAAGGCTGAGTACAGGATTTGCCCGCGCGGGCAGGTTCGGCGTCAAGGGGAGCTGCGGCTTTTTGAGGCGACGAACCTGCCCGCGAGTGTTTCCGGAGCAGGTTCAGCCAGCCATTGCCAGGCGGTTACGGCCTTCGCGCTTGGCCACATAGAGTGCGCTGTCGGCACGGCGCAGCAGGCTGTCCGATGACTCGCCAGGCAACAGCGTCGAGCAGCCGAGGCTGACGGTCAGTTCGATCGGCAAGCCGTCGACCCGATAATCGTGGGTCTGGGTCGCATGCCGCAGACGCTCGCCAATCATCGCGGCGGCATCGCGCCCGGTGTTGGAAAGCAGGATCAGAAACTCCTCCCCGCCGAAACGGAACACCATGTCGACATTGCGCAGTTGGCCCTTGATGGCTGCTGCAACGGCTTTGAGCACCTCATCGCCCGCGCTGTGGCCATGGTTGTCATTGATTCGCTTGAAGTGGTCGATATCCAGCATCAGCAGTGACAACGGCTGGGTGTGTCGGCGTGCCATTTCGATTTCGCGCTGCAGGGTCTGGTCCATGGCGATACGGTTGCCGGTATCGGTCAGGGGGTCACGCAGGGCGCTGCGGGTCGCTGCGCGATACAGCAGGGCGTTGCGCATCGGGTAGAGCAGGGATGAGAGCAGCGATTCGAGGTTGCCCTGTTCCTGGTCGCTGAAGCGCTGATTGCGCCGGAACACCAGTTCGCCCATGGGCTCGCCTTCATGGCTGAGGCTGTAGCTGACCGAGTGGTGGCCGCGCAGCCCGAACTCCAGGCGCAGGTCGCTGGGGGTGTGTTGATAGACCATCGCATCGAGGGGAACCAGGCGCTGGACTTCACGGAAGAACAGGCCAAGGATCCGCTGTGGTTCGAGGCTGGTTTGCAGCTGCAGGCCTAGTTGCTGGCGTAATTGAGCCAGCCCTACCGGACGTTGCGCCAATGGCGATGCTTGACCAAAGCCCAGGCGTTGCAATTTGGCGCTATCGAAGTCAATTGCGTTGGTCTGGGTGGGTGTTTTCATATGGCGTGAGCCCCTGAGCACGTAATGCAGTCTTACTGGCTGGGTGAGAGCGGCTCTGGGCTGCGCGTCATACTGTTCCATCAGTCCCGTAGGACGAGTTTTCACAGTCTAATCCGCTTTGCCCGTCGTTATAAGCCCCGATTCGGGCGGTGCCTGGCTCGCCAATACACTGCGTGTATGAGCAGGTTTAGAGCGAAAGTCATGCCATTCGGTTCAGATAAATAAAACTCTTTTGAATTCAATCTGTTGGCGATGAGGGGCGGCAAGAAAAGATGCCTGGCGCGGCATTTGTTTGACTGGAGGCGGCAAAAGTCCGCGGAATTTCAAAAAAGGCCGCGACGGCTTTCCGCCGCGACCTGATGTACGGCATGTTTACTGGGCGTCGAAGGCCTGGCCGTTGATCCCACTGCTGTCCGGCCCCATGAGGTAGAGGTAGACCGGCATGATCTGCTCCGGAGTTGGGTTGTTGCTCGGGTTTTCCCCCGGGTAGGCCTGGGCGCGCATGCTGGTGCGGGTAGCGCCAGGGTTGATGCTGTTGGCGCGGACCGGGGCGACGGTATCCAGTTCGTCGGCCAGGGTCTGCATCAGGCCCTCGGTCGCGAATTTGGAAACGCCGTAGGCGCCCCAGTAGGCACGACCCTTGCGGCCGACGCTGCTCGAAGTGAAGACCACCGAGGCGTCCTTGGACAGCTTGAGCAACGGCAGCAGGGTGCTGGTCAGCATGAACATGGCGTTGACGTTGACTTGCATCACACGCATGAAGTTCTCGCCCGAGAGCTGCTCCAGCGGCGTGCGTGGGCCGATGATCGATGCGTTGTGCAACAGGCCGTCGAGGTGGCCGAATTCGGTTTCGATCATGGCCGCCAGCTCATCGTACTGGTGAGGCAGGGCGGTTTCCAGGTTGAACGGGATCACCGCCGGTTGCGGGTGGCCGGCGGCTTCGATTTCATCGTAGACCTGGGTCAGGTTGGCTTCGGTCTTGCCCAGCAGCAATACGGTGGCGCCGTGGGCGGCAAAGGTCTTGGCGGCGGCGGCACCGATGCCACGGCCGGCGCCGGTGACCAGGATGACCCGATCCTTGAGCAGTTCGGGGCGAGCGGAGTAATCAAACATAAAAACCTCAACACAATTCAACGATAGGACCGACAGCGCTCTTGGAGCAGGGCCGGTCGCACAGCCTGGGCGGTGACAGTGCAACTGCTCGGGCGAGGGGTATTACCCGCGTCGCATCAGCAGCTGCAGAGGGCGTTATCCAGCACGCGGCGCAGTTCCAGCGGGTGATCGACTACCACGTCGGCGCCCCAGTGCTTGGGGTTGTCGTCCGGGTGGATATAGCCGTAGGTCACGGCGGCGGTCTTGGTGCCGGCATCGCGACCGGATTCGATATCACGCAGGTCATCGCCGACGAACAACACGCTGGCCGGGTCCAGGTCGAGCATCTTGCACGCCAAGATCAGCGGCTCCGGGTCGGGCTTACTGTTTTTCACGTGGTCCGGGCAAATCAGCAGGGCCGAGCGTTCGGACAGCCCCAGTTGCTGCATGATCGGTTCGGCGAAGCGCAGCGGCTTGTTGGTCACCACGCCCCAGATCAGGTTGGCCTTCTCGATATCCGCCAGCAGCTCGGCCATGCCGTCGAACAATTTGCTGTGCACCGCGCAGTGCTGGAGGTAACGCTCGAGGAACTCCAGGCGTAGCTCTTCGAATCCGGGCGATTCAGGGTCCATGGAGAAGGTCACGGCGACCATGGCCCGGGCACCGCCGGAGATTTCGTCGCGGATATGCTGGTCGACGATCGGCGCCAGGCCGCGATCGGTGCGCATGCTCTGGCAGACGGCGATGAAGTCCGGCGCGGTGTCGAGCAGGGTGCCGTCCATGTCGAAAAGAACTGCTCTGATACCCATGGGCTTATTCCTCTCGCAGGGTCTGGATCATGTAGTTGACGTCCACGTCCGCCGCCAGCTTGTAGTGCTTGGTCAGGGGGTTGTAGGTCAGGCCGATGATGTCCTTGACGGTCAGGCCGGCCATGCGGCTCCAGGCGCCAAGCTCGGAAGGGCGGATGAATTTCTTGAAGTCATGGGTGCCGCGCGGCAACAGCTTCATGATGTATTCCGCGCCGATGATGGCGAACAGGTAAGCCTTGGGGTTGCGGTTGATGGTGGAGAAAAACACCTGGCCGCCCGGCTTGACCATGCGGAAGCAGGCGCGGATTACCGACGACGGGTCCGGTACGTGTTCGAGCATTTCCAGGCAGGTCACGACGTCGAATTGCTCGGGCATTTCTTCGGCCAGGGCTTCGGCGGTGATTTGCCGGTATTCGACGCTGACACCCGACTCCAGCTGGTGCAGCTGCGCCACTGCCAGTGGTGCCTCGCCCATGTCGATCCCCATCACGGTAGCGCCGCGCTGGGCCATGGCTTCGCTGAGGATGCCGCCGCCGCAACCGACGTCGAGGACTTTCTTGCCTGCGAGGTTGACCCGCTCGTCGATCCAGTTGACCCGCAGCGGGTTGATGTCGTGCAGGGGTTTGAACTCGCTTTCACGGTCCCACCAGCGGTGAGCCAGGGCTTCGAATTTGGCGATTTCAGCGTGGTCGACGTTGCTCATGGGTAATCCTCAAATCTAAAAAATTCTGCACTGGGCCTTGAGTTGATCCTCAAGGGGTCTGTCTATTCGGTATGTCCGCTGATGCGCTGGCCCCAGGCGGTGGCCGTGGCGCACAGCTGCTGTTCATCGAGGCGGGTCAGGCGCCGGTCGTCGAGCAACTGCTTGCCGGCGACCCAAAGGTGTTTCACGCAATCGCGGCCGGTGGCATATATAAGCTGCGAAACCGGGTCATAAATCGGCTGCTGGGCCAAACCCGACAGATCGAACGCCACCAGGTCCGCGGCCTTGCCCAGCTCCAGCGAACCGACTTCAGCCTCCAGGCCCAGGGCGCGGGCGCCGTTCAGGGTCGCCATGCGCAGGGCGCGATGGGCGTCCAGCGCGGTGGCGGAGCCTGCAACGGCTTTGGCCAGTAGCGCGGCAGTGCGGGTTTCGCCCAGCAGGTCCAGGTCATTGTTGCTGGCGGCGCCATCGGTACCGACCGCGACATTCACCCCGGCCTGCCACAGTCGCTCCACCGGGCAGAAACCGCTGGCCAGCTTGAGGTTCGATTCCGGGCAATGAATAACGTTGCTGTTGGTTTCTACCAGCAAAGCCAGGTCTTCATCGCTGACCTGGGTCATATGAACGGCCTGGAAGCGCGGGCCGAGCAAGCCAAGGCGGCCAAGGCGGGCCAGAGGGCGCTCGCCGCGCTGTTCGAGGGATTGTTGCACCTCGAATGCGGTTTCATGGACGTGCATATGGATCGAGGCGTCGAGTTCTTCGGCGATAACGCGAATTTTTTCCAGGTTCTCATCGCCCACGGTATAGGGTGCATGAGGGCCGAAGGTGATCTTGATGCGCGGGTGGTGCTTGAGGTCGCCGAACAGCTCGACGCCCTGGCGGATCGCTTCATCGGCGTCGTGGGCGCCGGGGATCGGGAAATCGAGGATCGGAATTGCGATCTGCGCGCGTATGCCACTGTTGTGCACGCGCTCGCTGGCCACCTTGGGGAAGAAGTACATGTCGGAGAAGCAGGTAATACCGCCTTTGAGCTGTTCGGCAATCGCCAGGTCGGTGCCGTCGCGCACGAAGGCTTCATCGACCCACTTGGCCTCGGCCGGCCAGATGTGTTTTTCCAGCCAGGTCATAAGCGGCAGATCGTCGGCCAGGCCGCGAAACAGGGTCATGGCCGCATGCCCGTGAGCATTGATCAGGCCCGGGCTGAGCAGCATGCCTGGCAGTTCCCGCACATGCGTGGCCTTCAGGCGCAAGGCCTCGTCCCTGGGTCCGATAAAGGCGATGCGCCCGTCGCGAATGCCCAGGCCGTGTTCTTTGAGAACCACGCCAGCAGGTTCGACAGGCACCAACCAGGTCGGCAACAGCAATAAGTCGAGCGCAGCGGCAGGTGTCGGCATCGAAGATCGGTTCCAGAGCTTTTGTAAGGGATGGCGAAGTATACCCGAGCGTCTTCGCCGGGGGATCGCTATAATCGACGGCTTTTGTTCATGAGTGCGGGGTGAGGGATGCGCGATCGACTGTTGGCTGCGGAGAAGGTGAAGGCCATCGATTGGCGGGATGACGCCCTGTATCTGCTCGATCAGCGCATTTTGCCTTTCGAGGAAACCTGGATCGCCTACACCAGCGCTGCGGGCGTGGCCGAGGCGATTCGCTCCATGGTGGTTCGTGGCGCGCCGGCAATCGGCATCAGCGCGGCCTATGGCGTGGTCCTGGCGGCGCGCGCGCGGTTTGCCGCCGGCGGTGACTGGCAGGCGGCAATGGAGGAGGACTTCACCCTGCTTGCCGACTCGCGCCCGACCGCGGTCAATCTGTTCTGGGCGCTCAATCGCATGCGCGACCGTCTGGAGCGGCTCAAGGACCACATCGACCCGCTGGCCGTGCTCGAGGCCGAAGCCCTGGCCATTCATGAAAGTGATCGCGAAGCCAACCTGACCATGGCGCAGCTGGGCGTGGACCTGATCCGCCGGCACCAGGGCAATGCCCAGGCGCTGCTGACCCACTGCAATACCGGCGCACTGGCCACCGGTGGTTTTGGCACGGCGTTGGGGGTTATCCGCGCAGCATGGCTCGAAGGCATGGTCGAGCGCGTTTACGCCGATGAAACCCGGCCCTGGCTGCAAGGTTCGCGCCTGACAGCCTGGGAATTGGCCAATGAAGGCATTCCGGTGACCTTGAACGTCGACTCCGCCGCCGCCCATATCATGAAAACCAAGGGTGTGACCTGGGTGATAGTCGGCGCCGACCGCATTACCGCCAACGGTGACGTGGCGAACAAGATCGGCACCTACCAGTTGGCGGTCAATGCCATGCACCATGGCGTGCGCTTCATGGTGGTCGCCCCCAGTTCCACCATCGATATGAACCTGGCCAGTGGCGACGAAATCCCGATCGAAGAACGCGACGGCAAGGAATTGCTGGAAGTGGGCGGCAAGCGCGTCGGTGCCGAAGTGGATGCGTTCAACCCGGTATTCGACGTGACGCCGGCAGACCTGATCGACGCCATCGTCACTGAAAAAGGCATCGTCGAGCGCCCGGATACTGCGAAAATGGCCCAATTGATGTGCCGCAAACGCCTGCATTGAGATAGTTGTTTCCCGTGGAGCAGGTCGCTGCTCCCTGGGAGCGGCTATTGGTCAAGAAAAAATCCCCGTTTAAGCGCGAAATCCGCCTCTGAGCTTCTCTGGTCCCCTATCAGCCTGTCACCGGTCAACTAACTACGCACCATGCGCATCTGGGGGATAGGTGCGTGGCGGCGATTGTGATAACATCCGGCGGTTTCCAAGGTGGCCCAAAGCGGTTGCCTTTACTGCGCAAATCCATGGCATAACTTGTTGATTTGTCGTAAGTCGGTGCAAGGCGCTAAGCCTGCAGCGACGAGCTTCGTTCGTCCCATATGGATGTGACGAGGTTTCACCAGAAAAAGGAATCAGGCTTCTCATGGGCGAACTGGCCAAAGAAATCCTCCCGGTCAATATCGAAGACGAGCTGAAACAGTCCTACCTCGACTACGCGATGAGCGTAATTGTCGGGCGGGCACTGCCTGATGCGCGCGATGGCTTGAAGCCCGTGCATCGGCGTGTGCTGTTCGCGATGAGCGAGCTGGGCAACGACTTCAACAAGCCGTACAAGAAATCTGCCCGTGTTGTCGGTGACGTGATCGGTAAGTATCACCCTCACGGTGATACCGCGGTGTACGACACCATCGTTCGGATGGCGCAGCCATTCTCGCTGCGCTACCTGTTGGTAGACGGTCAGGGCAACTTCGGTTCGGTCGACGGCGATAACGCCGCGGCCATGCGATACACCGAAGTGCGCATGACCAAGCTGGCACATGAGCTGCTGGCCGACCTGCATAAAGAAACCGTGGACTGGGTGCCGAACTACGACGGCACCGAAATGATCCCGGCGGTCATGCCGACCCGTATTCCCAACCTGCTGGTCAACGGTTCCAGCGGTATTGCCGTGGGCATGGCGACCAACATTCCGCCGCACAACCTCGGTGAAGTCAT
Organism: Pseudomonas sp. CF161; assembly: GCF_000416215.1. Lineage (NCBI taxonomy): Bacteria > Pseudomonadati > Pseudomonadota > Gammaproteobacteria > Pseudomonadales > Pseudomonadaceae > Pseudomonas > Pseudomonas sp. CF161. The sequence goes on from NZ_ATLP01000112.1 coordinate 56,416, forward strand.
CGACGGTTGCCTGGCGCTGATCGACAACCCTGAGTTGACGGTCGACGAGCTGATGCAATACATCCCGGGCCCGGACTTCCCGACTGCCGCGATCATCAACGGTCGTGCCGGCATCATCGAAGCCTATCGCACCGGTCGTGGCCGTATTTACATGCGCGCCCGCTCGATGATCGAAGACATCGATAAGGTCGGTGGCCGCCAGCAGATCGTCATTACCGAGCTTCCCTACCAGCTGAACAAGGCGCGTCTGATCGAGAAGATCGCCGAGCTGGTTAAAGAGAAGAAGCTCGAAGGCATCACCGAGCTGCGCGACGAGTCCGACAAAGACGGTATGCGCGTGGTGATCGAGCTGCGTCGCGGCGAAGTGCCTGAGGTAATCCTCAACAACCTCTACGCCCAGACCCAGCTGCAAGCGGTGTTCGGCATCAACATCGTGGCCCTGATCGATGGCCGCCCACGGATCCTCAACCTCAAGGATCTGCTGGAAGCCTTCGTTCGTCACCGTCGCGAAGTCGTCACCCGCCGTACTGTGTTCGAGCTGCGTAAAGCGCGCGAACGCGGCCACATTCTTGAAGGTCAAGCGGTTGCCCTGTCGAACATCGACCCGGTCATCGCCCTGATCAAGGCCTCGCCAACCCCGTCGGAAGCCAAGGAAGCGCTGATCAGCACGGCCTGGGAATCCTCCGCGGTGGTGGCAATGGTCGAACGTGCCGGTGCCGATTCCTGCCGTCCAGAGACCCTGGACCCGCAGTACGGCCTGCGCGAAGGCAAGTACTTCCTGTCGCCAGAGCAGGCGCAAGCCATTCTGGAGCTGCGTCTGCACCGTCTGACCGGCCTGGAGCACGAAAAACTGCTGGCTGAGTATCAAGAGATCCTCAACCAGATCGGCGAGCTGATCCGCATCCTCAACAGCGCTACGCGCCTGATGGAAGTGATCCGCGAAGAGCTGGAAGTGATTCGTGCCGAATACGGCGATGTGCGTCGCACCGAGATTCTCGATGCCCGTCTCGACCTGACCCTGGGTGACATGATCCCGGAAGAAGAGCGCGTGGTGACCATCTCCCACGGCGGCTATGCCAAGACCCAGCCATTGGCTGCGTACCAGGCCCAGCGTCGTGGCGGGAAAGGCAAATCGGCCACTGGCGTGAAAGATGAGGACTACATTGCTCACCTGCTGGTAGCCAACAGCCACACCACGCTGCTGCTGTTCTCCAGCAAGGGCAAGGTGTACTGGCTCAAGACTTACGAAATCCCTGAAGCATCGCGTGCGGCCCGTGGTCGTCCGCTGGTCAACCTGTTGCCGCTGGATGAGGGTGAGTACATCACCACCATGCTGCCGGTCGAGGAATACACCGAAGGTCACTTCATCTTCATGGCCACCGCTGGCGGCACCGTGAAGAAGACCCCGCTGGAATCCTTCAGCCGTCAACGCAGCGTCGGCCTGATCGCGCTGGAGCTGGACGAAGGCGACGTGCTGATTTCTGCCGCGATCACCGATGGCGAGCGTGAAGTCATGCTGTTCTCCGATGGCGGCAAGGTCACTCGCTTCAAGGAATCCGACGTTCGCGCCATGGGTCGTACTGCTCGCGGTGTGCGCGGCATGCGTCTGCCGGAAGGCCAGAAGCTGATTTCCATGCTGATTCCGGAAGAGGGCAGCCAGATCCTGACCGCATCCGCGCGTGGTTATGGCAAGCGCACGGCGATCACCGAGTTCCCTGAGTACAAACGTGGCGGCCAGGGCGTTATCGCCATGGTCAGCAATGATCGTAACGGCCGTCTGGTCGGTGCGGTCCAGGTGCTGGATGGTGAGGAAATCATGCTGATTTCCGACCAGGGCACCCTGGTGCGTACACGGGTCGACGAAGTGTCGAGCCTGGGTCGCAACACCCAAGGCGTGACCCTGATCAAGCTGGCCAGCGATGAAACCCTGGTCGGCCTGGAGCGGGTGCAGGAGCCGTCTGAAGTCGAGGGTGACGAGCTGGAAGGCGAAGAGGGTGAAGAGTTCGAAGGGACCGTGCTGGACGCGGGCACCGATCCGGATGACGCAACCGAGGGCCGGCAGGCTGACGCCGCAGGCGAAGAAGAGTCGCAAGACTAAATAAATCGTAGCAGGGCAGAGTGTTTGCTCTGTCCGCTACCGTGAATGCATAGCGAGAGTGGATGTGAGCAAACGAGCCTATAACTTCTGCGCAGGTCCCGCTGCGCTACCTGAAGCTGTCCTGTCGCGTGCCCAGGCCGAGTTGCTGGATTGGCATGGCAAGGGCCTGTCGGTCATGGAGATGAGCCATCGCAGCGATGAGTTCGTGTCCATTGCCACCAAGGCTGAGCAGGATCTGCGTGACCTGCTGGATATCCCCTCGAACTACAAAGTGCTGTTTCTGCAGGGCGGCGCCAGCCAGCAATTTGCTCAGATCCCTCTGAACCTGTTGCCGGAAAACGGCTCGGCCGACTATATCGATACCGGTATCTGGTCGCAGAAAGCCATTGAAGAAGCCTCGCGCTACGGCCACGTCAATGTGGCTGCCACCGCCAAGCCCTACGACTATTTCGCCATTCCTGGCCAAAACGAATGGCAGCTGTCGAAAGACGCGGCCTACGTGCATTACGCACCGAACGAAACCATCGGCGGCCTGGAATTCAACTGGATCCCGGAAACCGGCGATATTCCGCTGGTGGCTGACATGTCTTCCGACATCTTGTCGCGTCCTGTGGATATCTCCCGTTTCGGCATGATCTACGCCGGCGCACAGAAAAACATCGGCCCGAGCGGCATCCTGGTCAACATCATCCGTGAAGACCTGCTGGGGCGTGCCCGTTCCCTGTGCCCGACCATGCTCGACTACAAGGTCGCGGCGGACAACGGCTCGATGTACAACACCCCGCCGACCCTGGCCTGGTATCTGTCCGGGCTGGTGTTCGAATGGCTCAAGGAGCAAGGTGGCGTAGCGGCCATCGGCAAGCTCAACGAAGTGAAGCAGCGCACGCTGTATGACTTCATCGACGCCAGCGGCCTGTACAGCAACCCGATCAACAAGTCCAACCGCTCGTGGATGAACGTGCCGTTCCGCCTGGCTGACGATCGCCTGGACAAGCCGTTCCTGGCCGGTGCCGAAGCGCGTGGCCTGTTGAACCTCAAGGGTCACCGCTCGGTTGGTGGCATGCGCGCCTCCATCTACAACGCCGTCGACATTACCGCAGTCAATGCGCTGGTGGCCTACATGGCAGAGTTCGAGAAGGAACACGGTTAATGTCTGAGCAAGAACTCAAGGCACTGCGCCTGCGCATTGATGCCCTGGACGAAAAGGTCCTGGAACTGATCAGTGAGCGTGCGCGCTGCGCCCAGGAAGTCGCGCGCGTCAAGATGGCCTCCCTGGCCGAAGGCGAAGTGCCGGTGTTCTATCGTCCTGAGCGTGAAGCTCAGGTGCTCAAGCGGGTGATGGAGCGCAACCAGGGGCCGTTGGGCAACGAAGAGATGGCGCGCCTGTTTCGCGAAATCATGTCGTCGTGCCTGGCGCTCGAGCAGCCGCTGAAAGTGGCTTACCTCGGCCCTGAAGGCACTTTCACCCAGGCCGCGGCAATGAAGCATTTCGGCCACGCCGTGATCAGCAAGCCGATGGCGGCGATCGATGAAGTGTTCCGCGAAGTGGCAGCCGGTGCGGTGAATTTTGGCGTGGTCCCGGTGGAAAACTCCACCGAGGGCGCGGTCAACCACACCCTCGACAGCTTCCTTGAGCACGACATGGTGATCTGTGGCGAAGTCGAGTTGCGGATTCACCATCATTTGCTGGTTGGTGAAAACACCAAGACTGACAGCATCAGCCGCATCTACTCCCATGCCCAGTCCCTGGCCCAGTGCCGCAAGTGGCTGGACGCGCACTACCCGAATGTTGAGCGTGTCGCGGTCTCCAGCAATGCCGAGGCTGCCAAGCGGGTCAAGGGTGAGTGGAACTCGGCGGCGATTGCCGGCGATATGGCTGCAGGCTTGTATGGCCTGACCCGCCTGGCCGAAAAAATCGAGGATCGCCCGGACAACTCCACGCGTTTCTTGATGATCGGCAGCCAGGAAGTGCCGCCGACCGGCGACGACAAGACCTCGATCATCGTCTCCATGAGCAACAAGCCGGGCGCACTGCATGAGCTGCTGGTGCCATTCCACGATAACGGCATCGACCTGACGCGAATCGAAACCCGACCTTCGCGCAGTGGCAAATGGACCTATGTGTTCTTTATCGACTTCGTCGGCCATCACCGCGACCCACTGGTCAAAGGTGTACTGGAGAAGATCAGTCAGGAAGCAGTGGCACTCAAGGTGCTGGGTTCCTACCCGAAAGCGGTTCTCTGAGGCTTTAACAATGAGTGGCGACTTCCTCGCTCTGGCACAGCCGGGCGTGCAACAACTTTCGCCTTACGTTCCGGGCAAGCCCGTGGACGAACTGGCACGTGAGCTGGACATCGATCCGGCAAAAATCGTCAAGCTGGCAAGCAATGAAAACCCGCTGGGCGCCAGCCCCAAGGCGCTGGCGGCGATCCGTGACGAGCTGGCGGAGCTGACCCGTTATCCCGATGGCAATGGTTTTGCCCTCAAGACCCTGTTGGCCGAGCGTTGTGCGGTCGAGTTGAGCCAGGTCACCCTGGGCAATGGTTCCAATGACATTCTGGAGCTGGTCGCTCGTGCCTACCTGGCCCCGGGCTTGAATGCCGTATTCAGCGCCCATGCCTTTGCCGTCTATCCGATTGTCACCCAGGCCGTGGGCGCACAGGCGCATGTGGTTCCGGCCAAGGATTGGGGGCATGACCTGCCTGCAATGCTGCAGGCAATCGACGCCAATACCCGGGTGGTGTTTATCGCCAACCCGAACAACCCGACCGGTACCTGGTTCAGCGCCGAAGCGTTGGACGAGTTCCTGCAGGATGTGCCAGGGCATGTGCTGGTGGTGCTGGACGAGGCTTATATCGAATACGCCGAAGGCAGCGACTTGCCCGATGGCCTGGATTTCCTGGCGGCCTACCCGAATCTGCTGGTTTCGCGGACCTTCTCCAAGGCCTATGGCCTGGCGTCGTTGCGTGTGGGTTATGGCTTGTCGACGCCGGTGGTGGCCGATGTGCTGAACCGGGTTCGCCAGCCGTTCAACGTCAACAGCCTGGCGTTGGCTGCTGCCTGCGCGGCGTTGCAGGACGAGGAATACCTGGCTGAAAGCCGTCGCCTCAATGAGGCCGGTATGCAGCAGCTGGAGGCGGGTTTTCGCGAGCTGGGCCTGTCGTGGATTCCTTCCAAGGGCAACTTCATTGCCGTGGACGTAGGAAGGGTGGCTGCTCCGGTATTCCAGGGGTTGCTGCGCGAGGGTGTGATTGTGCGTCCGGTGGCCAATTACGGTATGCCGAACCACCTGCGTATTACCGTCGGTCTGCCGGCTGAAAACAGCCGCTTCCTCGAGGCGTTGTCCAAGGTTCTGGCTCGTGGTTGATGTCATTCCAATGCAATCTGCTGTGCCTATGATCGGTCGCCTGGTGGTGGTCGGTCTGGGGCTGATTGGTGGCTCTTTTGCCAAGGGCCTGCGTGAAAGCGGGGTATGTCGCGAGGTGGTCGGGGTCGATCTGGATCCTCAATCGCGCAAGTTGGCAGTCGAGTTGGGCGTGGTGGACCGCTGCGAAGAAGACCTCGCCGTGGCCTGCCAGGGCGCTGATGTGATCCAGCTGGCAGTACCGATCCTGGCCATGGAAAAACTCCTGGCGCTCTTGGCTGGCATGGACCTGGGGCAGGCGATTCTGACGGATGTCGGCAGCGCCAAGGGCAATGTGGTGCGCGCGGCAACCGAGGCCTTTTGTGGTATGCCGCCGCGCTTCGTGCCGGGGCATCCGATTGCCGGTTCCGAGCAGAGCGGCGTCGAAGCGTCCAATGCTCAGCTGTTTCGTCGGCACAAGGTGATTCTGACTCCGCTTGAGCAGACCGACCCCGAGGCGTTGAGGCTGGTCGATCGGTTATGGCGCGAGCTGGGAGCGGATGTCGAGCATATGCAGGTCGAGCGCCACGATGAAGTGTTGGCGGCGACCAGTCATTTGCCCCACCTGCTGGCATTCGGCCTGGTCGACTCGTTGGCCAAGCGCAGTGAAAATCTGGACATCTTCCGTTACGCTGCGGGCGGTTTCCGCGATTTCACGAGAATCGCCGGCAGCGACCCGGTCATGTGGCACGACATCTTCCTCGCCAATCGCGAAGCAGTACTGCGCACACTCGATACATTTCGCAACGACCTCGACGCCCTGCGCGACGCGGTCGATGCAGGGGATGGGCACCAATTGTTGGGCGTATTCACTCGCGCCCGGGTTGCCCGCGAGCATTTCAGTAAAATCCTGGCCCGCCGGGCCTATGTGGACGCTATGAACTCCAACGATCTGATTTTCCTGGCAAATCCTGGTGGCCGCCTGAATGGGCGGATTCGTGTACCGGGTGACAAATCGATTTCTCACCGCTCGATCATGCTCGGCTCGCTGGCTGAAGGCGTCACCGAAGTTGAAGGTTTCCTCGAAGGCGAAGACGCCTTGGCGACCTTGCAGGCGTTCCGCGACATGGGGGTGGTGATCGAAGGTCCGCACCACGGCCGTGTCACCATTCACGGCGTTGGCCTGCATGGCTTGAAACCTGCTCCAGGTCCTATCTACCTGGGCAACTCCGGTACCTCGATGCGCCTGCTGTCCGGCCTCCTGGCGGCGCAGAACTTCGACAGCACCCTGACGGGTGATGCGTCGCTGTCCAAGCGTCCGATGAATCGCGTGGCCAACCCTTTGCGGGAAATGGGCGCTGTCATTGAAACGGCTGCCGAAGGTCGCCCGCCGATGGTCATTCGCGGTGGCAACACGCTCAAGGGCCTGACTTACACCATGCCGATGGCCAGTGCCCAGGTTAAGTCTTGCCTGCTGCTGGCGGGGCTGTACGCCGAAGGCAAAACCACCGTGACCGAGCCTGCGCCGACCCGCGACCATACCGAGCGTATGCTGCGCGGCTTTGGCTACCCGGTCAGCGTCGACGGTGCGACCGCTTCGGTTGAGTCCGGCCACAAACTGACTGCTACGCATATTGAAGTGCCGGGCGATATCTCGTCATCGGCGTTCTTCCTGGTGGCTGCGTCGATCGCCGAGGGTTCGGAGTTGGTGCTGGAGCACGTCGGTATCAACCCGACCCGTACCGGCGTGATCGACATCCTGCGCCTGATGGGGGCGGACATCACCCTGGAAAACCAGCGTGAAGTCGGTGGCGAACCTGTGGCGGACCTGCGCGTACGGGCAGCTAAACTCAAAGGTATCGAGATTCCTGAAGAACTGGTGCCCTTGGCCATTGACGAGTTCCCGGTGCTGTTTGTCGCTGCGGCCTGCGCTGAAGGGCGTACCGTGCTGCGTGGTGCTGAAGAGCTGCGGGTCAAGGAGTCTGATCGTATCCAGGTCATGGCCGACGGCCTGCTGGCGCTGGGCGTCAAGTGCGAACCTACGCCGGACGGCATCATTATCGATGGCGGCCAGATTGGCGGCGGTGAAGTGCACGGTCACGGTGATCACCGGATTGCGATGGCCTTCAGCGTGGCTTCGCTGCGGGCTAATGCTCCGATCCGCATTCATGATTGCGCGAACGTGGCGACGTCTTTCCCCAACTTCCTCGCGCTGTGCGCGCAGGTCGGTATCCGCGTAGCGCAAGAGGCTCAGTCGTGAACATCAAGGCACCTGTAATCACCATCGATGGGCCTAGCGGTTCAGGCAAGGGCACCATCGCCGGGATTCTGGCCAAGCGTCTGGGCTGGTGCCTGCTGGACTCCGGAGCCTTGTACCGGCTGCTGGCATTTGCCGCACGCAACCATGGCGTCGACCTGACCAACGAAGAATCGCTGAAATTGCTCGCGGCACATCTCGATGTGCAGTTCCTCGGTGCGACTGAAGGGCATCCGCAGCGCATCATTCTCGAAGGTGATGATGTCACTGATGATTTGCGCAATGAGCAGGTGGGTGCCTGGGCTTCCCAGGTCGCCGCATTGCCCGCAGTGCGTGATGCGCTGTTGCAGCGCCAGCGGGCATTCCAGGAGCCGCCGGGCCTCGTGGCTGACGGTCGTGACATGGGCACGGTGGTTTTTCCAGAGGCGCCGCTGAAGATTTTCCTCACTGCCAGTGCCGAGGAGCGTGCACGTCGCCGTTACTTGCAGTTGAAGGGAAAAGTCGATGGTGTTAGTCTGTCGAGTCTGCTAGATGAGATTCGTGCGCGCGATGAGCGCGACACCCAGCGAGCGGTAGCCCCGCTTAAGCCGGCGGCTGACGCCATACAGCTGGATTCCACGGAGTTGTCCATCGAGCAGGTGCTGGAACGCATTCTGAGCGAGATCGCCATTCGCGACATCGCCGGGTGACCAAGGAAGAGCGTGGGGAACCAGTCATAGTCCCGCGGTCTTTCTTTTATATGAACGTAACCCACATCGTCTGGGATGTGGCAGATGGGCGTATTCTTCGCCCTTATCAACAGGAATTAAAATGAGCGAAAGCTTTGCGGAACTCTTTGAAGAAAGCCTAAAAACCCTGAACCTTCAGGCAGGCTCCATCATCACCGGTGTTATCGTTGATATCGATTACCAAGCTCGTTGGGTAACCGTTCACGCTGGCCTGAAGTCTGAAGCACTCATCCCGCTTGAGCAGTTCTACAACGACGCTGGCGATCTGACTATCAACGTCGGTGACGAAGTTCACGTTGCGCTGGACTCGGTTGAAGATGGCTTTGGTGAAACCAAGCTGTCCCGTGAAAAAGCCAAGCGCGCTGAATGCTGGATTGTTCTGGAAGCAGCCTTCGCAGCCGAAGAAGTGGTCAAGGGCGTTATCAACGGTAAGGTTAAAGGCGGCTTCACTGTCGACGTTAACGGCATCCGTGCGTTCCTGCCAGGTTCTCTGGTTGACGTCCGTCCAGTGCGCGACACCACGCACCTGGAAGGCAAAGAGCTGGAATTCAAGGTCATCAAGCTGGACCAGAAGCGCAACAACGTTGTCGTTTCCCGTCGCAGCGTCCTCGAAGCCGAGAACTCCGCCGAGCGTGAAGCTCTGCTGGAATCCCTGCAGGAAGGCCAGCAAGTCAAAGGTATCGTTAAAAACCTCACCGATTACGGCGCATTCGTCGATCTGGGTGGCGTTGATGGCCTGCTGCACATCACCGACATGGCTTGGAAGCGTATCAAGCATCCTTCCGAAATCGTCAACGTTGGCGACGAGATCGATGTCAAGGTTCTGAAGTACGATCGTGAGCGCAACCGTGTCTCCCTGGGCTTGAAGCAGCTGGGCGAAGATCCATGGGTCGCTATCAAAGCTCGTTACCCAGAAAGCACTCGCGTTACCGCGCGTGTAACCAACCTGACCGACTACGGCTGCTTTGCTGAGCTGGAAGAAGGCGTTGAAGGTCTGGTACACGTTTCCGAAATGGACTGGACCAACAAGAACATCCACCCTTCGAAAGTCGTACAAGTCGGCGACGAAGTGGAAGTTATGGTTCTGGACATCGACGAAGAGCGTCGTCGTATCTCCCTCGGCATCAAGCAGTGCAAATCTAACCCATGGGAAGATTTCTCTGGCCAGTTCAACAAGGGCGATAAAATCTCCGGCACCATCAAGTCGATCACCGATTTCGGTATCTTCATTGGTCTGGACGGCGGCATCGACGGCCTGGTTCACCTGTCCGACATCTCCTGGAACGAAGTGGGCGAAGAAGCCGTACGCCGCTTCAAGAAGGGCGACGAGCTGGACACTGTTATCCTGTCGGTTGACCCAGAGCGTGAGCGTATCTCCCTGGGTATCAAGCAACTGGAAAGCGATCCGTTCTCCGAGTACGTTCAAGAGAACGACAAAGGCGCAATCGTTAAGGGTGTTGTAAAAGAAGTTGACGCCAAAGGCGCCATCATCACCCTGGCCAACGATATCGAAGCTACTCTGAAAGCCTCTGAAATCAGCCGTGACCGCATCGAAGATGCGCGTAACGTTCTGAAAGAAGGCGAAGAAGTTGAAGCCAAGATCATCAGCGTTGACCGTAAGAGCCGCGTAATCCAGCTCTCGATCAAGTCGAAAGACGTTGAAGACGAGAAAGAAGCAATCCAAAGCCTGCGCGACAAGCCAGCTGCTTCGGACATCGCTGCTGGTCCTACCACTCTGGGCGACCTGTTGCGTGCACAAATGGAAAAACAGAACTAAGTTCTGTAAGACCATAGAAAAAGGGCGACTTCGGTCGCCCTTTTTTGTGCTTGGAGTTTGAGTTAAACCCTTCTGAAACCAACATATGCACTGAGTTGTCTCTTCTTATAAGCAACGAGCTTGCTCATCAGGAGCTAGGCTTGGGTTGAAAGGGTATCAGCATCGCAGCCTATGCTGCATAAGGAAGGGAATGAACAGACTCGCAGTTATTGTCGCCGTGCTCCTTCTTGCTGGATGTACCACCAGCGCCAAGACCCATGCGATACGTGGCGTCAGTGGAATTGAAATTGATTGCTCGGGCTTGGGCTCGGATTGGGAAAAATGTTACAAGCGCGCAGCTAAGGAGTGCAAAGCCGGTGGTTACAAAGTCATAACCAAGTCCAGCGATGCGAAGGACGAGGAGGGCGATTATCCCTTCGGTTGGAACCCCGCTGGCTACGTTACCCGCACAATGCTGGTCATGTGCAGGTAAGTGGCTCTGAGGTGCTGAAGGGGGCGCTAGATGCGATGCAATTGTGGTCCAGCAGATAAGTCAATACACGGGCTGTTCAAAATCCTCAGAGCATGCTAAAACCTTCTGAGCACTGACCTAGCTGCTTGAAAAAGAAGGGAAAAATATGACGAAGTCGGAGTTGATCGAACGAATTGTCACCCATCAAGGGCTGCTGTCATCCAAGGATGTTGAGCTGGCCATCAAGACTATGCTTGAGCAAATGTCCCAATGCCTGGCGACCGGCGACCGGATCGAGATTCGGGGGTTTGGTAGTTTCTCACTGCACTACCGTGCGCCGCGAGTGGGTCGCAACCCGAAGACAGGGCAGTCGGTAAGCCTCGACGGGAAATTTGTGCCGCATTTCAAGCCGGGTAAAGAGCTGCGAGATCGAGTGAATGAAGAAGAGGAGGAAGGTTTTTAATTCTTTCTAAATATACCTGAAGGCAATGACTGAAGTTGTCAGGCTTAGTTGTTTTTGACTTTTGGCGCAGATGTTATTACCTAGCATGCCTTAGTAAATTGATATCAATAATACTCAGGTAGAATATTTTTTAAGCATCTTGAAATTAATGATGTGGCTCTTCCGATTTTTTGTCGGAGGATCGTCATTTTGTAAAATTTTTATTTTTGAATTTCACATCTGGCGTGTCCATGGTTCTATGCATTTCTTGATTTTATGGGCCGTTGAAGATTTTTTCTGTCTATTTTTTAATCAGCGTTTGGGTCGTCACTCTTGATTTGAAGGCTGTTCATCAAAGGTTTGATGTTTCTAGCTGGCCGATTTCACTGAATCAATAAGTATTTCAATTTCAAGAGGTAAGATGAGTAGGATCCTTTTAACCGGAGTGTCCGGCCTTGTGGGTCGTGCTGTTCACGAGCGGTTATCCATCTCCCCAATAAATGAATTGGTTGCAGTGCTGCGAACGCCTGTAAACGATTTACCTGAGTCCACAGTCGTTGTGAAAGTTGCCGATATCGATGGGTCTACAGCTTGGGGGGATGCCTTAGGTGGATGCAGTGCTGTTATTCATGCTGCGGCACGTGTTCATGTCATGCATGAAACCTCAAGTGACAGCCTTCGTGATTTTCGGCGGGTGAATGTTGAAGGAACTCTCAATCTGGCCCGGCAAGCAGCACAATCGGGCGTTCGTCGCTTTGTATTTATTAGTTCGATCAAGGTCAATGGCGAAGGAACAGTTCCTGGCGCTCCTTATTTTGCAGATGCTAAACCTGCACCAGCAGATCCCTATGGTATTTCCAAAATGGAAGCCGAGCAGGGGTTAAGGGAGATCGCCGGGCAAACCGGGATGGAGGTTGTCATTATCCGGCCTACTCTGGTTTACGGACCGGGTGTGAAAGCCAATTTTCTGAATATGATGCGTTGGTTGAGCAAGGGAGTGCCGCTGCCATTGGGGGCGATCAATAATCGCCGTAGTCTGGTGGCGCTGGGAAACCTGGTTGATTTAGTCGTCACCTGTCTCAGTCATCCTGCAGCTGCCAATCAGACCTTTCTGGTTAGCGATGGTGAGGATCTTTCTACGACTGAGTTGTTGCGTAGAATGGGGCAAGCCCTCGGCTCTCCGGCTCGTCTATTGCCTGTGCCTAGTTGGATGCTTGAGACAGGGGCTACGCTGCTGGGCAGAAAAGCTTTTTCCCAGCGCTTATGCGGTTCGCTCCAGGTCGATATCAGTAAAACCCGCGAGTTGTTAGGCTGGACTCCTCCCCTGAGTGTCGATGCTGCACTGCGCGTCACCGCTCAGCATTTTATCGAACAGCGTAAGTAATCAGCAGGCAGTCCAAAGAGCGCAGTTATTTTCACCCGGATGTAAGCGCCTTGAATTTGTCCGCTGATGAACTCTCCTATGGTTTCAGGAACTGAATCGTAAATGGCAATCTGGTACTTTTTTGCGGGGGTGGCACTTGCCTCGCTTTGGCTCACATGGGTACTGCGTCGATACGCATTGGCGCGCAGCCTTATGGATATTCCTAACGGGCGCAGCTCTCATACGGTACCGACGCCGCGTGGGGGCGGTGTGGCTATTGTCCTTAGTTTCCTTCTCACTTTGCCGTTTCTGGCGTTTGCAGTTGAGGTGCCATTGCCTGTTGTATGGGCGCTGACGGGAGCTGGAGGGCTGATAGCAGTTGTTGGGTTTCTAGATGATCATGGGCATATTGCCGCCCGCTGGCGATTATTGGCGCATTTCCTTGCCGCGGGGTGGGCCTTGCTCTGGTTGGGTGGGTTGCCGGCTATCAAGCTTTTTGGGGCTGACATCAGCCTCGGTTGGCTGGGCCACGCCTTGGCTGCTTTTTATCTGGTCTGGTTGCTCAATCTCTACAACTTCATGGATGGGATTGATGGTATTGCCAGTGTTGAGGCTATTTGTACGTGCCTGGGGGCTTGCCTGATCTATTGGTTGACTGGCAATGAGCATTTGATTTGGTCGCCATTGTTACTGGCAATGGCTGTTCTCGGATTCCTCTACTGGAATTTCCCTCCGGCACGCATTTTCATGGGGGACGCGGGCAGTGGTTTTCTCGGCATTATCCTCGGTGTCCTATCCCTGCAAGCTGCGTGGAGTTCGCCACAATTTTTGTGGGTTTGGCTGATCCTGCTTGGCGTGTTTATCGTTGACGCCACTTTCACACTGATCCGGCGTCTGGTGCGAGGAGATAAGGTTTACGAAGCGCACCGTAGCCATGGATATCAATTCGCTTCCCGTCAGTTTGGGCGCCATCTGCCGGTCACGCTTGCTGTCGTGTTTATCAACTTGTTCTGGTTGCTACCAATAGCGCTTGGCGTCGGTCTTTTTGGCCTGGATGGTATTATTGGTGTTGCGCTAGCCTATCTGCCTTTGATTTTCCTGGCACTCAGATTCCATGCTGGAGAGTTGGAACAAAAAAGCTGATACAGGCCTGCATGAGTTGGCGCGGAACAGGTATTGGCTTGCTGACCAAATAAATCAATACACCATGGTTATCAAGGCTAGGGATTGAGGTAGTAAAAGGGGTTATGGATAAAATACGAACATATCTGTTGAGCCTTCCGCGCCGACAAAAGCGCTTCCTTCAGGTGGCCGCCGACATTGTGTTGGTCTGGATCGCCTTGTGGATGGCATTTGTTGTGAGGTTGGGGTTTGATGATCTGAACAATCCCTTTGTCGTTCATCTCTGGCTATTTTTGAGCGCACCGGTGGTGGCGATTCCGCTTTTTGTCCGGTTTGGAATGTATCGCGCTGTGATGCGTTACTTTGGTAATGATGCGCTGATCGCCATTGTCAAGGCAGTCAGTTTATCCGCGTTGATATTGGCCCTGGTTGTGTACTTGTACAGTAATCATCAAACGGTCGTCCCTCGTTCCATCGTGTTCAATTATTGGTGGTTGAGCATGGTTTTTGTAGGTGGGCTACGTCTGGTGATGCGCCAGTACTTTATCGGTGACTGGTTTACCGCGGCACAGCATGTTCCTTTTACTAGTCGCGATGATGGGCTGCCCAAGGTTGCCATCTATGGCGCCGGCGCTGCCGGTAACCAGCTTGTTGCTGCATTGCGCATGGGCAAGCTTATGCGTCCTGTGGCCTTTATCGATGATGACAGCAGCATCGCCGATCGAGTGATCTCTGGGTTGCAGGTCTATAAGCCAAAACACATCAAACAGATGATTGATGATACTGGGGCGATCGAAGTGCTCTTGGCTATCCCCTCATCAAGCCGCAGTCGTCGTCGGGAAATATTGGGTTTCCTAGAGAAATACCCACTGCACGTGCGCAGTGTTCCCGGCTTTATGGACCTTGCCAGCGGTCGGGTAAAGGTCGATGACATTCAAGAGGTGGACATTGCTGACTTGCTGGGGCGTGATGCAGTGCCCGCGCAGGAGGAGTTGCTTGCTCGTTGTATCAAAGGGCGAATTGTTCTGGTGACGGGAGCGGGTGGGTCTATCGGCTCTGAACTTTGCAGGCAGATACTTTCGTCCGAGCCTACGACGCTGCTGCTGTTCGACCATGGCGAATTCAATCTTTACAGCATTTTGTCAGAGTTGGAGCAGCGCGTTGCGCGCGAATCATTGCCGGTCAAGTTGCTTCCCATTTTAGGTTCGGCCCGTAATCAGGCGAAGTTGTTAGATGTGATGACAACCTGGAAGGTCGATACGGTTTACCACGCCGCGGCGTACAAGCATGTGCCGATGGTTGAGCACAATATTGCCGAAGGTGTCCTGAATAACGTTATCGGCACGCTGAATACGGCTCAGGCCGCTTTGCAGGCAGGTGTTGCAAACTTTGTACTTATCTCCACTGACAAGGCTGTTCGCCCGACCAATGTCATGGGCAGTACCAAGCGTCTTGCCGAATTGACTCTGCAGGCGTTGAGTCGTGAACTGGCTCCAGTTTTTCTGGGCGATGAGTCGAATATTTCTCGGGTCAATAAAACCCGCTTCACCATGGTTCGCTTCGGTAATGTGCTGGGGTCTTCCGGTTCAGTCATTCCGTTGTTCCATAAGCAGATCAAATCTGGCGGCCCGCTGACGGTCACTCATCCCAAGATCACCCGTTACTTCATGACCATCCCTGAAGCCGCTCAATTGGTGATTCAGGCCGGCTCCATGGGGCAGGGCGGTGATGTGTTCGTGCTGGACATGGGAGAGCCGGTCAAGATCGTCGAGTTGGCGGAGAAGATGATTCACCTTTCGGGTCTGAGCGTGCGCTCGGACAAGAACCCGCATGGTGATATCGCTATCGAGTTCACAGGCTTGCGTCCGGGTGAAAAGCTTTACGAAGAGTTACTGATTGGCGACAACGTTGCAGCCACGGATCACCCCATGATCATGAGTGCCAACGAAGACCATTTGCCTTGGGATGTATTGAAGGTCCGGCTGACTGAACTGCTTGCTGCTGTTGAGTTGGACGACTACGCCAAGGTTCGCCAATTGCTGCGCGAGACGGTCAGCGGCTATACCCCGGACGGGGAGATCGTTGATTGGATTTATCAGCAGCGGCGCCTCAAACCCTAGGCCTACATAAGCTGTAACTCACCCACTTTTGACTTGCCCGGCACATCACCTAGGTTTGGAAGGCAGCTTCGGAAAAGCTGCTTTTCCTAATCGATGTCATGGAGAGTCACTCAATGCGTAACCCTTACTTTTCTTCGTTGATCTTTGCATTGCTGGCCGGCGTGGCGGCGACTGTTGTCAACGCTGCTCCGGTTGCCAAGTCGCAAGTTGAAGCACCGATCGTTGCTTCAGCTCCCGCACCGGTCGCGGTAACCAAGCTCGATTTGAATACCGCTGACGCAGCAGCATTGCAGCGTGAGCTTTTCGGTGTCGGTGAAACCAAGGCGAAGGCCATCATCGCTTACCGCGAAAGCAATGGCCCGTTCACGTCGGTGGATGAGTTGCTGGAAGTCAAAGGGATCGGCAAGGTGCTGCTGGAAAAGAACCGCGAGAAACTCGAGGTCAATTGAAGCTGATCTAACGTTTGAAGCCGGTCATTGACCGGCTTTTTTTGGCGTCGGTTTTGGTGAGTGTGAGCAGACTTTTATTGTGAGCTGAACGTTGCGGGGCAGGGCTGCGCAATGTGGCCGTGACCAAGATTCCCGAGTGCTTCACGCAAGCCTGTTCAGCTCGACGTCTGTGGCGTTTGCTTCAGGTGCTCACGCGCGACATCCAGTATGTGTCGAGCCAGCTTGGTGCTGTGCACACTGCGCGACAGTACCAGGGCACCGACCAAGGTCGACATGATCAGCAGGCTTTGATCGTTAGCCTGCTCTGTACCCAACAAGGCGTTTTGCACTTGTTCAAGTCGAGCCATGAGGATGGCATCGGTGGTGGAGCTTGGCTGGCCGCGCAAACCCAGCTCTGCAGACATGGTCGGCAGGGGGCATCCTTGGTGAGGGGAGCTTTGATGCCATTCGGAGAGGTAGTTGTCGATAAAGGCGTGCAGCGGTCGCGGCTCGCTGAACAGCTGGGCGCAATGTTCGTCGAGCTCTGCGGCCGAGGCTTGCAGGGCTTTCTCGACCAGTTCGTCCTTGGACGCGAAATGCGAGTAGAAGCCTCCGTGGGTCAGGCCTAAGGCTTTCATCAGTGGTTGCAGTCCTGTGGCGCCGATTCCATCACGTCGGAAGCGTTGCGAAGCCTCTTTGATGATGCGCTGGTGGGTCTGGGCTTTGTGGTCTGGTGAGTACCGCATCTGAGAAATCTCCACAAACTGAGGCGCCATCTTAACCAAGGTTAATCAGATGGTGACTGTACTTCAAAGCCCCGACGGCCAGCTGTCGGCGGGAGTCAGTCCGGTACTGGCTGGATGCGGGTGGTTGGCACGATTAGTGGTTATCTGTTGTTCAGTGATTGTTGAACAATGTCGAGGCGCCTCATGAGTACAGGTGTGTCACTGGCCGATCAGATCAGGCTCGAATTGCGTGACGATATTATCGGTGGTCGTCTGCTGCCCGGGATGGCGTTGATCGAAAGCGAGCTGGTGGCGGCCTACAACGCCTCACGCAATACCATCCGCGAAGCCTTGCATCAGCTTGGGCAGGAAGGCTTGACCCGTTATGTGCGCAACAAGGGCGTCATGGTCCGGCGCTTGGGCACGGAAGACGTACGTGATCTGTTCCAGGTGCGCCGGACGCTGGAGTTGCAGGCCATCGCCATTAGCCTGCCGCTGCGCGACTACCAGTCCGATCGCATGCTCGAGTCCATTGAGGCCGCGCAGTTGGCCTGGGAGCGTGAAGACTGGCGCTCGGTAGGCACCCATAGCCTGGGTTTCCACCAGCATGTGGTGGGGTTGATGGGCAGTCGGTTGTTCGATGAGTTCTTCACCAACGTAGTGGCTCAGATGCGTCTGGTGTTTTGTGCCGCCCCGGACGAGCAGCATTTCCAGGCCCCCTGGCTGACGCGGGACCGGCAGATCCATGACTTGCTGGCCGAAGGCAACAGGGACGAGGCGGGCGTGGCCATGGAGGGTTATCTGTACGACTCCGAGCGTTTGCTGCTCGACATTCTCAATCAGGCTTCCCGTTAACTCGCGAGGGCTTCAACCATGTACAAGGACTATCCAGCCGCTTATCAGGTGAGCAAAGGTTCTGCTTTGCAGGTAGATACGGCGTTTTATCAGCGGATCCGCGATACACCCGACAAGCGTCGGCTGATTGAGCAGTTCGAGGTTCCGATCCGCACCGGGCGCGCCTGGAAAGTCCCCGCCGGGCATGTGTTTCGGGTGACTACCCCGGTGGGGCCTCAGGTTGGCGACTTCAATGTCTGGAATGCCAATGACCCGCGGGAGCGGTTGTGGGCGGCGCGAACCCGGCAATTGCAGGGTGCCCACGTCAGCACCCATGACCGGCTCTGGTCGAATCTGCCGTTTCTGCGGCCGCTGGTCACCATCACCGATGACAGTCTGGCCAGCTACGGCATCGATGAGCACGGCGGCCGCGTGCATGACCTGCTGGGCACGCGCTGCGACCCGTACGTCAATCGGATGCTGACCGGTGAGGACTTCCATCACCATTGCCACTCCAATCTGACACGCGCCGTGCTGCCCCATGGCTTGACCGAGTTCGATGTGCACGATGTGTTGAATATCTTCCAGTGCACCGGGCTCAACCATGATGACCTGTATTTCATGAAGGCCTGTCCGGCGCAAAAGGGCGACTACCTCGAGTTCTTTGCCGAGATCGACGTGCTGTGTGCGTTGTCGACCTGTCCGGGCGGCGATCTGTCGTTGCCGATGTGGGGCCCGGATGCCCAGGATCCGTTGAGCGTCTGCCTCCCGTTGGGGGTGGAGATTTATCAGCTGGAGGAATCGTTGCTCGAGGGTTGGAGCCAACCTCAACGTGCGGCCTATAAAGGGCAGCATGGCCTGCAACTGGCCAAGGCCGATTGGGAATAGCGGCCATTGAAAAGCCCCTTCCTGATCAGGGAAGGGGCGTGAGGCTTAACGGTCTTGCGCTTCCTTGGCATCCATTTGTGCGTTGCGCTCGGCGACGCGTTTACGTTGCTCTTCGGTCAGTTCCACCTTGTTGGCGGTGTCGCGCAGCATCATCAAGCCGCCGACGATCGAACCTATAGCAACCACCAGAATCAACCAGGCATACCAGGGCATAGGGCTCTCCTTGATGGCAGGCCGGTGGGCGAAGGGTTCGCCTGCGAGCCTGCCTGTACCACTTTGAGTTAAAGCGTTTCGCAGTGGTTCCATTGTATGCCTGATCCGGCGGGTGTGCGTTCACTGCGTGGTCAGAGCCCGGTGAGCATCGCGTCCGCTGGAGCCTCGGCGCGCAGTTGTGCGGTGAGCTGGAAGTAGATGAAGCCGGCTGCCATGAAACCGAGAAAGATCAGCCCGATCAGGGTGTTGAACCAGGCCATGGCGACCAGGCAGACCACCGCCAGTGCCAGGGCGGTGGCGGGCACCAGCGGGTAGCCCGGGGCACGGAAAGTACGCTCGAGGTTGGGCTCGGTTTTGCGCAGCTTGAACAAGCTGAGCATGCTCATGATGTACATCACAATCGCTCCGAACACCGCCATGGTGATCATGGCCGCCGTCAGCGTCATGCCGCCCAGGTTGATCAGGCCGTCACTGTAGATGGCGGCGATACCGATCAGGCCGCCCGCGATGATCGCTCGGTGCGGGGTCTGGAAGCGTGACAGTCTGGCCAGAGATTTGGGCAGGTAGCCGGCGCGGGCGAGGGCGAAGAATTGCCGCGAGTAGCCAAGGATGATGCCGTGGAAGCTCGCCACCAGGCCGAACAGACCGATCCACACCAACATATGCAGCCAGCCCGAGCTTTCGCCGACCACGGTCTTCATTGCCTGGGGCAGCGGGTCGTTGATGTTCGACAAGGTGCGCCAGTCACCCACGCCGCCGGCAAAGAACATCACCCCCATGGCCAGCAGCACCAGGGTCAGGATGCCGCTGATGTAGGCCTTGGGAATGGTGCGTTTCGGGTCTTTGGCTTCTTCGGCGGCCATGGCGGCACCTTCGATGGCGAGAAAGAACCAGATGGCGAATGGAATGGCCGCGAACATCCCGGCAATCGCCGGCGCGCCGAAGGTGTCCGAACCGGCCCAGCCATTGAGGGCGAAGTTGCTGAAGCTGAACGCCGGCGCGACCACGCCCATGAATACCAGCAGCTCGGCCACCGCCAGCACGCACACCACCAGTTCGAAGGTGGCTGCCAGTTTGACCCCGAGAATGTTCAGCCCCATGAACACCAGGTAGGCGCCGACTGCGGCGTGTTTCGGGTCGAGGGCGGGAAACTGCACGTTCAGGTAGGCGCCAATCGCCAGGGCGATGGCGGGCGGGGCGAAGACGAACTCGATCAAGGTCGCCAGGCCCGCAATCAGCCCACCCTTTTCACCAAAGGCCCGACGGCTATAGGCAAAGGGCCCGCCGGCATGGGGAATCGCCGTGGTCAGCTCGGTGAAGCTGAATATGAAGCAGGTGTACATGGTTGCGACCATCAGTGAGGTCAGCAGAAACCCCAGGGTCCCGGCCACGCCCCAGCCATAACTCCAGCCGAAATACTCCCCGGAAATCACCAGGCCGACCGCAATACCCCATAAGTGCAGGGTGCCCAAGGTGGGTTTGAGTTGTGTGTTCATCGCGTGCTCCCTGAACGGTTTGAAGTGCTCGAAGGGGAGGGCTGCACCGGCCATGCCAGTCTTGGCCAGTACGTCGCAAAGCCTGGAAAGCTGTCGTATCGAGGATGTTCAGCCTCTTTTCGCCCCTCAAAGCGTTCGAAATCGGGCAGGCGCGTGCCTTGCATCGGGGCACCGCTGTTGGCGGTGGTCAATGGCCATCGGCCCCTGGCAACCAGGCGTAAAGGGCATGCAAAGCCACTCTTTACGCTTTCTTTATGCCTGACCCACCGCGTCGATCTCGTTCCTTTACAGGCTGCCTGCGGACAATGCCCCTACACGCGGCAATCGCCGTAACTCGGAGAAATTCCATGAGCGTTCTGGACGGGGTGTCACTGCTGCTGGCAGTGGGGCTGTTCATTTATCTACTGGTTGCGCTGTTGCGCGCGGATCGGAACTAGGAGCAGCTATGCACAGTTATGACTACGGGCTGATCCTGGCTTTTTTCGCCCTGGTGCTGCTACCGGCGCCGTTGCTGGGACGGTTCTACTACAAGGTAATGGAAGGCCAGCGCACTTGGCTGACGCCGGTGCTGGGGCCGGTGGAGCGGGTCTGCTATCGCCTGTCCGGGGTTGATCCACAGACCGAGCAGAGCTGGCAGAAGTACACCCTGGCGTTGCTCGCTTTCAACCTGGCGGGCTTTGTCCTGCTGTTTGCGATCCTGCTGTTCCAGGACCACCTTCCGCTCAATCCGCAAAACCTGCCGGGCCAGGAGTGGACGTTGGCGTTCAACACCGCCATCAGCTTCATGACCAACACCAACTGGCAGAGTTACAGCGGCGAAGCCTCCCTGAGCTACCTGAGCCAAATGGCAGGCCTGACCGTGCAGAACTTCGTCAGCGCCGCCACCGGCCTGGCCGTGCTGGTGGCCTTGTGCCGTGGCATCGGTCGTCGCTCGGCGCAAACCCTGGGCAACTTCTGGGTCGACATGACCCGCGCAACGCTTTATGGCTTGCTGCCGTTGTGCCTGCTGCTGGCGTTGTTCCTGGTGTGGCAGGGGGTGCCTCAGACCTTCGCTCACTATGTGAATGCGCTGACGATGCAGGGCGCCGATCAAGTCATCCCTCTGGGCCCGGCGGCCAGCCAGATCGCCATCAAGCAACTGGGGACCAACGGCGGCGGCTTCTTTGGCGCCAACTCGGCCCACCCATTCGAAAACCCCAGCGCCTGGAGCAACCTGTTCGAGTTGGGCTCGATCATCCTGATCCCGGTGGCCCTGGTGTTTACGTTTGGCCATTACGTCAAGGATCTGCGCCAGAGCCGGGCCATCATCGCCTGCATGCTGGCGTTGTTCCTGATTGGCGGCGCCACCTCGCTGTGGGCCGAATACCAGCCCAACCCTGCGCTGAACAATGTGGCGGTGGAGCAGACCGCGCCGCTGGAAGGCAAGGAAGCGCGTTTCGGTACAACCGCCACCGTGCTCTGGTCGGTGACCACCACCGCGGCGTCCAACGGTTCGGTCAACGGCATGCATGACAGCCTCAACCCCCTGAGCGGGATGGTGGCGCTGATCAACATGATGGTTGGCGAAGTGATCTTCGGCGGCGTGGGAGCCGGTCTTTACGGGATGTTGCTCAACGTGTTGATCGCGGTATTCCTGGCCGGGTTGATGATCGGGCGAACCCCGGAATACCTGGGCAAGAAACTGCAGGCCAAGGAAGTGCAATTGCTGGTGGTGACCCTGATGGTGATGCCAATCGGTGTTCTGGTGCTGGGGGCGGTTGCCGCCAGCCTGCCGGTGCCCGCATCGGCCATCAGCAACCCCGGGCCCCATGGTTTCAGCCAGTTGCTCTATGCCTACACCTCGGCCAGTGCCAACAACGGCTCGGCCTTCGCCGGCTTCAGCGCCAACACGGCGTTCCACAACCTGATGCTGGGCCTGGGCATGTTGATCGGGCGCTTCGGCTACATCCTGCCGGTACTGGCCCTGGCCGGTAGCCTGGCGATGAAGAAGACCGCGCCGATTGGCCAGAACAGTTTCCCGACCCATGGCCCGCTGTTCGTCACGCTGCTGACGGTGACCATTTTGCTGGTGGGCGGCCTGACGTTCCTGCCAACCCTGGCACTGGGGCCTATTGCCGAACACCTGAGCATGGCTGCCCTTGGGTTCAAGGGCTGAGGATTAGACGATGAATATGCATGTTCCTGCTGCAAAAAAATCCGCGCCTGATGCTGCTGGCGGCACGCCTGGCAGCGCCCGGCCGGTGACCTCGGAGCAGTCGAAAACCGCAATCTCGGCCCTGTGGCGCCCGGCGCTGGTCCAGGCCTTCGTCAAACTCGACCCGCGCCAGCTCAAGCGTTCGCCGGTGATGCTGGTGGTGGAGCTGACGGCGGTCCTGACCACGGTCCTGTGTGTGTTGCCGGACCCTGCGGTACCGACCTTCGTCGCCGCGCAAATCGCGCTCTGGCTGTGGTTTACCGTGCTTTTCGCCAACTTTGCCGAAGCCTTGGCCGAGGGCCGTGGCAAGGCTCGCGCCGACAGCCTCAAGGCTGGCAGCGAAGGTTTGAGCGCACGGCGGCAAAAGGACGATGGCAGCTTCCAGGTCGTACCCGCCGCCAGCTTGCGCAAGGGGGATGTGGTGCGAGTCGAAGCCGGGGAGATGATCCCGGGTGATGGCGAGGTGATCGAAGGGATTGCCGCGGTCAACGAAGCGGCGATTACCGGGGAATCGGCCCCGGTGATCCGCGAGTCCGGGGGAGATCGCTCGGCGGTCACCGGCAATACCCGGCTGGTGTCTGACTGGCTGCGGGTGCGGATTACCGCCAACCCCGGCGAGTCGACCCTGGACCGCATGATCGCCTTGGTGGAAGGCGCCAAGCGCCAGAAAACGCCGAACGAGGTGGCGCTGGATATCCTGCTGATCGGCCTGACCCTGATCTTTCTGCTGGTGGTGGTGACCTTGCAGCCCTTTGCCCACTTCGCCAACGGCAGCCTGCCACTGGTGTTTCTGGTGGCGTTGCTGGTGACCTTGATCCCGACCACCATTGGCGGCCTGTTGTCGGCCATCGGCATCGCCGGCATGGACCGCCTGGTGCGGCTGAATGTGATCGCCAAATCCGGGCGTGCGGTGGAGGCGGCGGGGGACGTGCACGTCCTGCTGCTGGACAAGACCGGCACCATCACGTTCGGTAACCGTCGCTGCACCGCGATTCACGCAGCGCCCGGGGTCAGTGCCAAAGAGATGGCCGAGGGCGCGTTGTTTGCCTCCCTGGCCGATGACACCGCCGAGGGCAAGTCCATCGTCGAGTACCTGCGCGGGCTTTATCCACAGCCTGAACCGGCGATCGACCTGCTGACCGCCGTGCCGTTCAGCGCGGAAACCCGTTTGTCCGGGGTCGATTACCAGGGGCGGGTCTACCGCAAGGGGGCGGTGGATTCGCTGCTGGCCTTTGTCGGCCTGCAACGCAAGGACCTGCCTGCGGCGCTGTCCCGGGAGATCGACCAGATCGCCCAAAGTGGCGGCACCCCCTTGCTGGTGTGCGCCGAGGGCAAGCTGCTGGGCGCGATCCATCTCAAGGACGTGGTCAAGCCGGGCATTCGCGAGCGTTTCGCCGAGCTGCGCAAGCTCGGGATTCGTACCGTGATGGTGACGGGCGACAATCCGCTGACCGCCGCCGCCATTGCGGCCGAAGCCGGTGTCGATGACGTGCTGGCCGAAGCCACGCCGGAGAAGAAGCTGGCGCGGATTCGCCATGAGCAGAACGACGGGCGACTGGTGGCCATGTGTGGCGACGGCGCCAACGATGCCCCGGCCCTGGCCCAGGCGGATGTCGGCATGGCGATGAACGACGGCACCCAGGCGGCCCGCGAGGCGGCGAACATGGTCGACCTCGACAGCGATCCGACCAAGCTGCTGGACGTGGTGCAGATCGGCAAGGAGCTGCTGGTTACCCGAGGCGCGCTGACCACCTTCTCGATTGCCAACGATGTGGCCAAGTACTTCGCGATCCTGCCGGCGTTGTTTGCGGCGATTTATCCACAGCTGGGCGTGCTCAACGTCATGGGGCTGACCAGCCCGCAGAGCGCGATCCTGTCGGCGATCGTGTTCAACGCCCTGATCATCGTCGTGCTGATTCCGTTGGCATTGCGTGGGGTGCGGGTGCAGGCAGCCAGTGCGGCCCACCTGCTGCGGCGCAACCTGCTGATTTACGGCGTGGGCGGGATCGTGGTGCCGTTCGTCGGTATCAAGCTGATCGACATGTTGCTGACCGCGCTGCACCTGGTGTAACTCCCCGTTACAGGGGCCGGCTGACCCGCCTGCTCCTGCCGGGATCGGACTTAGTGAATCGAGGATTGAATGATGTCTAGCCTATTGCGTCCGGCCTTGAGCCTGATGGTATTGATGACCCTGATCACCGGTGTTGCCTATCCACTGGTGGTGACCGGTGTCGCCCAGTTGGCCTTCCCGGACCAGGCCAATGGCAGCCTGGTGCGTGACGCCGACGGCGAGGTGCGTGGCTCGGCCTTGATCGCCCAGGATTTTGTCGGCGATGCCTGGTTCCACCCGCGTCCTTCTGCGGGCGCTTTTGCCACGGTTTCCAGCAGCGCCAGCAACCTGGCACCGAGCAATCCGGCCCTTGCCACGCGGGTCATCGATGACGCCAACAAGCTGCTGGTGCCTGGGCAGGGACCGGTGCCCCTGGCCTTGCTTACCACCTCTGGCAGTGGCCTGGATCCGCACTTGCCTCCGGCAGCGATTACCTATCAACTGGCGCGGGTCGCGGCAGCGCGCAACCTGCCCCAGGCCAAGGTCCAGGCGCTGGTGGACACCCTGGTCGAGCAGCCGCTGATAGGTCCACCGGTGGTCAATGTGCTGGCCCTGAATCGGGCCCTGGAAACTTTGTAGGCGCAGGCGCGGCTGTTTACGGCCGCTCCGTTGATCAATTTTTTTGTTGCAGAGAGTTCCGCCCATGAGCGATTCCGGCCGCGCCGACGCGCTGTTAGCTGATCTGCCCCGCGATGGACGCGGTCGGCTCAAGGTTTTTCTGGGCGCCGCACCGGGCGTGGGCAAGACCTACGCCATGTTGCAGGCGGCCCATGCGCAACTGCGCCAGGGGGTAAAGGTCCTGGCCGGGGTGGTCGAGACCCACGGCCGCGCAGAAACCGAAGCCTTGCTCGGCGGCCTGCCGCAACAGCCGCTGGTGCGCTCCGAGTATCGCGGAGTGATGCTGGAAGAGATGGACCTCGACGGCTTGCTCAAGGCTCGGCCCAAGCTGGTGCTGGTCGACGAGCTGGCCCACAGCAACGCCCCCGGCAGTCGCCATGCCAAACGCTGGCAGGACATCCAGGAACTGCTGGCGGCCGGGATTGACGTGTTCACCACGGTCAACGTGCAACACCTGGAAAGCCTCAACGATCAGGTGCGCGGCATCACCGGTGTGCAAGTGCGCGAAACCTTGCCTGACTGGGTGCTGCAGGAAGCCTATGAGCTGCTGCTGGTCGACCTGCCGCCCCGTGAGCTGCTGGAGCGCCTGCGCGATGGCAAGGTCTACGTGCCGGAGCAGGCGCGGGCGGCCATCGATGCCTTCTTTACCCAAACCAACCTCACTGCCTTGCGCGAGTTGGCGATGCAGACTGCGGCGGCCCAGGTCGACGATGACCTGGCCCAGGGCTATCGGCAGCTGGGGCAGGCGGCGCCGGCCGTGCGCGGCCGGTTACTGGTCGGGGTCGATGGCGATGCCCAGGCCGAACGCCTGGTGCGGCATGCGAGCCGGGTGGCACAGCGTCGGCACTTGCCCTGGAGCATGGTGCATGTCGATAACGGCAGTGTGCGTGACGAGCAGTCGCGCCTGCGCTTGCAGGCGGCGCAGCAATTGGCCGAGCGCCTGGGCGGTGAAGTGGTGTTGCTGCGCGCCGCCGAAGTGGCGAAAACCCTGATTCAGCATGCGGCGGAGCGGCGGGCGAGCCTGGTGCTGGTCGGCCAGTCCAGTCATCGCCTGCGCCGCCGCTGGTTCGGCGGCGGGCTGGCGGCGCGTTTGTTGCGTCAGGCCAGCGGCCTGGAAATCAACGTCCTGGACAGCGAAGCGCAACCGCATCAGCCACGGCTGCGCACCGAGCAATCCGTGGCCTGGTTCGACTACGGGCTGGCGCTGCTGGCCACGGCCTTGGCCAGTGCCCTGGCCTGGGCGGTGGCCAGTGTGCTGCCGCTGCCCAACATCTCCCTGGTGTTTCTGGCCGCGGTGTTGCTGGTGGCGGTACGCAGCAGCCTGGGGCCAGCGCTGGCGTGCGCGGTGCTGTCGTTTCTGACCTATGACTTCCTGTTTATCCCGCCCAGCTTTTCCTTCTCGATCCAGCGCGAAGAGGATGTATTGACCCTGGTGTTCTTCCTCATGATGGCGGCCCTGACCGGTAACCTGGCTGCCCGCCAACGCCGCCAGTTGCAGGCATTGCGCGATACCCAGGAAGAAACCAGCGAGCTGCTGGATCTGTCGCGCAAACTCACCGCCGCCACTGATCGCCAGGCGGTGATCAGCGCTGCGGCCCAGCACTTGAACGGCTGGAAGGACTTGCAGTTGTGCCTGCTCAACCGCGACGGGCAGGGCGGTTGGAAGGTGGAAACCGGTGGCCCGCTGCAGTTCTCCGAAGCCGAGCGCGCGGCTGCCGATTGGGCCTGGCAGCACGACCAGCCGGCCGGCCATGGCACCGGTACCCTGCCTTTTGGCCGCTGGTGGTGGTGGCCGCTGTCGGTGGACGAGGGCCCGCTGGCCTTGTTGGGGGTTTGCCCGAAAGAGGGGGCGGAGCTTACCGGGCAACGTCGGCGGCTATTGACCGCCTTGAGCCAGCCGCTGGCCCAGGCGCTGGCACGGGCGCAACTGGCCGAAGACCTGGAAGCCGCCAGGCTGCACGGCGAAACCGAACAACTGCGCAGCGCCTTGCTGGCCTCGGTGTCCCATGACCTGCGCACCCCCCTGACCTCGATGCGCGGCAGTATCGACAGCTTGCTGGCGCTGGGCGAGGCGATCCCGCTGGAGGACCGCCGCGAATTGCTGGAGGGCACCCGTGACGAGGCCGAGCGCCTGGACCGCTACATCCAGAACCTGCTGGACATGACCCGCCTGGGCCACGGTGCCTTGAAGCTGGCGCGGGACTGGGTGGCCCCCGGGGATATTGTCGGCAGCGCAATGAACCGCCTGCGGGCCGTGCTCGCCTCGTTGCAGGTCAGCACCGAGGTGCCTGCGCAGTTGCCGCTGTTGTATGTGCACGCGGCCTTGATCGAACAGGCGCTGGTGAATGTGCTGGAGAACGCCGCGCGCTTCTCTCCCGCCCACGGCCGTTTGCAGTTGAGCGTCGGTGCGAGTGAAAGCGAACTGTGGTTTGCCGTGAGCGATGAGGGACCGGGTATTCCCCAGGACGAGCGGGAAAAAATCTTCGATATGTTTTACACCGCCGCCCGGGGTGACCGAGGCGGCCAGGGCACCGGCCTGGGGCTGGCAATCTGCCAGGGCATGGTCGGTGCCCACGGTGGGCACATCAGCGTCGCCGAAGGCATCGAGGGACGTGGCACCTGTATTACCCTGTTCCTGCCGTTGCCGACCCAACCTGCGGTCGAGGCCCAGGTGTGATGGGCTGTCCGGCATCGCTCAGGCCAGGCCCGCGCAGGCAGCGCTGGGCTACTCTTTTGCAACTTATTTGTCTTGAATGGAAATCATGAGCCAGACCGCGACCATCCTGGTCATTGACGACGAACCGCAGATTCGCAAATTTCTGCGCATCAGCCTGGCCTCCCAAGGCTACAAAGTGATCGAGGCCGGCACTGGCAATGAAGGGCTGGCCCAGGCCGCGCTGAACAAACCAGACCTGTTGGTGCTCGACCTGGGCCTGCCGGACATGGACGGGCAGCAGGTGCTGCGCGAGTTTCGCGAGTGGTCGAGTGTGCCGGTGCTGGTGCTCTCGGTGCGTGCCAGTGAAATCCAGAAAGTTGAAGCGCTGGACGGCGGCGCCAACGATTACGTGACCAAGCCTTTTGGGATCCAGGAGTTTCTGGCGCGGGTCCGAGCCCTGTTGCGTCAGGCACCTGTCGGTGAAGGGCAGGAAGCAGCCCTGAGCTTTGGACCCTTGACCGTGGACCTGGCCTATCGCCGGGTGCTGCTCGAGGGCGTGGAAGTGGCCCTGACCCGCAAGGAGTACGCGGTGCTGGCGCAACTGGCACGCCACCCGGGACGGGTGATTACCCAGCAGCAGTTGCTCAAGGACATCTGGGGGCCGACCCATACCGAAGACAGTCACTACCTGCGGATTGTGGTCGGGCACTTGCGTCAGAAGCTGGCGGACGACCCGGCCCGTCCACGTTTTATCCTCACCGAAGCAGGGATCGGCTATCGCTTGTTGAACGCCGAGTCCTGAACGTCCAGGCGTTCGCTGCTCAGTTCTGCTCGCTTTCGTAGCGATCCAGGGTATCGCTGGCGATTTCACGACCCAGGGCGATCAGCTCCGGCGCTTTGTAGAACTCGAAAAAACGGCAGACGCGCTTGGGCACGTTGATCAGGATATCCGGTGGGTAGCCCGCGATTTTGTACTGGGCCAGGGAGGTTTGCATCACCTCGAAGCTCTGGTTGATCAGGTCCAGCAGCGAGGCCGGGCCGACGTTATCGATGATGAAGGAGCCGGTGGCAGACTTCGGCGCCCCCTCGCTTTCCGGTGCCGCCGCCGGTTGCTGGGCTTCGGGCTGGGCCGATTCGATCCAGGGATTGATCTCCGCTGCCTCGGCTTTCAAGGCTTCCTGCTCGATCAGCAACAGCTGTTCGGCCTGCTTGCGGCGAAAGGGCATGTGCGAGCCCAGGGAACTGATCAGGTTGTCGAAGCGGCTCTTGAAGGCCGGAGGGCGCTGGATCACCGGCAATTGATAGTGACGCTGGTTGGTCGAGTTGAGGTTGACGGCGATGATCAGGTCGCAATGGCTGGATACCACCGGCACGATCGGCAGCGGGTTGAGCAGGCCGCCGTCCACCAGCATGCGATTGCCCTGCATGACCGGCGTGAACAGGCTGGGGATGGCTGCCGAAGCACGCATGGCCTGGTGCAGGCAGCCTTCCTGGAACCAGATTTCCTGTTGGTTGGTCAGGTCGGTGGCAACGGCGGTGTAAGGGATTCGCAGGTCTTCGATGTTGATCTCGCCGACGATTTTGCGGATCTGGCCGAAAACCTTCTCGCCGCGAATCGCGCCCAGGCGAAAGCTGACGTCCACCAGGCGCAGTACGTCCAGGTAATCCAGGCTCTCGATCCATTCTCGATAATCGTTGAGCTTGCCGGCGGCGTAGATCCCGCCAACCACCGCGCCCATGGAGCAGCCCGCGATGCAGGCGATGTCATAGCCACGCCGTTCGATTTCCTCGATCACCCCGATATGGGCGTATCCCCGGGCGCCACCTGAGCCCAGAACCAGTGCAACACGCTTCTTCATGACTCGACCCTTAGGCAAACAGGCTCCAACAATGCACCCTTCGAGGGGGGCTGTTCAATCGTGGCCTGTATTACGCTGCAGCGCGCGGTTTACCTAGGGCGCCGCAGCGCGTGCAGCTATGCTGGTGCGCGCTATATTTCCCGGAGGCCATCAAGGCACTTTTCCCGGTGCCGATCGTCTGATCTTGTACGACTGTGTTTTATTCCTGAGGTGTCATCGATGAAAGCCTGGATCTGTCTGCCCCTGATTGTGTTGGCACTGGCCGGTTGCGCCGGCAAAACCGCTTACCGCGACACCTGCGGCACGCAACTGGATGCGGCCTGGCATGAGCTGGACCTGGCCAAGGCTGAAGGCTTTGCCGGTACCGTCAGCTACTCCAAGGCCTTGTCCCTGCTGACCGGGGCCAAGACCCAGCAACAATTTGAAGCCTTTGAAGGTTGCGCCAGCAAGGCCGAGAAGGCACGGTTCTACATCCGCGAGTCCCGCGCTGGCCGTTGATGCAATCACTGCTGCCGTGTGAGGTCGTGGAACGGCCACCACCGCCGGCCGGCATGACGCAGCGCAATGCTGCAGGCTGGCCGGCGGTGTCATTCTGAGGGAAACAGGTTGAGCCGTTCAGAGGCTGCAACCGTGAATGCTCGATGCGGGAGTCAATGATGTCAGCCCTGGTTGATCGATTGGTGGCTCAGGTCCTGAGCCTGGAAGTGCGCTTGCTGGCCTGTCAGGCCCGGCTGGCGGCAAGTACGGATCTCGAAGCACTGCATGACTTGCGGATTACCGTGCGGCGCCTGCGTAGCTTGTTGCGACCCCTGCGCGGTTTGCCTGGGGTAGAGCAACTTGAGGCGGTAGCGGGTGAGGTCGGTCAATTGACCACGCCCTTGCGGGATCGCGAAGTGCTGGCGGCTTATCTGCATCAGCACGGGCAGCATCAGGCCGCTGATCGGCGTACCGCGCAACTGGCCCAGGAGCTTCCGGCCGTCGCGAGCGGGCCGCAAGTGCAGCAGTTACTGATGGTGCTCGATGCTTTCCCACGGTTTTTACGGGCGTCCGAGCGTCAGGGCATCTTGCGCGGCTTGCGCCAGCGCATCGAAAAGCGCCTGGCCAAACAGTGGAAAGCACTGGATCTGGCACTGCATGACCCTGCCCATGACCGACACCGCCTGCGGCTGTTGATCAAACGCGTACGCTACGCCGCTGATGCCTACCCCGAACTCGATCGTTTGCCGGCCAAGGCAATGTCCCGGCTCAAGGCGGCCCAGGCGGCACTGGGTGATTGGCATGACTGCTGGCAGTGGCTGGCCCAGGCTGAGCAGCAACCGGACTTGCAGCCCTGCGTGAGCGTCTGGCGCAGCACCATGCTCAAGGCGCAAACCCGTGCCGACCGGGTGCTGGACAAACTCAGCGCCGATTGTTTCAAGTCCTGACCATGCCCTGACGGCTCATCTGTCCGCTTGTTTGGCGGGAATAAGTGCTGTGCCCCTGCTTTTGGCTGGTTAATATCCTCGAGTTCTTTTCCGCTCTCGAGGTTTCCATGCGCTTTTTCGATTTGCTTGATGCCGTTCGCCAGAATCCCCAGCAGCTGTCTATCCCGGCCGAGTGGGCCCAGGGGCGGGCGAGTTTTGGGGGCCTGGTGGTGGCCTTGCAGTACGAAGCCATGCGCGCCAGGGTTACGGCCGATCGTCCTGTACGTTCGTTGGCTATTACCTTTGTCGGGCCGGTCGAGCCGGATGTGCCGGTGAGTTTCGAAGTGGATGTGCTACGCGAGGGCAAGGCCGTCAGCCAAGTATTGGGCCGGGCGATGCAGAACGGGCAGGTGGTGACTTTGGTGCAGGGGAGTTTCGGCGCTTCCCGGGCCTCCGAGGTCAGCGTCGAGGCGCAACCGGCACCGGAAATGAAACACTGGGATGAGTGCCAGGAGCTGCCCTATATCAAGGGGGTAACGCCCGAGTTCATGCGCCACTTGGCGATGCGCTGGAGCATCGGCGGCCTGCCCTTTACCGGTAATCAATCCCGTGACATGGGTGGTTGGGTTCGATTGCGCGGAGACGTGAAGGAGGAGCCGCTGACCGAGGCGCATATTCTCGCCCTGGTCGATGCCTGGCCGCCGGCGTTGTTGCCGCACCTGCGCAAACCGGCGGCGGGCAGCACCCTGACCTGGACTATTGAGTTCGTTCAGCCATTGCTGGAGTTGAGCACCCTGGACTGGTGCAAGTACTGCGTGCACATCGAGCATGCACGCGATGGTTATGGTCATGCCGCCGCCGCGCTTTGGAGCCCGGAAGGCCGATTGATCGCCTTGAGCCGGCAAACGGTAACGATTTTCGCCTGAGCCCCTTGCTGCCGAGTGGCGCGGACAGCGTCCGGCCACTTGGCAGCAGTGAACACGGGTCGCTAACAGGGTTGCCAATGCGCTGGCGAACAGTCCTGTCAGTGCCGCACGGCCCGCAACTTCAGGCTTGCAGGCTGTGACCACGACGTTGCAGCGACAGAGCGGCGACTACCGCGACTGCGCCGATAGCAACATTGACCGCGCTGGGCGCGAACACCCCTGATGCAATCAGCAGGAAACCCACGATAAATAACGGGCCTGCAATCAACTGCAATACCAGGTTGGCCGAGTTGCGATGGCTTTCCGGGGTGGTGCGCCATTGCCATGCGGGGATGTTGGGATGACGTTTGCCCATGTTGCCCTCCTTGATTCATTTGCTGAAGCCGATGAATCAAGAATAGGGGCGACGTTGGGCAACATCGAATCAAGCGTTGCTATCGGGTTGATAGGCTATTGGGGGGAGATTCACACCGGCCAAGTCCCGCGCCTTGCGACCAACCGATAACCTTACAGGGCTGGGCTGGCCGATGACCTGCGATTAAAGCTTCAGCTGTCCGATCGCCTTGCTCAAGGCGCCGGCCAGGGTCGCCAGTTCGTTGCTGGTGGTGGCCGAATCGACGGTTTGCTGCACAGTGTTTTCGGTCACATCACGGATGCTGACCACCGCACGATTCATCTCTTCCGCCACTTGGCTCTGTTGCTCGGCGGCCACCGCGATCTGGGTATTGCTTTCACGCATCTGCGCCACGGCACTGGTTATTTCGGCCAGCGCGACTCCAGCCTCCTGAGCCTGTTGCACGCAGTCGTCGGCCTTGAACGAGCTTTCCTGCATGAAGTCCACCGCATCGCGGGTTCCGGCCTGCAGGGCGGAAACCATGGTGGTGATCTCATCGGTTGAGCTTTGCACGCGCTTGGCGAGGTTGCGCACCTCGTCGGCAACCACGGCAAAACCACGACCCATTTCCCCGGCGCGGGCCGCTTCGATCGCAGCGTTGAGGGCCAGCAGGTTGGTCTGTTCGGCGATGCTGTGAATCACACTGACCACGCCGTTGATTTTCTGGCTGTCTTCGGCTAGGCGCTGGATCATCTCGGCGGTCTGCTGTACGCCACTGGACAGCCCAGCGATGGATTTCTGCACGCGACTGACCACCTCCTGGCCGCTGCCAGCCAATGTGTCGGCAGTCTGGGACAGGTCGCGGGTTGCGCCGGCATGTTGGGCGATGTGGTAGACCGTGGCCGACATTTCATTGATCGCGGTAGCCGCCTGGTCGGTTTCACTTTGCTGGCCGAGCATGCCATGGCGTACGTCGTTCATGCTCGACGCCAGGCGCGCGGCACCCACATCCAACTGTCGGGCGGTATCGGCCACGGTGTTGACCACGCGCTGATAGCCGGCCTGCATGGCGTTGAACGCTGTCGCCATCTGCCCGACTTCATCCTTGCAGGCCAGGGGAACACGGGCCGCAAGGTCGCCGGTCTTTTCAACATGCAGCATCACGTCTTTGAGCGTGTTGAGTTGGCTCAGCAGAAAGCGGATCAACAGTTGCGAGGCGCACAGCATGGCGAACATCAGGATGAATACAGCAGCAGCGTAGTTGGTGAAGCGTTCGCTGAACACCTGACTCAGGCTCGGGCCGTAGGCGAGTACCGCGATCTGCTGGCCATCGGCACGACTGATGACTTCAGCGCCCATCAGTGGGTTATCGCCGAACAAGGGCATATGGCTGAACTCGACCCAGCCCTTGGCGCCGTTCAGTTCGGGTAATGGACGATCGTTGAGAGAGGGCGTCTGCCCGGGCTGAAAACTCAGTAAATGATCGGCACGGGGCAAAGCCTGCCCAGCCGGCCAGGCGTTGAGCAGCCGTGCCTGGGCTTGAGCGGCACCCTGAGACGCCTGGCTGCGAGCCTGCTGCTCCAGTTGTACGGCGTACAGCACCAGCAGCAGGGTAGTAACGAAGGCGACCGCATTGACCGCCCAGAATTTGTACTTCAGCGAGATGTTGCTAAGCCAGGCACCCATGGAAGGTCTTCTCTGATTGAGCGAAACAGTATTGGCAAGGTGCCATTATTGTGCCGCTACTTGCTCAGACAAATCTTGATGTGGGTCAAGCAATATCCGGCAAGCCGAAGAATGCCCGGGAACAGGCTGTACTGTGGGTGGCCAGGTCCTCTTGGCTTTCGTTGCGATGCAAGGCCACTTCGCGCAGCACCTCCGTCAGGTAGGCCGGTTCGTTGCGGCCATTTTTAGGTTTGGGACGAAGGCTGCGTGGTAGCAGGTAGGGCGCGTCACTTTCCAGCATCAGGCGACCCCGAGGAATTTCCCGAACCAGCGGGTGCAAATGCGTGCCACGGCGCTCGTCGCAGATCCAGCCAGTGATACCAATATGCAAGTCCAGGTCGAGGTAGCTGAACAGCGCGCGCTGCTCGCCGGTAAAGCAGTGCACCACCGCGGCGGGCAAGCGATCGCGGAAGTCGCGCAGAATATCCAGCATGCGCTGATTGGCGTCGCGTTCATGGAGGAACACCGGCAGCTGCAAGTCTGCGGCCAGGGCCAAATGCTCCTCCAGCACCTTTTCCTGCTGCGGGCGCGGCGAAAAGTCCCGATTGAAATCCAGCCCGCATTCTCCCACTGCACGCCCCCGGGTCTCATTGAGCAGGGCGCGCAGGCGGCGGGCACTGTCAGCATTCCAGTCACTGGCCGAGTGGGGGTGGATCCCGGCAGTGGTGAACAGCCGTTGGCCGCTTTCGTCCAACTGGTGGGCCAATTCCAAAGCCTGTTCACTGCCCTCGACGCTGGTACCGGTCAGGACCAATTGGCACACGCCTGCCGCGTACGCCCGGTCGAGAACAGCCTGGTGCTTTTCGGCGAAACTTGGGTTGGTCAGGTTGACGCCGATATCGATGAGTTGCATGGTGTACCTCCGCCTGCGGCCGGAAAGCATATCAGAGCTGTAGATTTATAAGAAAAGCCAAGAACTACAACGAGTTAAAGCTGTCTTTTGCTGTCGGAAGTTAGCTTCGGCTGGTAACCCAGCCATTGCTGTGCCCGTCTTTCGCACTTTGCCAGCGCTCAAGGCGCTCTGTTTCTGACCCCCGACTCTCAAGTCTTCCTTGAAGAGTTGGCCAGTATTCTTTCCGGAGAGCGGATGATCCGACCCTCGGTTTTGTTTGCGCTGTGCTTGTCGCTGTGGCTGCCGTTACCGGCGGTGGCACGTTTGGCTGGGCCACCGGAAATCGTGGCCTCGAGCAAGGTTCGCGATCTGGCGGAGATTCGCAGTAGCCGGGTGTTGCGGGTGCTGGTCAATCAGAGTCGCAATAGCTCGGGGGAAGTCCAGGGCCAGGCGATTGGTGTCGAGTACCACCGATTGCGCGCCTTCGAGCAGTACCTGAATGGTCACGCCCGCGATGGCCAGGAAATCAACCTCAAGATCATTCCTAAGTCCAAGGATCAGCTGCTTGGCGCCTTGCAACGTGGCGAAGGTGACCTGGTCGCGCCGGGCGAATTGCTTGAGGCACAGCCAGGACAGGCCGTGAGCCCCAGTGATCCCATTGCCAGTAACGTGCCGCTGCTTCTGGTGGGGATCAAGGGCGAGCGCCGCTATACCCGGCTGGAACAGCTGTCCGGCAAAACCCTGGCGCTGACCACCGGCAGCGTTGCCGGCGACGCCATCAGCCAGATCAATCAGAAGCTGGCGCTGCACAAATTGGCGCCGGTGAAAGTGGAGTGGGTTGATCCCAGCCTGGCGGTGGAGGATGTACTGGAAATGGTCCAGGGCGGGATTTTCCACCTGACCATTGTTGAACAACCGATTGCTGAACGTTGGGGCAAGATCCTGCCCAAGTTGCGCTTCGATCGTCAGGTTCTTATTAGCGAGCCGGGCGAGGAGCACTGGTTTGTGCGCCGGGACGCATCGATGCTGCGTGCGAGCATCGACCGCTTTCTGAAGACTTACAAAACCCCGGCCGATCAGGATGTGGCGTTTTTGCGCATCTACCGGCGTCTGTACCAGGTGCATTACCCCTTGGCTCGCGCCGACCGCCAGCGTCTGGAAAAGCTGCGACCAGTGTTGCAGAAGCACGCAAAGGAACAGGGGATGGACTGGCTGAACCTGGCGGCCCTGGCATTCAAGGAGTCTGCCTTGCAGCCCAGCGCCCGCAGCGGCGCAGGTCCGACCGGCCTGATGCAGATCACCTCATCTGCGGCGCAACGGGTAGGCGTGGATGATATTCAGACCCTGGATAACAATGTTCAGGCCGGGGCCAAATACCTGGCGTTGATCCGACGTAAGTTTTTCGCCAGCCCCAAGCTTAATGAGCGTGAACGCATGGCCTTCGTGCTGGCGGCTTACAACATGGGGCCTGAGCGGGTCCAAGGCATGCGTACCGAGGCCAAGCGCCGTGGCTTGAACCCTAATCAGTGGTTTTTCCAGGTGGAGCGTATCGCCATGGAACAGGTGGGAATGGGGGCCGTCAGCTATGTTAATAGCGTCAATAAATATTATCTGGCCTTCGACCGTGAAAGGGATTCGTTGGAGCCCCAGGCAAGAAACGTCGCGTCACGCAAGTAATCGATAAAATTGATTGTTATGGCGGGTTTTTTGCGCTTTTAACATGATAAAAACTGATTAGTATGGCGACCAACTTCCCACCTTAAACAAGGACTACACAGCATGAGCCCACTGATCAAAAACGTACTGAGCACCCGCGCTGGCTTTGGCCTGACCGTATTGCGTATTTTTGTCGGCATCATTTTCGCAGCCCATGGCTCACAAAAACTCTTCGGTCTGTTTGGCGGTTATGGCCTGACCGGCACCGCGCAATGGATGGAAAGTATCGGCCTGGCTCCAGGTCATTTGATGGCGTTGCTGGCGGGGGGAACGGAGTTCTTTGGTGGCCTGGCATTGATTATCGGCCTGTTGGCTCGCCCGGCAGCTTTGGGCCTGTCCTTTACCTTGCTGGTGGCGATCTTCTCGGTGCACATCAGCAACGGTTTGTTCATGGCTAACAACGGTTATGAGTTTGCCCTGGCATTGCTTGGTGGCACCGTGGCGGTATTGCTTGAGGGCGCGGGCAAGCTTTCGCTGGATGCGGCGATCACCAAGTAGCGCTTGGCGTATCACTGGAAAGGCCCGCCTGATGCGGGCCTTTTTCGTTTATGGAGGTTCTTGACACTGGCCTATGGGCTTCTCTAGGATGCTGCTCATGCGCCGATTTAAACAGCTACTTGCGGGGCGCCAGATGATCGAAAGATTGTCGTTAGAAGCTTGAAGAAGGCTTCGAAATACCGCTAAAGCGCTGGTTCGGTGTTGCCTCTCACCTGCCCGGCAGAAACTTGAGGCAGAGACACGACACGATGAATGCAATACGCCCCCTTGTACGTCTTGCGCCGATCACGGCGAACCTTGTGCAGCGCAATCCGAAAATCCTTCTGGCTGGCAAGCACCAACCCACTCTATTGCGATACCTGGACGGTTGGCCGCGACGCACTGGCAGGCCTTCGGCTTTCCTGATCCAGTTTGTCGAAGAGGGGGAGTCCCTGGCTCGTTTCTCCAACGACAGTTTTGACCTCGCGGTCATCCAGGCTCCTAGTGCCGAAAACACTGCTGAAGTCATCAAGCAGCTGACCCGTGTTGCGCGCCAGGGATTGATTACTCGCCCTCAAGACCGGCTGTAACCACTCCTGGCACGGCTGATGGCGAGTTTCGTTGGATGGGTTCGCGCTGTTTAAACAATCGCGTTACGTTTCGCCAGATCAACCAGCGCGACCAGGTTGGAAATATTGAAACGTTTCAATAAGCGCACTTTGTAAGTGCTTACAGTCTTGTGGCTGATCAACAGTGCGTCGGCGATCTGCTGGTTATTCAGCCCTGTTGCCAACAACCTCAAGACGGTAATTTCACGATCTGTGAGTCGTGAAATCAACACGCTTTCCTGGCAAGCCGCCGTGTTGTTCTGCTGCAGGATATTGATCGTGTCTTCGGGGAAGTAGCTATAGCCCGACAAAATCGCCTTGACCGCATTGGCCAGCTCATTGAGGTTTTCGGTTTTGCACAGAAAGCCTGCGGCACCTGCTTGCAGGCAACGCAAGGCGAAGTTCTTCGAATCACTGGAGGTCAGTACCAGAGTCTTGACTTGCAGGTGTGCTGACTTGATATGGGCGATGACCGAAAAGCCATCCAGATTGGGAATGCCCAAATCCAGAATCAACAGGTCCGGAACGTGTTTGCGCACCAGCTGTACGGCATCGGCTCCGTTGCTTGCTTCGGCAATGATCGTGTGTTGATGGGGTTCAAGTATCGACCTTATGGCCAGTCTGATCAGCGGATGATCGTCGACGATAATGATGTTTCCCATGAACAGGTTCCCCTCGAGTCTAAGGTAGTGGGAAATGTCGTCCGAGCACTGCAAAGTGCGCGGTTTCGTTTTTGTTGTTGTGCGCTCATTGCCGGGTCGTAATGGGCGGGTGATCGTTCGAAAAGTGGCTGCTTGAGCCTTACGATGATCTGACTGGTCTGAAAAATGAATCGGACTAATCTGATAGTTTTGGTGCGCGCGATGCCAAAAAGGGCAGATTGTTAACTCAGCGCGCAGTCACCTCTCTCGATGACTGCGAGTACTTCAACGAGGATGTCGGCGTTTTACGTAAATGGCGATCAGGAGAAGTAGCAGCGGCATCGTAAAGATATTGATCAGCTTGATTGCTCTTCCCAGTGAGGCAATTTCATTGTTGAGCTGCAGTTGCAGGTCTCTTAATGATTTGCGTATTTGTTGGCTTTGTTGATGGTCCGCTTGTGTTGTTGTGCCCTTGGGAGTCCATTCCTCTGCCTCGATTGGAGGGCTGAGAGCGTATAGCGCGGTTAACTCGGCATCCGTCTGAGTCAGAGGTGCTTCGAGCTTTTCAGTCTTCTCGCGAAAGCGCTCTTCGTTCTCTTCGATCAATTTTTCAATCCGAGTAAAAGTCGGCTGGTTCCGCGGTTGCGATCGCGGATTCAGCAAAGCGCTCTGTGCATGGAAGTCACTCAGAATGTTCACTACGAACGCTTCGTTATCTGACCAGACCTGCGGTGCCTGAGAATCCGATTCATTCCCTGCCTTGACCCACATGCGGTTATCCAGGATGTCGGTATCAGCCACTACCCAAGCAGCAACGCGCCCGGGATCTGAAGTTGGAAGTGCGTGAGCTGGATATACAGAAAAAGACTGCTGAATTGGTAGAGCGCTTGAAACAACTGACCAATGCCAAGAAAAAGCTCAGCAGCATTGTGAAAGACTTCAACGAAACGGTGACTTTCAACAACAGCCTCCATGCCATTTCCAGCCTTCCCCTTGGTGAGGGCGAGTGTTCTCCTGATGGCGTGGTCTGAGCGCGCTGTAAGGGTGAATCGCGTCATTTGAAGCCTGCCTCTGCCTGATTCCAGGTACCGCTATTGAGCCCTGATCTTGTTGAAAGACCAGGGCGTCATTTTCCTCTTTCAAACCATCCCAGATAGAGATCGGTTGATGTGGCTGCCTCGTCCACCACAAGGATTAGGGCTAGCTACTTTTCCGCAGTGATTTATCATCGGTTTTTCTCAAGTAGGCTGGGCCCTGGACTTAGGTCCGGCCAGGCAGGTTGTTCGGCCTCAGGCCAAATCGTGAGATTCATGGTCGGTTCATTGCGGGTGGTGATTAAGCAATTGAGTACAAAACTGATTACCCAGGAAGGTCATGAGGCTCTCAAGAAAGAGCTCGACTATCTATGGCGGGAAAAGCGTCCCGACACTACCCGCAAAGTCACCTGGGCTGCGTCACTGGGTGACAGAAGTGAAAACGCCGATTACCAGTACAACAAGAAGCTGCTGCGAGAGATTGATCGCCGGGTGCGCTACATACGCAAGCGCCTGGAAGACATGCGCGTGGTTTCATACGCGCCGGAGCAGGAGGGGCGGGTGTTCTTCGGCGCCTGGGTCGAGGTGGAGAATGAAGAGGGGGAGACCAAGCGCTTTCGTATTGTTGGTTATGACGAGATATACGGGCAGAAGGATTACATCTCCATCGACTCGCCAATGGCGCGAGCGCTGTTGAAGAAGCAAGAGGGGGATGAAGCGATTGTTCCTACGCCGGGAGGTGAAACCTGCTGGTGGATCAATCGAATCGAGTATCAAAAGTAGGCCCGTCGCTGTCTGAGACGGGCCTTGGCCTTCAGCCTTCGCGCAGTACCGTCAGTGGGCTGGCATTCAAGGCCCGCCGGGTGCCGAAAACCCCCGCGCCGCCAACCAGCGCCGCACCGATCAGCGGCAACACCAGCAACCACGGATGTGGGTGCCAAGGCAGATCGAAGGCATAGCGGTAGAGCACCAGGCTCACCAGCTCAGAACCCAGAGCAGCCAGCAGGCCACTGACAGCGCCGAGCAGGCCGAACTCGATACGCCGCGCTTTAACCAGCAACCGCCGTTCCGCCCCCAAGGCCCGCAACAGCGCACCTTGGCGAATACGCTCGTCAAGGGTGGCCTGCAGGCCGGAGAAGAGGACGGTCATCCCGGCAGCCAGGACAAACAACAAGACGTATTCCACCGCCAGGGTCACCTGGGCGAGGATGCTGCGCAGTTGCTCCAGCAAGGCCTCCACCTGAAGGATGGTCACTGCCGGAAAGGCCCGGGACAGCTCGACGATCTGTTGGTCATGCCCGGCCGCCAGGTAAAAGCTGGTCAGGTAGGTCGCGGGGAGATCTTTCAAGGTGCCCGGCTGGAAGATCATGAAGAAGTTGGGCTGGAAGTTATCCCAGTTGATTTTGCGCAGGCTGGTGACCTGGGCTTCGCGATTGATGCCGCCGACGGTGAAGGTCAGCCGATCGCCGATTTTGAGCTTCAGGCTTTCTGCGACCTTGTTTTCCACCGAGACGCCGGGCAGATCGCCTTGCGGCTGGCTCGACCACCAGCTCCCTGCCGTGATGCTATTGCCTTGTGGCAAGTCGGCGGCCCAGGTCAGGCTCAGGTCGCGCTGAACTGCGCGATCGCCGCTGGAGTCTTTGCTGACGATATCCCTGACCGGCTCGCCGTTGATGCTGATTAGTCGCCCCGGTACTACCGGGTACAGCGGTGCCGAAGGTGCGGAGAGTGCCACCAGACGATCGGTGAAGGCCTGTTTATCGGCGGGGAGGATATTCAGCGCGAAGTAGTTGGGGGCATTTTTCGGTAGCTGATTCTGCCAGGTATCCAGTAGCTCGCCGCGCAATAGGGCGATCAGCGCCATCGACAATAGAATCAGGCCGAATGCCAGGGATTGGCCCGCAGCCGCCAGTGGGTGGCGCAGCAACTGTCCCAGGCCCAGGCGCCACGGCAGCGAGGCGCGAGCCAACAGGCGTCGCAGGCTTTGCAGGGCGAGCAGCAGAAGCCCGCCCAGCACCACCGCGGCCACCACACCACCGCCGAGCAAGGCGAAGGTCAGCACCAGATCCAGGCTCAGGCGCCACATGATCAGGCCCAGGGCGAGCAGGGCCGCGCCATAGACCATCCAGGTGCTGGAAGGGATGGGCAGCAGATCGCGACGTAACACCCGTAATGGCGGAACACGACCCAGAGCGGCCAGCGGCGGCAGGGCGAAGCCGGCGAGTGCCACCAGCCCGGTGCCGATCCCGGCGACCGCCGGCAGCCATCCACCCGGCGGTACATCACTGGGCAAGAGCTCATGCAGCAGGGCGAACAATCCGAGTTGAGCCAGCCACCCTATCAGCGCGCCGCTGAGGCTGGCCAGCAGACCAAGGACGGCCAACTGCACACTGAACAACAGCATGGTTTCACGCCTGGACAAGCCAAGGCAGCGCAGCAGGGCGCTGGCATCGAAGCGCCGGGTGGCGAAGCGCGTGGCCGACAGTGCCACCGCGACGCCCGATAGCAATACGGCTACCAGGCTGGCCATGTTCAGGTAGCGCTCGGCCTTGCCCAGGGCGCCGCCGATCTGCTGGTTGCCGTCGCGTGCATCCTGCAAGCGCTGATTGGCCGCCAGCCCTGGTTTGATCAATTGTCGATAGGTTTCCAGCGCCGGAGCGGTGCCGCGCCATAGCTCCTTGTAGCTGACCCGACTACCGGGCTGCACCACGCCCGTGGCCGCCAGGTCGGACAAATTAATCAGCACCCGCGGCGTCAGGCTATAGAAGTTACCGGCACGGTCCGGCTCGTAGGTCAGCACTCGGGCCAGGCGCAGAGTCTTCATGCCCACGTCGATGCTGTCGCCAATCTTCAAGTCCAGCGCGGCCAATAGGCGCGATTCGACCCAGGCCTCACCTGGCTTCGGTCCACCCCCTGACTCTTCGGCGGCGTAGGGCGCCGGTGCGCTTTTCAGCTCGCCACGTAATGGATAGACCTCATCCGCCGCTTTGATGCTGGACAGCTGGATGCCTTTGTCGGTGGCGACGACGCTGGAGAACTCCACGATCTGCGCATGCTCCAGCCCCAGTTCCCGGCCGCTCTGGATCTGCTCCGGGCGTGCCGGCGAGCTGCCCTCGAGCAACAGGTCGGCACCGAGGAAT
Organism: Pseudomonas sp. CF161; assembly: GCF_000416215.1. Taxonomy (NCBI): domain Bacteria; kingdom Pseudomonadati; phylum Pseudomonadota; class Gammaproteobacteria; order Pseudomonadales; family Pseudomonadaceae; genus Pseudomonas; species Pseudomonas sp. CF161. The sequence goes on from NZ_ATLP01000112.1 coordinate 98,974, forward strand.
TCGGTGGCGCGCAGCAACATGGCGCCGTTCAGGCGGGCGCCGAAATAGCCGATGGCGGTGCTGGCCGCAACGGCCACCAGCAAGGCGAAGAACAACACCCTCAACTCACCGGCGCGTGCATCGCGCAGCAGTTGACGCAGGGCGAGGCTGAACAGGCGCAACAGCGGCAGGCGTGCCATCAAGGCTCCAGAGGGGCGACCAGCAGGCCGGCTTCAAGGCGGATCAGGCGCCGGCAGCGATGTGCCAGGCGTTCGTCGTGAGTGACCAGTACCAATGTGGTGCCGCGTTCTTTATTGAGCTCGAACAGCAGGTCGCAGATACGCTCGCCGGTGTGGCTGTCGAGGTTGCCGGTCGGTTCATCGGCAAACAAAACGTCGGGCTCGGCCGCAAATGCCCGGGCGATCGCGACCCGCTGCTGTTCGCCGCCGGAGAGTTGGCGCGGTGAGTGGGTCAGGCGCTGGCCCAGGCCCACCCGTTGCAGCAATTGGGTCGCACGCTCGCGAGCATCCTTGCGACCGTCCAGCTCCAGCGGCAGCATGACGTTTTCCAGTGCATTGAGGCTGTCGAGCAATTGAAATGACTGAAAGACAAAACCCACGTGTTCGGCACGGATGCGTGCTCGTTGATCCTCATCCAGGGTGCTCAGGGCCTGGCCCGCAAGCGTGACTTCACCGCTGCTGGGCAAGTCGAGCCCGGCCAGCAGGCCCAGGAGCGTGGATTTGCCGGAGCCTGATGCACCGACGATGGCCAGGCTATCGCCCTTGTTCAGTTCCAGGCTGAGTTGGTGCAGGATGGTCAGTTCACCTTCCGCGCTGGGAACCACTTTGCTAAGGTTCCGCGCAGTGAGAATGCTTGCGCCCATGGAGAGTCCGATGCGTGTGTGGTTTTTGAGTGCTGGCCTGGCCTTGATGTGCATGGCCCAGAACGCAGCGGCGGGTACAGTCCTGATCGTTGGCGATAGTATCAGTGCGGCTTTCGGCCTGGATACCCGACAAGGGTGGGTGACCCTGCTGGAGCAGCGGCTCAAGGACGAAGGTTTCAACGACAAGGTGATCAATGCATCGATCAGCGGCGACACCAGCGCGGGGGGCTTGGCGCGGCTGCCTGGGCTGCTCACAGAGCATAAGCCGGATGTGGTGATCCTGGAGCTCGGGGGCAACGATGGGCTGCGCGGTCAACTGCCAACGCAATTGCAACAAAATCTTGCGTCGATGATTGATAGCTCAAAAGCCAGCGGTGCCAAGGTGCTACTACTGGGCATGCAGCTACCTCCCAACTATGGCGTGCGTTATACCCAGGCATTTGCCGAGGTCTACAGCAACCTGGCCAGCGAGAAGAAAATCGCCCTGGTGCCGTTTTTTCTGCAAGGGATCGGCGGCATTCCCGAGCTGATGCAGGCCGATGGTCTGCACCCGGCGGCTGCGGCCCAGGGCAAGTTGCTGGAAAATGTCTGGCCGACGCTAAAACCGCTGCTTTGACGCTTTTCTAGTGGCAGTGTTTCGGCTAATGTGGCGCCCCCGATTTGGAGCCCCCAATGCCGCGTCCTGCCTGGTCCCTGTTTGCCTATCAACTGATCGAGCCTGACGAACAGCTGGATCTGTTTGCCTGCCAGGAAGTTCGGGTGCACTTGGTCACGCGTCAATTGGAACTCGGTGGTGCTGCCGACCGGACGTTATGTGGCTCTTTGCTACCCGCCCAGCCGCGCTGGTCGAGCGTGGACCGCACCATTTTTCAGGAGCAGCGCCTGTGCCCGCTCTGCCGCGCAATTCTCGAGTCGCAGAAGCGCGGCACCCCACCGATCTGGCCTGAACTGCGCTTCGAACTTTGAACATTCGCCATCGGATGGCCTGTAGCTACGCTTACCCCAGCCAACTGCCGAAGCGGGAAGCTGCGGTGTACAATCGCTTTTTTCTCACCCGTTGATCATGCGAAGGATTTTCCGGATGTTGCCGCGTTTTCCTGCCGTCACCCGCTGCCTGACGCTTGCCGCACTTTGTGTGGCAGGCCCGGTTGCCGCACTGGAGTTGCCTCTACCACCCCCCGGCGAAGACATCGTGGGCCAGGTGCAGGTGATCAAGGCCAAGTACGAAGACACCTTTGCCGATCTGGGAACGACTTACGACCTGGGTTATCTGGAAATGGTGGCGGCCAACCCGGGCGTCGATCCCTGGTTGCCGGGAGCGGGTACGGAAGTGGTTCTGCCGACCCGATTCATTCTGCCGCCGGGCCCGCGCGAGGGCATCGTGATCAACCTGGCCGAATATCGGCTGTATTACTTCCCCAAGGGACGTAACGTCGTTTACACCTTCCCCCTGGGCATCGGCCGCGAAGGCTGGGGTTCGCCGATTGCGCACACCAGCATTGTGGCCAAAACCCCGAACCCGACCTGGACGCCTCCTGCTTCGATCAAGGCCGAGCATGCGGCCGACGGTGACCCGCTGCCAAACGTGGTGCCGGCCGGTCCGGACAACCCGCTGGGCCCATTCAAGTTCACCCTGGGAACTCCGGGTTACCTGATTCACGGCTCGAACAAGAAATTCGGGATTGGCATGCGCACCAGTCACGGCTGTTTCCGCATGTTCAATAACAACGTGCTGGAAATGGCCGGCATGGTGCCGGTGGGTACCTCGGTACGAATTCTCAACGACCCTTACAAGTTTGGCGTCAGCGGTGGCAAGGTCTATCTGGAGGCGCACACGCCACTGGATGACAATGGCAACCCGTCGGTGGTCGACAAGCACACCGCAGTGATCAATGCCTTGCTCAAGCGCGAAGACCTGGCGAACAGCCTGCGCATGAATTGGGATGTGGTGCGTGATGTTGTCGCGGCCGAGGATGGTCTGCCGGTGGAGATCGCGGTGCCTGTTTCCGCACCGACGGTATCTTCCGTTCCCGTAGATCCAGAGCAGTAATCACGGCTGCAAAAGCCCGTCGGAGCCTCTGGTTTCGACGGGTTTTTTATTGCCTGCAGGAAAGTCCGGGCAATAAAAAAGCCGACCCAAAAATGGATCGGCTTGATAACAATCCCGAGGGACTATTACTTGCGGCTAGCTTTTTCAAGCATGCGCAGAGCGCGCTCGTTAGCTTCGTCAGCAGTCTGTTGTGCTTTTTGAGCAGCAGCCAGAGCTTCATCAGCTTTACGGTAGGCTTCGTCTGCACGAGCCTGGGAGCGAGCTGCTGCGTCTTCAGTAGCAGTCAGACGAGCTTCGGTTTCTTTGGATACGCTGCTGCAACCGGTAGCCAGAACTGCGGCCAGAGCCAGAGCAGAGAATTTCAGAACGTTGTTCATCGTGTTCCCCTTCAAGGACTTTCTATTAGTAGCTATCTCTTCAGAGTGAGGAAATAGCCGGCGTACATACTACCCATTACTTGTAGTAAGTAAACTGACGTAGCGCAAGAAGCAAAAAAAATTCTAGGTGCTGAATCTTTTTCGAGCAACTTTTTAGCCAGTTGTATAAAAAGCGTGCAGCTGCGAGGCCCGGCCTGGGTGCCTTGCTGGATAGCCGGTGTTACCCGATTGCCACTCCCCGCAGCAGTTTCTGAGTGTAGGCTAAAGTCGATTTATATTGAGGCGTCTACACTTTTCTTCAGATTCTGTGTAAGCGCTCACGTATCTTTGTTGATGTTGAGGTGACTTTAAGAAGGGGCGCTCGTCTTAAGTCTCAACATCCGGCGATGTTCAGTGTGTCATTGGTGAAACGTTGTGTGCGTGAGCATTTTGGCTTGCACTGTTAGCTCGGCGTGTGACGCGCCTCATGCTGCGCAGGACAAGATGAGTGCGTCTTGAGCATTTATGCCAATGATGCCTACTATTTGTAACGTGCAGGTTGAACCTGAGCGGTAGGCTTTTCTCGGTGTCCAGTCAGGCACGGGGTGGCGTAGATGTTCCTTCGCCGGAAAAACATCGGTAAGGTAGGGGTCAGAATCCAAGACCCGCGAGGAGTAGTGATGAGCGAGGCGTTGTCCATCCACCATGACCAGGCTGGTCATCAGTTCGAGACCAATGTGGACGGTCATCGTGCCTACCTGACTTACATGGACCTGGGTAAGCAGACCCTGGATATCTATCGGACATTCGTGCCCAACGCATTGCGTGGCCGCGGCATTGCTGCCGCGTTGACCGAGCAGGCCCTGGAGTACGCTGATCGCATGGGGTACACGGTGATCCCGTCGTGCTCATACGTGGAGCGCTACATGGAGCGCCATCAGCGTCACGCCGCGAAACTCTGAGCGGGCACACACAAAAACGCCGGGCTGAGCCCGGCGTTTTTGTGTGCGTCTTTTGAGAAATCAGCCGCGATCGCGTTTAGGCAATACGTCCTTGAGCTTGGCATGCATGCCGCGCAAGGTTTTCTCGGTGCTTTCCCAGTCGATGCAGGCGTCCGTGATCGACACGCCGTATTGCAATTCGGCCAAGTCTTTCGGAATCGCCTGGCAGCCCCAGTTCAGATGGCTCTCGACCATCAGGCCGATGATCGACTGATTGCCTTCGAGAATCTGGTTGGCCACGTTCTCCATGACCAAAGGTTGCAGCGCCGGGTCCTTGTTGGAGTTGGCGTGGCTGCAGTCGACCATGATGTTGGGTTTGATCTTCGCTTTGTTCAGCGCCTGTTCGCACAGCGCGACACTCACCGAATCGTAGTTCGGCTTGCCGTTGCCACCGCGCAATACCACGTGGCCATAAGCGTTGCCTTTGGTGGTGACGATCGACACCCCGCCTTCCTGGTTGATACCCAGGAAGCGATGAGGGCTGGAAACCGATTGCAGGGCATTGATTGCAACGGTCAGGCCGCCATCGGTGCCGTTCTTGAAGCCGACAGCCGAAGACAGGCCAGACGCCATTTCGCGGTGGGTCTGGGATTCTGTGGTGCGCGCGCCGATGGCCGACCAGCTGATCAAGTCCTGCAAGTACTGCGGGGAGATCGGGTCCAGCGCTTCGGTGGCGGTTGGCAGGCCCATCTCGGCCAGGTCCAGCAGCAACTGGCGGCCAATGTGCAGGCCGTCCTGAATCTTGAATGAGTCGTCCAGGTAAGGGTCGTTGATCAGGCCTTTCCAGCCGACCGTGGTCCGCGGCTTCTCGAAGTAGACGCGCATTACCAGGTACAGAGTGTCGGACACTTCGGCGGCCAGTACCTTCAGGCGCTCGGCGTACTCGTGAGCTGCTTTGATGTCGTGGATCGAGCAAGGGCCGATAACGACAAACAGGCGATGGTCGGTGCCATCCAGAATATTGCGGATCACCTCGCGGCCCTTGGTCACGGTGCGCAGGGCAGCGTCGCTCAGGGGGATATCACGCTTGAGCTGATCAGGAGTGATCAGCGTCTCGTTGGAGGCGACGTTAAGGTCGTTGATCGGTAAATCAGCCATCGTGTTACTCGTCAGGTCACGGGTGCCGGCCGCCAGCGATCCCCGCGCGGCGGAGCACAGCGGATTTGAGCGCGTCGGGGAGCGGAACCTTAGCGCGTTAGCCGGTGATTCGACAATGGGCTGGCGGGGGTTTTATCCCGCTAGGGCTGGATAAATGCGCGATGGACCTGCTCCTGGGAAAAGTCCTCGGCGTGCTGGGTGATCCATTGCAGGGCGAGCGCCTCGGTACGCTGTCGTTCGGCCTGGGGTTCGTGCAGGCGGCAGTAGCGTTCGATCTGGCAGACCTGTGCGCCCATGCGCGCACCGAACAGGGTCTGTTCGTCGACAAAGGCGATACCCACCAGGTAGCCGTGCTTGCGGCGCAGGCACCAGGCGACATAGCCCTTATAGCAGGCGTTTTCGCCCAGGGTCGGCATGCGCACCAGCAGCGCCGTGCCGCATCGCCAGGCGCGGTGGTAATTGCAAGCCACGCCGCCGAGGCTGATAGTGTGCAGCCGCTGCCGCGAAATGCACGAGTGTTTGCGCAAGGTCAGTTCAACCGGAACATCGTCTGGATGAGGTAGAAAACGTCCCATGAGCGCGGACCCCGAGCGTCGGCTAGTCGACAGTGTTTCTGCCAGTATAGTGGCCCAATTGGAGCTGACCGATTTCGACACCGATCAGCGGTTGTTGGCGATGAGTGGCATTTCCCTGGTGATTTTCACCAGCATCGGCTGTTCCAGCTGTCGCTGGGCGCGCCAGCAACTGCCCACCTTTGATCTGCCTGTCGATCGGCTGTGCTGGATTGATGCAGGTAACAACGGTGGCGTCGTCCAGCGTTATCAGGTGTTTCATTTGCCGGCCCTGTTCGTGGTGCGCGACGGTGAGTTTTATGGCGCTGTGCAATCGCGTCTGCGCGCGAATGATCTCGCCGACGCCGTGCACCAGGCATTGGAGCGAATTGCAGAGGAGTTGCCATGATGAGTGCTGGGCACAAGCCGCGAGTCGGCATTATTGGTACCGGGGCGATCGGTGGTTTTTATGGCGTGATGTTGGCGCGGGCCGGTTTCGACGTGCACTTTTTGCTGCGCGGTGAGTTCTCCGCGGTGGCAGAGCGTGGTTTGCAACTGAACCATGCGGTTCAAGGCCAACTGACACTGAACCCGGTGCAGGCTTACGCCAACGGCGAGGATCTGCCGCCTTGCGACTGGTTGCTGGTGGGAGCCAAGGCCACCAGCAATCCTGATCTGGCCCCCATCTTGATCAGCGCAGCGGCCCCAGGGGCCAGGGTGCTGTTGCTGCAGAACGGCTTGGGCGTCGAAGAAGCACTGCGTCCCTTGCTGCCTGAGTCAATCCATGTGCTGGGTGGGCTTTGCTATATCTGTGCATACCGTTCGGCGCCCGGTGTGATTGAGCATCAGGCCCTGGGTGCGGTGAATCTGGGGTATCACAGTGGCCCGGCGTCGGATGCGGCGGCGCGTCAGGCCATTGTCGAGGAAGGCTCGGCGATGTTTCGCGAAGCCGGTCTCGATTCCCAGGCCATGCCTGACCTGGGTCAGGCACGCTGGCAGAAGCTGGTGTGGAATGTGCCGTACAACGGTCTGTCGGTGCTGCTCAAGGCCAGCACCGCGCCGTTGATGGTCAATGACTCAAGCCGTCAGTTGATCCAGGCCTTGATGGCCGAGGTGGTGCGCGGGGCAGAGGCCTGTGGGCATGGCGTGCCGACCGGTTATGCCGAGCATCTGTTCAAGGTTACGGAAAAAATGCCGGATTACTGGCCGAGCATGTACCACGATTATCTGCACAAGCGCCCCTTGGAGCTCGCGGCCATCTATGCTGCGCCTCTGGCCGCTGCCAAGGCCGCGGGATGTGAGCTGCCGAGAATCGAAGCGCTGTATCAGGCATTGAGTTTTATTGATCGGCATAACGATTGAAACCGTCGGGCGGGGGAGCAGTACATGGCTAAGGGCCTGGGTGGAAAGTTGGTGGTGGCGATTTCGTCGCGGGCACTGTTTGACTTGAGCGACAGCCACAAGGTCTACCTGGCGGAGGGCGTCGAGGCTTATCGGCAGTATCAGATCGAGCATGAGGAGGAAAACCTCGAGCCGGGTGAGGCTTTTCCCCTGGTGAAGAAGCTTCTCAGCCTCAACGCCAGCCTTGGGCGAGCCCGGGTCGAAGTTGTCCTGGTCTCGCGCAACAGCGCCGACACCGGCTTGCGGGTGTTCAATTCGATTCAGCACTACGGCCTGGATATCTCCCGGGCCGCTTTCGTCGGCGGGCGCAGCCCTTACCCTTATCTCGCGGCATTCGGTTGTGACCTGTTCCTCTCGACTCACGCCGAAGACGTGCGCAGCGCGCTGGATGCCGGGTTCGCTGCGGCGACCATTTTGTCGGGCGGCGCGCGCCGTGCCGCCAGCGCCGAGTTGCGCATTGCCTTCGATGGCGATGCGGTGTTGTTTTCCGACGAATCGGAACGGGTTTATCAGTTGGGCGGCCTTGAAGCGTTCCAGGCCAAGGAGCGCGAATCTGCTCGCGAGCCTTTGCGAGGCGGGCCGTTCAAAGGCTTTCTCGCTGCGCTCAATCTGTTGCAGCGCGAGTTTCCCGAAGACGCTTGTCCGATCCGCACTGCCCTGGTCACCGCGCGCTCGGCGCCGGCCCATGAGCGGGTGATCCGCACCTTGCGCGAGTGGGATATTCGTCTGGATGAATCGCTGTTCCTGGGCGGCCTGGAGAAAGCGGCGTTTCTCGAGGCTTTTGCCGCAGACGTATTTTTCGATGATCAGGCCGGTCATTGCGAGCTGGCGCGCGAAGTGGTCGCCACTGGCCATGTGCCCCACGGCATCAGCAATGAGAGCAAAACCTGAGCCTTTGATCCCGGGCCCGGCGGCTGGCGTCGCAGTTGGCCGGGCACTGCTAAGCTGAATCAATCTCCGCCGTCCTGGCAGTCATGGAGGTCATATGATTCGTTCGATGCTGTATGCCACTGACCTTGGTCTGTACGCACCTTATGTGATGCAGCATGCGGTGGAGCTGGCTCGAACGTTCAATGCCGACCTGCATGTCATCCACGCCGTGGAGCCTATGGGGCTGTTTGCCGAGTCGGTGCTGCAGAGCTACCTCGATGAGCAGGCATTGAATGATTTTCACAGCCAGGGCTTGAGCACGGTGATGGCCAGTATCGAGCAGCGGGTGCTCGACAGCTTCCGTGAAGAGCTGGGGGAAGGCATGCAGGACCTGGCGTTGATTCAGTCGGTCAGGGTATTTCAGGGGGACCCTGCGCAGGTCATTCTCGAACAGGCGGCGAAACTCTCCGTGGATTTGCTGATCGTAGGAAGTCATAGCTACGAAGCGGGCGTGGAAACCCCGTTGGGCAGGACGGCAGCCCGTGTGTTGCAGTTGGCGAAGGTGCCGGTGTACCTCGTGCCCTTGGTGCAGCGTCGTCGACTGGGGGATATCTGAAAGGGGCGCCGAAGAGTTTCTAATAAAAAGTTCTAGATTTATTCTTCAAACCATTAATATAGTTATATACCGTCGCTGATACCCGTGGCGTCCAACTGCTTTGAGGGATTGATATGAAGCTCCAACAATTGCGCTACATCTGGGAAGTGGCGCACCACGACCTCAACGTTTCCGCTACAGCCCAAAGCCTTTACACCTCGCAACCGGGTATCAGCAAGCAGATCCGCCTGCTCGAAGACGAGCTGGGGGTCGAAGTCTTTGCCCGCAGCGGCAAGCATTTGACGCGTGTTACTCCGGCCGGTGAGCGCATCATCACCACCGCCGGCGAGATTCTGCGCAAGGTCGAAAGCATCAAGCAGATCGCTCAGGAGTTCTCCAACGAGAAAAAGGGCACCCTGTCGATCGCCACTACCCACACCCAGGCGCGTTATGCACTGCCGCCGGTGATCAGCAGCTTTATCAAGCAATACCCGGACGTTGCCCTGCACATGCATCAGGGCTCGCCTATGCAAATCGCCGAAATGGCCGCCGACGGCACTGTCGACTTCGCCATCGCCACCGAAGCCCTGGAGCTGTTCGGTGACCTGGTAATGATGCCGTGCTATCGCTGGAACCGTTGCGTGGTCGTGCCCCAGGGCCACCCGTTGACCAAGCTGCCGAAGCTGACCCTGGAAACCCTCGCCGAATACCCGATCGTCACCTACGTATTCGGGTTCACCGGCCGTTCCAAGCTCGACGAAGCCTTCAGCCACCGTGGCCTGACCCCCAAGGTGGTGTTCACCGCCGCCGACGCCGATGTGATCAAGACCTACGTACGCCTGGGCCTGGGCGTTGGCATCGTGGCCAAGATGGCGGTCGATACCAAGCTCGACAGTGACCTGGTGGTACTGGATGCCAGCGAACTGTTCGAGTCGAGCATCACCAAGATCGGCTTCCGCCGTGGCACCTTCCTGCGTGGTTTCATGTGCGACTTCATCGAGAAGTTCGCCCCGCACCTGACGCGGGAAGTCATGGCCAAGGCCATCCAGTGCCACAACAAACAGGAACTGGAAGAACTGTTCGACGGCGTTGAGCTGCCAGTGCACTAAGGCTGCGGCGTGCTCACTTCACCTCGGTAACAGTGAACTGTTGCCGAGTGCCCGCGACAACGATTTGCACCTCATCCCCCTCGAACTTACCCACCAGGCTCTGGCCCAGCGGGGAGCGAGGGGTGATGACGGTAATCAACTGGCCTACCACGTACACCTTCAGCCCGGCCCCATCCGGCCCCAGAAACAGCCATTGTTCGTGGCCGTTTTCATCTTCAAGCCCCAGTAAGGCCCCCACCTGAATCCCTGTCTGCTCGTCATAGGCGCGCAGTGTCAGGTTCTGGAACAACCCCAGGGCTTGCCTGATCTCCTCTACTCGTTTGGCCTGGCCGGCAGCCAGGTACGAAGCCTCAAGGCCCAGGGTGTCGTATTTGTTTTCGGCGATGTTTTCTTCGTGGGTCGCCGTCTCGTAGGCCGTTTGCGCAGCGCGCTGTGCCACTTCGAGGTCGTCCCGGAGTTTTTCCAGGATCAGTTGATGGATCGCGTGTTTGTTCATGATCAGTCGCAGAACTGCAGGACGTTGGCCCGGCTCTTGTCGGTCGGCGCCGTCTGGTCCTGTTGCAGCCAGAACTGGCATTTGGGATTGGACTGATTGCGCAGGTTGTTGCGGGCATTCTCCAGGCTTTGCTGTTGTTCGTTCTTGCGCAGGTTTTCCTGATACTGCTCGAACATCGGGTTGGCGGGTGCCGGTTCGACCACGGGCGGTTTGGCCAGTTGCTGAACGGCTTGGGCAACCGGCGCCAGTTGTTGGCTGAACACAAAACACGAGGCCAGCCAGCAGGTCAGGGCAATGGCCACAAAACCCAGCCACAGACCCAAGGCAATGCTGGCGCTGAGTTTCAGGCCATTGAAGCTGATGCGCAGCGGTTTGCGGGCGGTGGGGCGGTAGGACATGGCGGCCTCCTGGCGGGCGGACGAGTGCGGGGGCCGATTGTCGCACGAAGATTAATCGGCGTCGGCTCTTCTGCGCGGGACGATTTATGCGGACAATCGGCGCCTTTGCCAATCGGAGCCCGGAATGAAAGCCTCCTGGGATATTTTCTGCAGCGTCGTGGACAACTTCGGCGATATCGGGGTCACCTGGCGCCTCGCCCGGCAGTTGGTGGCCGAGCATCAGTGCGAGGTGCGCCTGTGGGTCGACGATCTGCGGGCCTTCGAGCGCCTGTGCCCGGAAATCGACATCAGCGCCGCCCGCCAATGGCAGGCAGGCGTCGAGGTGCGGCACTGGTCGACGGACTGGGCTGCGCAGCCGGCTGCCGATGTGGTGATTGCCGCCTTCGCCTGCCAACTGCCTGCGGCTTATATGGACGCCATGGCCGAGCGCGAGCGCCCGCCGCTCTGGTTGAATCTCGATTACCTGAGCGCCGAGGATTGGGTGGTCGGCTGCCACGGCTTGCCGTCGGTGAAGTTCAAGGGCGTGCAGAAGTACTTTTTCTTTCCCGGGTTTCGCCCGGGGACAGGTGGCCTGTTGCGTGAGGCAGGGCTATTGGAAAGGCGTAGGGCGTTTCAACAAGACACCCTTGCGCAGCACAGTTTCCTGCAAGGGCTTGGCGTATCTGCCGCGAGCGATGCACGGCTGATCTCATTGTTTGCCTATGAAAATGCCGGCCTGGGCAGCTGGCTCGACGCGTTGGCAGCCGATACCCGGCCGACCCATCTGCTGGTGCCCGAAGGCCGAATTCTCGGTGATGTGCAGCGCTGGTTGGCCTGCGACGAGTTGCATGTCGGCGCGCAACAGGTGCGTGGCGCACTGACGGTGCAGGTCCTGCCGTTCGTCCGGCAGGAACAATACGATCAGTTGTTGTGGTGCTGCGAGTTCAATGCCGTGCGCGGCGAAGACTCGTTTGTACGGGCGCAATGGGCCGGGCGTCCGATGCTCTGGCACATCTATCGTCAGGACGAAGATATCCACCTGGACAAGCTCGAGGCCTTCCTCGATCTGTATACCCAAGGCCTGTCGCCGCAGGCTCGTGACGCAATCAATGGCTTGTGGCAGGCGTGGAATGCCGGTGGCGACATGGGCCAACGCTGGAAAAGCCTGCTCGATGTGTGGCCGGAGGTGTCCTTGCATGCCGAGCAATGGTGTCTGGAACAGGCCTTGCAAGCTGATCTTGCCGCGGCGCTGGTGCAGTTTTACCTAAATTGGATATGATACGCGGCCTAGATTTTTGTAAATCCCATCCAAATTCGGATATTCGTAATGAAAACTGGTAAAGAACTGAAACCCGGGATGGTGATCCGTCTCGAAAACGATCCTTGGCTGGTTCAGAAAGCTGAGTTCACCAAGTCGGGTCGTAACAGCGCGATCATGAAGACCAAGCTGAAAAACCTGCTGACCGGTTACAAGACCGAGATCGTTTACAGCGCCGACGACAAACTGGACGACGTGATCCTCGACCGCAAAGAAGCGACCCTGTCCTTCATCAGCGGCGACTCCTACACGTTCATGGACACCACCGACTACACCATGTACGAGCTGAACGCTGAAGACATCGAAGCTGTTCTGCCTTTCGTTGAAGAAGGCATGACCGATGTTTGCGAAGCGATCTTCTTCGAAGAGCGTCTGGTTTCCGTAGAACTGCCGACCACTATCGTGCGTCAGGTTGACTACACCGAAGGTTCCGCTCGCGGCGACACTTCGGGCAAGGTGATGAAGCCTGCCAAACTGAAAAACGGTACCGAGCTGAGCGTTGCAGATTTCGTTGAAATCGGCGACTGGATCGAGATCGACACCCGCGACGGTGGCTCCTACAAGGGCCGCGCCAAGGTCTAAGCCTGGCTTAAACCTCGCGTACGAAAAAGCCCGACCATTGAGTCGGGCTTTTTTGTGTCTGGGATTTGCTGGCAGGGCTCAGACGCTGACGTGCAAGCGCACATCGACGTTGCCGCGAGTCGCGTTGGAGTACGGGCAGACCTGGTGCGCCGCGTCCACCAAGCTCTGGGCCTCGGCTTGCTCGAGGCCGGGCAGGCTCACATGCAGGTCGATATCCAGGCCGAAACCTCCGGGGATCTGGCCGATGCCGACGTGGGCGGTGATCGAGGCTGCATCCGGGATTTTTTGTTTGCTCTGGCTGGCGACGAATTTCAGGGCGCCAATAAAGCACGCAGAGTAGCCGGCGGCGAACAGCTGTTCCGGGTTCGTCGCCTGGCCACCGGCACCGCCCAGTTCTTTGGGGGTGGCAAGCTTAACGTCGAGGATGTTGTCGCTGGAGACAGCGCGGCCATCACGGCCACCGGTAGCGGTTGCGACTGCGGTATAGAGCGTTTGCATGAGGTAGGTCTCCGAGGTTTATTTTGCGCTAAATGTTAGTGCGCCAAGTAACTGCGAAACAAATGTATCGCGCTAATATTTAGTGCGCAATATATATTTTCGAAGCAATGTCGCTCTGCCCCCGCGAGATTTCTTATCTATTTGATTTTTAAGAATTCTAATCTTCGAGGTTGCTGGCGAGACTGTCCGCACGCCAGCAGGTCATGTGGAGGGGCGGCTCCCGGGAGGGCGTGCAGGCAGGAGGGGCTAGAGGCTGTGTTGCAGATGGCCGCGCAACGCCAGCAGGTCGGCCTGCAACTTTTGCAGTTGCTCCACCGTCTGGCCGCTGGCTGCCAGGATGCAGTGCGGAATTTCGCGAGCCTTGTCACGCAGGGCGCGACCTTGCGCGGTCAGCTCGACGATCACCACCCGCTCATCCTCTCGGCTGCGGGTACGGCTGAGCAGGCCTTCGGCTTCGAGGCGCTTGAGCAGCGGGGTCAGGGAGCCCGGGTCGGTCAGCAAGTGAGTGCTGATCTCGCCAACGGTCAGGCCGTCGCGCTCCCACAGCACCATCATCGCCAGGTATTGGGGGTAGGTCAGCCCCAGAGCTTGCAGCAGGGGCTTGTAGACCTTGGTCATCAGCAGCGAGGTGGAATGCAGGGCGAAGCACAGCTGATTATCCAGGCGCAGTTCGTCGCAAGAGTCGGGGAGGGAGCCGTTGGTGGTCATGGTGGGGCCTTGATCAGTACAGGTTTTGAATCTAGCGGGCGAATCTTTAATGCGCCAGATAATTGTGCGAGGGCGGTGGGTCCAGGGTTTCAGCCCATCTTGCTTTGCAGGGCCAGGTCCCAAGGGGGAACGGGGCTGAAGCGCGCCTTCAAGTATTCCAGCAGCAGGCGGCTGCGGGCGTTGCTGTGTTGCTCCAGGCGCAGGGCATAGATGCCGGAGGTTTCCGCCGGGGGCAGGCCATGCTGGCAAAACAGTGGTAGCAGCTCGCCGCGCAGCAGGTATTCACTGGCCAGCCAGGTGGGCAGGTGGGCGATGCCCAGGCCGGCCAGCGCCCCCGAGAGCAATGCTTCGGCGTTGTTGGCGCTCATGCGGATGCGCTGCGGGCGATGACTGTGCATCTGCCCGTCCTGCTCGAAACGCCAGGCGAAGAGTGGGGCCAGCCCCTCCCAGTCAAGCCCGTCGTGTTCACCGAGTTCGCTGGGGTGGGCCGGCGTCCCGCGGCTTTTCAGGTAGGCCGGGCTGGCGCAGGCAATGCGCACAATGCTGGCCAGTGGTGTGGCCACCAGCCGGGTATCGACCATATGCCCGGCACGCAGTACCAGGTCGACCTTGCCCAGGTTCGAGCCCTGCATATCGACGAAGCTGTCGATCAGGTGCAACTGCACATCCAGCCCCGGGTAGACGCCGAGGAAGTCGGCGATTGCCGGCGTCAGGTGGCGTCGGCCGAAGGCGGCCGGAGCGTCGACCCGGATCAGCCCTTCAGGGGCGTGGCTCAGGGACACCGCTTCGGCTCGGGCCAATTGCAGTTCGGCGACTATCCGTCGTGCGCGTTCAGCAAAGGCCAGGCCCGCCGCGGTTGCGACCACGGCGTGGGTGGTGCGCATGAACAGTTTGCTGCCGATAGCACTTTCCAGGCTGTCGATGCGCCGGGCCACCGCCGAGGGCGTCAGGGGATGACGTCGGGCCGCGGCGGAAAAACTGCCGGTTTCCAGGACGTCAAGGAACAGTCCGAGCTGGTCGGTCAGGGCTTTGGGGTTCATTTTTAATGCGCTTGTGCGGAGTTGGCACAGCCATTGTGCGTTGCTGTGCGTTTCCGTACCAGCGCCGACTGCGTAGCATGCACCCTCTGACGTGAGGGGAAATGCACCGTGATTGATCTTGTGATGTATCTGCTGCTGGGTGTGGCCCTGGGCACCATGGGTGGGCTGTTTGGCATCGGTGGCGGCTTGATTGCGATTCCGGTGTTGGGCGTGTGGTTCGGCCTGGATCAGCAAATCGCCCAGGGCACTGCCCTGGTGATGGTGGTGCCCAATGTGATGCTGGCCTTGTGGCGTTATCACCAGCGCAATCGCATCGAGCTGCGGCACGCCTTGCCACTGGCGAGCATGGGCTTCTGTTTTGCGTGGATCGGCTCGATCTGGGCAGTCGGCATTGATGCGCAGATCATGCGCATCGGGTTTGTCGCATTCCTGGTGGCGCTCTCTTGCTACAACCTGCTGCGGATGTTTGTCGGCAATACCCCGGCATCGGCGCAGATGCGTTATTCCTGGCCCTGGCTGGGCGTGCTGGGCGCGGCCTCGGGCACCATGGGCGGGCTGTTCGGGGTCGGCGGCGCGGTGGTTGCCACGCCGATACTGACCAGCGTATTCGGCACCAGCCAGGTGGTTGCCCAGGGCTTGTCATTGGCACTGGCGCTGCCCAGTACCGGGGTCACCCTGGTGACTTATGGCGTGCACCAGGAAGTGGATTGGATGATCGGCCTGCCCTTGGCCCTGGGGGGCTTGATGAGCATCAGTTGGGGCGTGAAGATTGCGCACTCGATGCCGGAACGCCTGTTGCGCGGATTGTTCTGCGGGTTTCTGGTGCTGTGCGCGGTGATGCTCGGCTTCAAAGTTTAAAACCGTCGACGATATGCTCGGCCAGGCACTTGGTGATGGGCGAGGGCGTGTTCAGGTTGCGCAGCAGCATGATGCTGGCCTCGGGCAACTGCGGCAGGTTTTGCGCGGCACCTAGAATGCGCATGTCCGAGGTGATCAGGCTTTCGAGCTGGGCAGTGACCGCCAGGCCGGCGCTGACCACCGCCATGATCGCCGCCAGGCTGGAGCTGTTGTAGGCAATCCGATAATCACGCCCTGCGGCGTCCAGCGCATTGCAGGCCCACAGCCGGCAGAAACAGTCGCTGTTGAACATGGCCAGGGGCATGGGCGTTTGTTCGTGAGGGTTGAAGCACTGGGCCTCGGCCCAGACGAAGCGCTCCTTGCGCAACAGTTGACCGATCTCGTTGCCTGGCTCGCGGGTGACGATGGACAGGTCCAGGTCCTGGCGCTGCAACAGTTGCTTGGACGATTCGCAGTGGACTTCGATCTGGATAAGCGGGTAAGCCTGGGCGAAGCGCGACAGAATCCCCGGCAGAAACCGCATCACATAATCATCCGGCGTGCCGATGCGTACCGTGCCGACCATGTGGGGTTCGCGCAGGGTATTGAACACTTCGCTGTGCAGTTTCAGGATCCGTCGCGCGTAGCCCAGCAGCACCTGCCCTTCGGCGGTGAGCTTGACCTGGCGTCCGTCGCGCTGGAACAGCTGGCGCTGCAGCACGTCTTCCTCCAGGCGCTTCATTTGCATGCTGACGGCAGATTGGGTGCGATTGACCAACTCACCAGCCCGGGTAAAGCCGCCCTGATCGGCAATGGCGACGAAGGTACGCAGGACTTCGGTGTCGATGCTGGGGTAGTTGGACAATTCATCAATCTCCGAGATGTATTTCATAAGAAACATTCGTTGGATTGATCTTAGCTGCGCGGCGAGACTTTAGTCATCCCCACTGGAGGGCAAGATGATGAAAGGTCAAAAAGGTTATGTGCTGGTGCAGAAGTTCTCGTTCCATGGTCTTTCCTGGCGGACGGTGCTGCAAACGGTGGCCCGCTGGCATCAGCGCTACCGTGAGCGGGTCGAGTTGGCGAGCATGAGCGACGAAGCGCTCAAGGACATCGGCTTGAGCCGCGCGGATGTCGAGCGTGAAATCAGCCGGCCCTTCTGGGATGACCCGATGTCCAAATAAACGGCTACACAAGCGGCTGGCAGCTGAGGTAGTTTGCGGGCAGACAAGGAGATGCCCATGCCCGCCCAACTGTCGTTTTCCATCAAGCAGGCCCGACGCCTGGCCTTGGCTGCTCAAGGCTTTGGCGTACGGCCCTCGACCGCTGCGGTCAGTTCGGCCCAGGTCAATCGGATGATCGGGCGCCTGGGCCTGCTGCAGATTGATTCGGTCAACGCCTTGGTGCGCTCGCACTACCTGCCGTTGTTCTCGCGCCTGGGCAATTACTCCCCGCAACTGCTCGATCAAGCGGCCTGGAGCCAGGGCCGCCAACGTCGGTTGTTCGAATACTGGGGGCATGAGGCCTCACTGTTGCCGCTGGCCATGTACCCCTTGCTGCGCTGGCGAATGCAGCGTGCCCGCCAGGGGCAAGGGATCTATGGGCAATTGGCGCGTTTTGGCCAGGAGCAGCAGGCGACCATTCGCCGGGTGCTGGCCTGTGTCGAGGAGCAGGGCGCGCTGGGGGCGGGCAGCCTGTCGACCCGGCAGGAACGCGCCGGCCCCTGGTGGGACTGGAGTGCCGAGAAGCACGCGCTGGAGTGGCTGTTCGCTGCCGGCGAAGTGACGGTGGCCGGGCGTCGTGGTTTCGAGCGGCTGTACGACCTGCCGGAGCGGGTGCTGCCCGCCGCCATCCTGCAGCAGCCCCTGCTCGACGATGCACAGGCCCAGCGCGGTTTGCTGTTGCATGCGATTGGCGCACTTGGGGTCGCCACGGAAAAAGACCTGCGTGATTACTTCCGGCTGAGCCCCGCGGACGGCCCGGCGCGCCTGGCCCAGTTGCTTGAGGCCGGCGAGGTGCAACGGTGCGAGGTCGAAGGCTGGCGGCAAGCGGCCTATTGCCTGCCCGCGCCTAAAGTGCCGCGCAAGGTCGAAGCCAGTGCCTTGCTCTCGCCCTTTGATTCGCTGGTCTGGGAACGCAGCCGTACCGAGCGCCTGTTCGATTTTCGCTACCGGCTGGAAATCTATACCCCGCAACACAAACGGATCTATGGCTACTACGTGCTGCCGTTCCTGCATGACGAGCGGATCGCCGCGCGGGTCGACCTGCGGGCTGAGCGGGCATTGGGGCGCCTGGCGGTGCATGCCGTGCATGAAGAACCGCAGGGGCTGGATGAACAGGGGATGATGGCGCTGGCGGCCAATTTACGACAAATGGCGCAGTGGCTAGGGCTGGAGCAGGTCCAGCTCAATTGCCCAAGGGCCAGTGCCCAGCGATTGCGCGGTTTTCTCTAGGGCGGCGCGGGCACGCTCGCGGGCTTGTCCCGCCACGAGCGCGCCCGGCTTGCTCAGCGCTTGACCTGTTTCAAGGTCTCGGCAATCAGGAACGCCAGCTCCAGGGATTGGTCGGCGTTCATCCGTGGGTCGCAGTGGGTGTGATAGCGGTCCGACAGGCCATCCTCGGTAATAGGGCGCGCGCCACCGATGCATTCAGTGACGTTTTGCCCGGTCATCTCGATGTGGATGCCGCCGGCGTAGCTGCCTTCGGCTTCGTGCACCTGGAAGAACTGCTTCACCTCGTTGAGGATCTGCGCGAAGTCGCGGGTCTTGTAGCCGCTGCTGGCCTTGATGGTATTGCCGTGCATCGGGTCGGAGCTCCACAGCACTTGCTTGCCTTCGCCTTCCACCGCGCGGATCAGTTGGGGCAGATGATCGCCGACCTTGTTCGCGCCCATGCGCACGATCAGGTTGAGGCGCCCGGGGTCGTTATCCGGGTTGAGGATATCGATCAGGCGAATCAGCTCGTCGGTGTTCATGCTCGGGCCGACCTTGACCCCGATCGGGTTGTTCACCCCGCGCAGGAATTCGACATGGGCGCCGTCCAGCTGGCGGGTGCGGTCGCCGATCCACAGCATGTGCGCCGAGCAGTCGTAGTAGTCGTTGGTCAGGCTGTCGCGCCGCACAAAGGCTTCTTCGTAGTTCAGCAGCAGGGCTTCATGGGCGGTGAAGAAGCTGGTCTCGCGCAGTTGTGGCGAGCTGTCCATGCCGCAGGCGCGCATAAAGGCCAGGGTTTCATCGATCCGGTCGGCCAGGTGGCTGTACTTCTCGGCCAGGGCCGAGTTGGCGATGAAGTCCAGGTTCCACTTGTGCACCTGGTGCAAGTCGGCAAAGCCGCCCTGGGCGAACGCGCGCAGCAGGTTCAGGGTCGCGGTGGACTGGTGGTAGGACTGCAGCAGGCGGTCCGGGTCCGGGACGCGGCTTTTCATGTCGAAACCGATGCCGTTGACGATATCGCCCCGGTAGGCCGGCAGGGTCACGCCGTCGATGGTTTCATCGTTGGCCGAGCGCGGCTTGGCGAATTGACCGGCCATGCGCCCGACTTTGACCACCGGGCAGCCGGCGGCGAAGGTCATGACGATCGCCATCTGCAGCAGCACCTTGAAGGTGTCGCGGATCTTCGCTGCGGAGAACTCGGCGAAGCTCTCGGCGCAATCGCCACCTTGCAGGAGGAACGCGCGACCCTGGGTCACCTCGGCAAACTGGCGTCGCAACTCCCGGGCTTCACCGGCAAACACCAGCGGCGGATAGCTGGCCAGGGATTGCTCGACCTGCAGCAAATGGGCTGCGTCGGGGTAGTGGGGTTGTTGCTGGATCGGCAAGGCACGCCAGCTGTCGGGACTCCAGGGTTGGCTCATCACGCACTCAAGTGTTCTTCGGTGGGAGGCGCATGTTATCAGCAATTAGTGCGTGACCTGTTCCCGTCGCTTGGCCGACAATCGCGCCTTTCCCGCTCGGCGCCGAGTGGTTGGTTGATTGCAATGGCGAGCTTGAGCCCCATTGCGCCTAGGAGATGAGATGACTGAGGAGCGCGTCGAGCACCTGCTCGCCGAAGTGCACGATGAGTTCGGCATGATCCGGGTGCTGGAAGTGGCCGATTACCGCTTTCTCGAGTTTGGCGACGCCATCGAGCAGAGCTGCGTGTTCACTGCCGATCCGAGCTGGCTCGAGTACGACTACACCCGCGCCATGTTGATCGGTGCCTTGTGCCATGAACACCCGGAAAGCGCGCTGTTTCTCGGCCTCGGCGCCGGGACCCTGACCCAGGCCTGCCTGAAGTTTCTGCCGCTGGAAGACGTCGAAGCCATCGAACTGCGCCCCGATGTGCCGCGCCTGGCCATCGAATACCTGGGGTTGGACGATGATCCACGGCTGTACATTCGCGTCGGCGATGCCCTGGAACTGCTGGAGACTGCCGAGCCCGCGGACCTGATCTTCGTCGACCTTTATACCGATGTCGGCCCGGGCGTCGGGCACCTGGCCTGGGGGTTTCTGGAGAACTGCCAGAAGCGCCTCAACCCGGGCGGCTGGCTGGTGATCAACCAGTGGGCCACCGATGATGGCAAGCCCCTGGGCGCGGCGCTGTTGCGTGGGCTTTATCATCGGCATTACTGGGAGCTGCCGGTGAAGGAGGGCAACGTGATCCTGATCGTGCCCGCCGACCTTGACCAGGAACTGGACAGCGGCGCCCTGGCTGCCCGCGCCGAAGCCCTGGCCCCGCGCCTGGGCTACTCATTGCAACCGCTGATCAAGGCCATCCGCCCAGCGACCTGATGGCCGGTGACGTCGCCGTAGGCCGCTATGTGCGCCGGGGGAATCAGGTGTAGGGCGGGTCAGGGCCAGCGCAGCCTCGTTCCTCGGCAGCGGCTACAGACCTTTGAATACTCCTGGGCGCTTTTCGATCATTGCCCGCACGCCCTCTTTGGCGTCCTCGCTGTTCAGGAGTTTTTTCACCAGCGGCGGCAGGCCCTGGGCTGCCGCAGTTTCACCTTCCAGGCGCGCCTGGCGGGCAGACATCAAGGTGGCCTGGACCCCCAGCGGCGCCTGCCGGGCAATCCGCTCGGCCAGCAGCATCGCGCGCGGCAGCAAATCTTCACTGGCCATCACCTCTTGCACCAGGCCCAGGCGCAAGGCGTCGTGGGCATCGAATTCGTCGCCGGTGAGCAACCAGCGCATGGCGTTGCCCCAGCCGGCGATCTGATGCAGGCGCAGGGTGGCGCCGCCAAAAGGAAAAATCCCCCGCTGCACTTCCAGTTGGGCAAAACGGGTATTGCTGGCGCACAGGTTGATATCGGCCGCCAGCATCAACTCGATGCCGATGGTCAGGCAGTAGCCCTGCGCCGCGACAATCACCGGCTTGCTGACCCAAGGGCCGGCAAACACTCCCCAGGGGTCACAACCGCCGGCAGGGGCCTGCCAGCCTTCAGCCAGTGCCGCGCCGACATTGGCCAGGTCGAGCCCGGCGGTAAAGTGCTCGCCATGGGCGAAAACCACCGCAACCCGGGCCTCGCTGCTCGCCTCGAACTCGCCATACGCCAGGCTCAACTGGTTGAGCAGCTCGAGATCAAAGGCGTTGCGCTTGGCGACCCGGTCCAGGCCGATCAGAAACAGATGACCACGCTGTTCACGGCTGACGCGACTGCTGCTGGGCTGATTCATGGACTTATCCTAGGGAGGGAAGGGGCATCTCGGACCGACGGTATCGGGCAGAAAGGTGAACCGTTTAAGCGTTATCGCCAGCGGGGCCGGGCCTTTGAAAAATAAACCGTTGGCGGGTGATCCGCAAAGCCCATGACATAGACCTATACAGCCGGGTTTTCCAATAAAAATATCTCCCTTTTTTGAGTAATTCCGGTATAGTGCGCGCCGGCCTTTAACCGGGCCACGTTTAGGTATTGCAATTCCCCGAAGTCAGCTTCGGCTGCTTGTCCGCTGCGCGGACTATCCTTGACGATTCTTTCATTCAATCGTTTTCGCAAATCCCCGCCGACAAAGCTGCCAGGGCGACTCTTGAGTCTTACACGGCATGCGCAGCTTTGGAGCATGGGTCTTTGCGGATGCACTTAGAGGCAGACCCATGACCCAGGAAACCGGCGGCTTCGCCGCTTTTAATCTTAATCCGAATATTCTTGCAGCCGTCATCGCGACTGGCTACGAGGAGCCTTCGGCTATCCAGCATCAATCGATCCCGATCATCATGGCCGGTCACGACATGATTGGTCAGGCGCAAACCGGTACGGGTAAAACCGCTGCGTTTGCCCTGCCGATCCTGCACCGCATCGATCCTGCTAAGCGCGAACCGCAAGCCCTGATCCTGGCTCCAACCCGTGAGTTGGCGCTGCAAGTTGCAACCGCTTTCGAAACCTACGCCAAGCAAATGCCGGGCGTTACCGTTGTGGCCGTTTACGGCGGCGCGCCTATGGGCCCACAACTGAAAGCAATCCGTAATGGCGCACAGATCGTTGTCGCCACTCCGGGCCGTCTGTGCGACCACCTGCGTCGTGACGAAAAAGTCCTGGCTACCGTGAACCACCTGGTTCTCGACGAAGCTGACGAAATGCTCAAACTGGGTTTCATGGACGACCTGGAAGTTATCTTCAAGGCCCTGCCAGCAACCCGTCAGACCGTACTGTTCTCGGCCACCCTGCCACAGTCGATCCGTGCCATTGCCGAACGCCACCTGCGCGATCCGCAACACGTGAAGATCCAGACCAAGACTCAGACCGTTACCGCGATCGAACAGGCTCACCTGTTGGTTCACGCTGACCAGAAGACCTCGGCTGTATTGAGCCTGCTGGAAGTGGAAGACTTCGACGCCCTGATCATGTTCGTGCGCACCAAGCAAGCGACCCTGGACCTGGCCAGTGCCCTGGAAGCCAAAGGATACAAAGCCGCTGCGCTGAACGGTGACATTGCCCAGAACCAGCGTGAGCGCGTGATCGACTCCCTCAAGGATGGCCGTCTGGACATCGTTGTGGCGACCGACGTTGCTGCTCGCGGCCTGGACGTACCGCGCATCACCCACGTATTCAACGTGGACATGCCGTACGACCCGGAATCCTACGTGCACCGTATCGGCCGTACCGGCCGTGCTGGTCGCGAAGGCCGTGCACTGCTGCTGGTGACTCCACGTGAGCGCCGCATGCTGCAAGTGATCGAGCGTGTAACCGGTCAGAAGGTTGCTGAAGTTCGCCTGCCGGACGCCCAAGCGGTGCTCGACGCGCGTATCAAGAAGCTGACCAACAGCCTGTCGCCGCTGGTGGCTGATGCTGAATCGACCCACGGTGATCTGCTGGATCGCCTGACTGCCGATATCGGCTGCACGCCACGTGCCCTGGCCGCTGCCCTGCTGCGCAAAGCTACCAACGGTCAGGCTCTGACCCTGGCAGCCATCGAGAAAGAGCGTCCACTGGTGCCGAACAACGCACCGCGTGGCGATCGTCCTGAGCGCACTGGCGACCGTCCAGACCGTGGTGACCGCGAGCGTCGTGCTCCGATCCCGCTGGCTGAAGGCCGTGCACGCTGCCGTACCGCGCTGGGCGCGCGTGATGGTATCGCTGCCAAGAACCTGCTGGGCGCCATCCTCAACGAAGGCGGCCTGGCTCGTGAAGCGATCGGTCGCATCCAGGTGCGTGACAGCTTCTCCCTGGTGGAGCTGCCGGAAGATGGTCTGGAG
Organism: Pseudomonas sp. CF161; assembly: GCF_000416215.1. Classification (NCBI taxonomy): domain Bacteria; kingdom Pseudomonadati; phylum Pseudomonadota; class Gammaproteobacteria; order Pseudomonadales; family Pseudomonadaceae; genus Pseudomonas; species Pseudomonas sp. CF161. Next base: position 122,394 of record NZ_ATLP01000112.1, read on the forward strand.
AAGTTGCTGACCAAGCTGAAGGACACTCGCGTTGCCGGTAAGCAGCTGAAGCTGCGTCGCTATCGCGAAGATTGATCCGCTCTCGAGCTGATTGATCGAACATAAAAAATCCCCGACTGGTTCGGGGTTTTTTTTTGCCTGGGGTTTATCGCCTGGCGGCAGGCGGGGCAGTGAGGCGTCTAGGCAAAGCGATAGATGTCCATGCCCAATGCACCCAGGGTGAAGCCTTGGTGGACGATGCTGAAGTCGCCGCCGGCACCACGGGCGAAATACAGGGGCAGCAAGTGCTCATCACTGGGGTGGCTGCGCACCGCATTCGGCGCCTGGCGCCGGTAATCATGCAAGGCGGCCTCATCGTTTGCTGCCAGCTTGTCGATCATCCAGTCCCGAAAATCCTTGGCCCAGGGCTCGATGCTCTCCGGCCCGGCGTGCCAATCGAGCTCACCCAGGTTGTGGGTGATGCTGCCGGAGCCGATCAGCAATACTCCCTGCTCGCGCAGGCTGGCCAATGCATGCCCGATACGAGTCTGCAGATCAGGGCCGAGGCGGCTCGGCAGCGACACCTGGACCACAGGAATGTCCGCTGCGGGGTACATCAGCGATAACGGTACCCACACGCCGTGGTCGAGGGGGCGCTTGCTATCGAGTTGTGCGGGCAGGCCATCGGCCTTGAGCAGCTCTACCACCTGGGCCGCCAGGGCTGGATCACCCGGGGCCGGGTACTGCACGGCGAACAGGGCGGCGGGGAAGCCGCCGAAGTCGTGCCAGGTCTCCGGATGCGGATTGGCGCTGACCCGCAGGTCCTGGCTTTCCCAGTGCGCGGAAACCATCACGATTGCCTTGGGTTTTGGCAGTTGTGCAGCCAGCCGCGCCAATGCCGGACCGCTGGCCCCGGGCTCCAGGGCGAGCATGGGTGAACCATGAGAGATAAACAGGCTGGGGAGCATGGAGGGGATCCTGGGGGTTAAGATAGGGCCATCTTCAATCAGATCATCAATCTAAATCTAATATAATTTTTAGTGCTTTTTGATCGAATTTTCAGGGTGATTCATGGAGCCGGAATTTTGGCAAAAACGCTGGGAGCGCGATCAGATCGGCTTTCATCTATCAGAGGTCAATCCCTATCTGCAGCAGTTCTGGCCGCACTTGGGGCTCACCCCTGGGGTCCGGGTGCTGGTGCCGTTGTGTGGCAAAAGCCTGGACCTCAAGTGGCTCGCCGGCCTGGGGCACGAGGTGCAGGGCATTGAACTGTCGGAAAAGGCCATCCAGGACTTCTTCAGTGAACAGCAACTGACGCCCACCGTTACTCGGCACGAGCGTTTCAAGGTTTACCAGGAGGGCACGATTCAGCTCTGGTGCGGCGATATCTTTGCCCTGACCGCCGAGGACGTCGCCGATTGCACGGCTTTGTATGACCGTGCAGCGTTGATCGCCTTGCCGCCTGAGATGCGCGGCCAGTACGCCGCGCTGTTGAATCGCATACTGCCCCAGGGCACGAGTGGCTTGCTGATCACCATGGATTACGACCAGGCGCTCATCGAAGGGCCGCCCTTTGCCGTGCTCGACGATGAGGTCAGGCACTTGCTGGGCGTGCGCTGGCAGCTTGAGGTCGAAGTGGAGCGGGACATCCTGGGCGAGAGCTGGAAGTTTCTAAAGGGCGGGGTCACGCGCCTGGACGAACGGGTTTACCGGTTGCTGGACAAGTCCTGAGCCTGGTTTTATCGCGGCCATGCAAAAGGGCGACTCGCGTCGCCCTTTTGGGTGTTACCGGTGTCGCTATCAGCCGCGACGACGCAGTGCTTCAATACGCTCTTCCAGCGGTGGGTGGCTCATGAACATCCGAGCCAGACCTTGCTTGAGACCACCGTTGATGCCGAAGGCGTTCAAGGTGTCGGGCATGTGCACTGGCAAGCCTTGTTCCGAGCGCAGGCGCTGCAGGGCGCCAATCATCGCGCTGGTACCGGCCAGGCGAGCGCCGGCTTCGTCGGCACGGAACTCGCGTTTGCGCGAGAACCACATGACGATGGAGCTGGCGAGGATGCCCAGGACCAGCTCGGCGAAGATGGTCGCGATGTAATAGGCAATACCCTGGCCTTCTTCGTTCTTGAAAATCACCTTGTCGACAAAGTTGCCGATGATACGGGCGAAGAACATCACAAAGGTGTTCACCACGCCCTGGATCAATGCCAGGGTGACCATGTCACCGTTGGCAACGTGCCCGATTTCATGGGCCAGCACGGCTTTAACTTCATCCGGCGAAAAACGTTCCAGCAAGCCCTGGCTGACCGCGACCAGCGCGTCGTTCTTGTTCCAGCCGGTGGCAAAGGCGTTGGCCTCGTAAGCCGGGAAAATACCGACCTCGGGCATCTTGATCCCGGCTTCACGGGACAGTTGCTCAACGGTCTGCAGCAGCCATTGCTCGTGACGAGTGCGTGGCTGGCTGATGATTTGGGTGCTGGTGCTCATCTTCGCCATCCACTTGGAGATGAACAGCGAGAACAGCGAACCGGCGAAACCAAAGACGGCACAGAAGATCAGCAGCTGAGTAAGGTCGAGATCAACCTTGTTGGCCGCCATGATCCCGTTGAAGCCGAAAAGGCTCAGGGTAATGCTGGCAATCAGCACGACCGCCAGGTTAGTGGCCAAAAACAGCAGAATGCGCATCATGGTTGTTAAAATCTCCTCATGCTTAAGATGTAGCGTACTGCGGGGTATATAAGGTGCGGCACCGGGCTATTCAACCGGGTGACTATTTCAAACTGTGTCTTACAGACTGATCCTAGACGCGTGCATGAAATTTCTGCGGCGAATCAGATAAATCCCGAAGTGTGTTTGTTGCTACAAGCCCTTGCACCAGCGGTGCATCGGGAGGGTGTCAGCTTATAGAAGGGAGGCGGGGCAGGGGAGCGAAGATGTGTTGCTGAATTAATCGCAGGGCGACCGGCGGACCGATCGCACTGCAACGGGTGCTTACTGGCGGTAGGACTTGAGGAAGCTGCCGATCCGGCCGATTGCCTGTTCCAGGTCATCCACCCGTGGCAGGGTGACGACGCGGAAGTGGTCGGGCCATGGCCAGTTGAAGGCTGTGCCTTGAACCACCAGCAGTTTCTCCGAGAGCAGCAGGTCGAGGACGAACTTCTCATCGTTATGGATCGGGCAGACTTTCGGGTCGATCCGCGGGAAGGCGTACAGCGCGCCCATGGGCTTGACGCAGCTTACGCCGGGAATGTCATTGAGCAGTTCCCAAGTGCGATTGCGCTGTTCCAGCAGGCGGCCCTGGGGCAGGACCAGGTCGTTGATGCTCTGGTAGCCGCCCAGTGCGGTCTGGATGGCGTGCTGGCTCGGCACGTTGGCACATAGGCGCATGTTGGCCAGCATGTCGATGCCCTCGATGTAGCTCTGGGCATGGTGCTTGGGACCGGAAATGGCCACCCAGCCGGAGCGGAAGCCCGCGACCCGATACGACTTGGACAGGCCGTTGAAGGTCAGGCACAACAGGTCCGGAGCCAGGGACGCGGTGCAGATATGCACGGCATCGTCGTACAGAATCTTGTCGTAGATCTCGTCGGAGAACACCACCAGGTTGTGCTGGCGGGCCAGTTCGAGCATGCCCAGCAGCACTTCCTTGGGGTATACGGCGCCCGTCGGGTTGTTGGGGTTGATGATCACCAGGGCTTTGGTGTTCGGGGTGATCTTGGCCTTGATGTCGGCCAGGTCCGGCCACCAGTTGGCCTGCTCGTCACACAGGTAATGCACCGGATTGCCGCCTGCCAGGCTGACCGCAGCGGTCCACAGCGGGTAGTCCGGGGCCGGGACCAGCACTTCGTCGCCATTGTTGAGCAGGGCCTGCATGGCCATCACGATCAGTTCGGAAACACCGTTGCCCAGGTAGATGTCTTCGATGCCGACGCCTTCCACCTGCTTCTGCTGGTAGTACTGCATGACCGCCTTGCGCGCACTGAACAGGCCTTTGGAGTCGCTGTAGCCCTGTGCGGTCGGCAGGTTGCGGATCACGTCCTGGAGGATTTCATCCGGCGCTTCGAAACCAAAGGGTGCCGGGTTGCCGATGTTCAGCTTGAGGATGCGATGGCCTTCCTCTTCCAGACGTTTGGCGTGCTTGAGCACTGGGCCGCGAATGTCGTAGCAGACGTTGGCGAGCTTGTTCGATTTGCTGACCTGCATGGCGATGTGTTCCCGAAAATGAACGATCCAGATGGCGGATGAACTACCGTACTGGGAATCCTGCGTTTTCACACAGGCCTGTAGCCTACGCTTGCAGCGGCAAAATCCGTTTGAATGCGCTTGGCGCGGCTGCCAGACTGGCGTCTAACGAGGCGCAATCATACGTGCCGCCTGATCCGTGGAAAAGATACAGATCGGGCTTTTTCAGTTGCAGAGGAGGGATGATGGAAAAGCTGGAAAAAACCCTTGAAGAATGGCGCGCCATGCTCGATCCCGAGCAGTACAACGTCTGCCGGCTCAAAGGCACCGAGCGACCGTTCTCGGGCAAGTACAACGGCACCAAGACCGACGGGGTCTATCACTGCATCTGCTGCAACGAGCCCTTGTTCGACTCGCGGGCCAAATTCGATTCCGGCTGCGGCTGGCCGAGCTTCTACGAGCCGATCGGTGAAAGCGCCATGGTCGAGATTCGCGATGTCAGCCACGGCATGATCCGCACTGAAGTGGTGTGCGCCAAATGTGATGCGCACCTAGGGCATGTATTTCCCGATGGCCCGCCACCGACCGGCCTGCGTTATTGCATCAATTCGGTGTGCCTGGACCTGGTGCCGCGCTAAGTCCTGCCGACAAGGAGCGATTTTTCGAAATCGCTTTTCAGTGAATTAGGTTGTACGCAATTTAATTGCGCGATATTTTTAGCGACCTTTACTGTTCCTGGAGCCTGCACCATGAGCGACACCCTGTTGAACATCCCGTGCACCACCATCAAGGGCGAGCAAACGACCCTGGCCGACTTCCATGGCAAGGCCGTACTGGTGGTCAACACCGCCAGCAAGTGTGGTTTTACGCCGCAGTACAAAGGGCTGGAGGCGCTGTGGCAGACCTACAAGGATCAAGGTCTGGTGGTGTTGGGGTTCCCGTGCAATCAGTTCGGCAAGCAGGAACCGGGAAATGAAGGGGCGATTTCCGAGTTTTGCGAACTGAACTTCGGCGTCAGCTTCCCGCTGTTCAAGAAGATCGATGTCAATGGCGCGCAGGCCCATCCGCTGTTCGTGCAGTTGAAAAAGCGTGCGCCGGGCCTGCTGGGTTCCCAGGGCATCAAGTGGAACTTCACCAAATTCCTGATCGGCAAGGATGGGCAGGTGGTCAAGCGTTTCGCGCCGGCCACCAAGCCCCAGGACCTGACGAGCGAGATTGAAGCCCTGCTCAAATGAACGACCTGTCCGCCGATTCGCTGAGCCTCGACCGTCAGCTGTGTTTCAAACTTTATGCCGCCTCGCGGGCTGTGGTGCGGGGCTACAAGCCGATGCTCGACCAGTTGGGCCTGACTTACCCGCAGTATCTGGTGATGCTGGTGCTGTGGGAGTGGCAGGCAACGCCGCCCGAATTGCCCACCGTCAAGGCCCTGGGCGAGCGCCTGGCGCTGGACTCCGGAACCCTGACGCCATTGCTCAAGCGGCTGCAACAGTTGCAACTGGTGCAGCGCCAGCGCTCGGCCCTGGATGAGCGTGAGGTGCACCTGAGCCTGAGCCCCGCGGGCCTGGCCCTGCGCGAGCAAGTGCCGCCGCTCAAGGCGGCCTTGCTCTGCGACAGCGGCGTCGACCTCAATGGTTTGGACGCGTTGCGCAATGGCCTGGACCGCTTGCTGGCCCAGATCAAAGCATTGTCGTAGTTGGCACCCAGAGGTCCAGCAGGGCGGCCAGTTCTTCGCGTCGGAACGGCTTGGCCAGGTAATCGCTCATGCCTGCCAGGCGGCAGCGTTCGCGTTCTTCGGGCATGGCGTTGGCGGTCAGGGCGATGATTGGCAGGTCTGGCCAGCGGCCGCTGCGACGTATCTGCCGGCTGGCCTCGTAACCGTCCATGACCGGCATGTTGCAGTCCATCAGCACCAGATCGAAGTCCTCGTGCTCCAGCAGGTTGAGGGCTTCGGCACCGTGGGCCGCGACACTCACGGCGCAGCCGAGTTTGCCGAGCATGCCCTTGGCCACCAGCTGGTTCACCGGGTTGTCCTCCACCAGCAGGATCCGTGCTCGACGTAAAGGCGTGTAGGTCTCCAACTGGGCGTCGTCGATGATCACGGTGTGCCCCAGCAGTGCCCGACGCAGGGTCTGGTACAGGGCATTGCGCGCCAATGGCCGGGCCTGTTGCTGCAGCGGCGCCAGGGCAGCAGCTTCCTCACTGGGTAGAAAACTGCCATAGGCGGTGACCAGCAGGATCGGCGCAGAGAGGGTTGGGCGCAGGCCGAACAGGCATTCCGGGCAGTCGGTGATCAACAGGTCGGGCTCGAGCCCGAGCAGCGAATCGCTCAGGTTGCAGCGTCGATAATTCAGGCCCCAGGCCGGCAGGAGTTTGCCCAGCAGTTCAGCGAGGCCGCTGCCAGGCTCGGTAATCGCCAGGATATTGCCAAACAACGGCGCCGGAGCCAGTGCCGGGGTATGGCAGGGCAACGGCAGGTCGGCGCAGAACTGGCTGCCAAAACCCACTTCAGAGCTGATGCTCAGCCGCCCCTGCATGGCCTCGCACAGGTTGTGGGTCAGGGCCAACCCAAGGCCGGTGCCGCCGTACTGGCGGGTGATGCCGGCGCCAGCCTGGGTGTAGGGCTGGAAAATCCGCAGTTGAGCTTCCGGTGCGATGCCGATGCCGGTGTCACAGACTTCGATCCGCACCCCGTCATCGTGGGCGCACAGGCGCACATCCACCCGGCCGAATCGGGTGAATTTCAGCGCGTTCGACAGCAGGTTGCTGACGATCTGCCGCACCCGAGTCGGGTCACCCAGCACCAGGGCCGGGAAATCGGGTTCGATCAGGCAGGTCAATTCGACGCTGGACGCGGTGTTCTGCGACAGCAGGTTGGCGGTGTCTTCGACCAGCACGCCGAGGTCGAACGGGATGCGTTCCAGCTCCAGTTGCCCGGCGTCGAACTTCGACATGTCGAGAATATCGTTGAGCAGCTCCACCAGCACCTTGCCGGAATCGTGGGCGATCGACAGTTGTTGGCGTTGTTCGGCGTTCAGTTGGCTGTCCAGGGACAAGGCGATCATGCCCAGCAAGCCATTGAGCGGGGTGCGGATTTCGTGGCTCATGTTGGCCAGGAAGGCGGCCCGTGCCTGGGCCATATCCAGAGCGGTGCTGCGGGCGGTTTCCAGTTCTTCATTGGATTGGCTCAGGCGCTGGTTGATTGCCTTGAGCTCGGTGGTGCGCGCGGAGACGATGTTTTCCAGTTGGCCAAGATAGTCGGTCAGGCGGTTTTCGGCGTTGCGCCGTTGCTGGATCTCGGTGGACATGTTTTCGAACTGCTGGTTGGCGACCTTGACCAGCACCCCGATTTCATCGTTTTCGTGGCCCGGCGGGAAGTCCAGCTTGGGCTGGTCGGCGCTGCGCGGGTCACGGCCACTGAGTTCACGAATCACCCCGACCAGCGGCTTGGTCAGCATCACGTAAAACAGCCCAAGGAGAATCCCGGTCAGGATCAGGCTGCGGGCGAAGCCGTTGATCAGGGTCACTTCGGCCCGGCGCAGGAAGCGGCTGCCGAAGGCGAAGGTATCGACCTCCAGGTGCAAGGTGCCCAAGGATTCTTCGGGTAGATGGCTGAGAAAGAGCCGGTCTTCGAACTGGCGATTGGCGCCGAACAGAAAGTCGCTGATGGCCCGGTAGCGGCTTTTCAGCGGCGGACGCTCGACATTGGCCAGCAGGGTGTTGTTGTTATCGATCAGTTGCGCGCCAATGATGGCCGGTGAGCGCAGCAAACCCAGGGTCAGTTCCTGGGCCAGTTCGGCGTCGATGTTGTAGGCGATACGCGAGGCCGGGTTATGGCTGATTTCCAGGAGCGAGCGTATTTCCTGATTGATGGAGGCGTCTTCACTGGCATAATCGATGCCGATTTGCAGCAGACTGAGCGCCGTCCCGAGGATGAAGCCGACCAGCACTGTAAGCCTGGCTTGTTTGTAAGACAGGCGGTGGGTGAATTTAATATCCATGGGATGCTGAGCCACTTTCCGTTTCCCTTCGCTGGGCAAGCATAGCTGATCGTCAGTTATTGCCGGCAGGGGCCTGGCGCTGATCCTGCCTGGGTAGACCACGGGCACCACACTCCTGTTTCGTCTGGATGCCCGACCATTATTGTGAACCTGTCTGAGGAGAAGTCGTGGATTCTCGATTGAATGCTTTTCTTGAACGCGCCGATGCGGTCCTGGCTCGGCTTGAGCCGTTGCTGCCGGCCCCGCGACAAGTCATCGACTGGACGCACTGCCTGGCCGCGCGCTGGCAACGGGAGGGGCGCAACGGCTTCCTGCTGCCTCTGGAGGTCAGCCTCGACATGCGTTTGTCCGATCTGATCGGCGTCGACCGGCAACGTGAGCAGTTGGCACGCAATACCCAGCAGTTTCTCGATGGCATGCCGGCCAACCACGCCTTGCTCTGGGGCTCGCGCGGCACCGGCAAGTCGTCGTTGGTGCGGGCCTTGCTGGCCGAACACGCCAAAGGCGGTTTGCGCCTGATCGAAATCGAGCGCGACCACCTCGCGGACCTGCCGCGAGTGGTGGAGCAGTTGGTCAAGCTGCCCCAGCGTTTCGTGCTGTTCTGCGATGACCTGTCGTTCGAGGCCGGTGAAGGCGATTACCGGGTACTCAAGAGCGTCCTCGATGGCTCGCTGGAACAGGCGCCGGACAACGTGTTGCTCTACGCGACCTCCAACCGGCGGCACCTGGTGCCCGAGAAAGAGAGCGACAACGAGAACTGGAAGCGCGTCGATGGCGAACTTCACCCCAGCGAAGCGGTGGAAGACAAGATCGCCCTGTCGGATCGCTTTGGCCTGTGGCTGTCGTTCTACCCGTTCACCCAGGAACACTTCCTCAATGTGGTGGAGCACTGGATCGGCGAGCTGGCGAGCAAGGCCGGCCTGAGCTGGCAGCGTGATGAAGAGCTGGAGATTCTCGCGGTGCGCTGGGCCACCGGCCGCGGTAACCGCAATGGCCGTTGCGCCTATCAATTCGCCCGCTATTGGGTCGGCCTGAAGTTGCTGGAGCAAAAGGCATGATCGATTTGCAAAGCGCCGGTAAGGGCCTGGAAGGCTATGGCTTGTTGTGCGCCCAGCTGGAGTCCCTGCTGGCCGATGAACGGGATTTCATTGCCAACGCCGCGCAGTTTTCGGCGTTTCTGTTCAACCAGCTCGACGATTTGAACTGGGCCGGTTTTTACCTCAACCGTGATGAAGAGCTGGTGCTCGGCCCGTTCCAGGGCCAGATCGCCTGTGTGCGGATTGCCTTCGGTCGTGGTGTATGTGGTGCGGCTGCGGCCTCGCGGCAAACCCAGCGGGTCGAAGATGTGCACGCGTTCCCGGGGCACATTGCCTGCGACAGCGCGTCCAACAGCGAGTTGGTCGTGCCGCTGGTCAAGGACGGGCGGCTGATCGGTGTGCTGGATCTGGACAGCCCGAAACTGGCCCGCTTCAGCGTCGAGGATCAAACCGGCATTGAAGCCCTGGCGGCGATTTTCCTGCGCCTGAGCGACTGCTGATCCGCTTCACTCCATCAGTCCGGCCTTGCGCAGCAGGCCTTGCGGGTCGACCGCATCGATCTGCTGCGGCTCCAGGAAGCGTTCGGCGTAATGCCGATAGACCTGGGCCTCGATAAACAGGCCGAACAGTTCGGGATCGATATGGGCGTCACGGCACATCATGGCCATGATGCCCAGGGCTTCACTCAGGGTCTTGCCCTTCTTGTAGGGGCGATCCGCGGCTGTCAGCGCTTCGAAGATATCGGCGATTGCCATCATCCGTGCCGGCAGGCTCATCTGTTCGCGCTTCAACTGTTTGGGGTAGCCGGTGCCGTCCATTTTCTCGTGATGGCCGCCGGCGATTTCCGCGATGTTGTGCAGGTGGTGGGGGAAGGGCAGGTGGTTGAGCATCAGGATGGTTTGCACCATGTGGTGGTTGATCACATAGCGCTCCTCGCGGGTCAGCGTGCCGCGGGTGATGCTCAGGTTGTAGAGCTCGCCCCGGTTGTATTTGTGGGGCGGTGCGTCGAGCTTGAAGCCCCAGGGGTTGTCTGCGGCGATCAGTTCGCTTTCAGCGCGCTCCAGCAGATGCTCGGGTTTGTCGGCGAGGAGCCGTTCATGGACCGGCAGCGTTGGAACCGGCCCCCGCTCCTGGCGTTTTTTCTCCTCCCAGGAAACCCCCAGGCGATCATCCAGGGTTCGGCTCCAGGTGCGTTCGGCAATTTCTCGCAGGCGCTGCAAGTCGGCCTCGGCCATGGCTTCGGCGCCGATGTTGCAGTGGGCGACAAAGGCGAAATCGGCGTCCAGCTGGGCCAGCTCGGCATCCCGGGCAGCGGCCAGTGAGGATTCGTCGCCATCCTGGGCCAGGCCTTGCCAGTAGTTGATCCAGGCATCGCGCTTGAGGACTTCGAAGCGTGTGCGGATTTCGTGGATACGGTCGTTCAGGGTTTCCAGCTTGGTGGCCTTGTCGACCACGTATTCCGGGGTCGTGACCTTGCCGCAGTCGTGCAGCCAGGCGGCGATATGCAGGGCCTCCCATTCATCTTCATTGGGCTGGTAGGCGGCGAAGGCCGGTTGCTGGCTGGCGGCAGCGGCTTCGGCCAGCATCAGGGTCAGTGCCGGCACCCGTTGGCAGTGGCCGCCGGTATAGGGGCTCTTGGCATCGATGGCCCCGGCCAGCAGTTGGATAAACGAGTCGAGCAACTGCTTTTGTTTGTTTTGCAGGCGCTGGCTGTCGATGCACAGCGCGGCAGCGCCTGATATGGCCTGGATGAAGGCGATGCGATCAGGGCGCAGTTTTTCCAGGTCGGCTTCCTGGCCGCTGTCCACCAGCAGCAAGACGAGCACGCCGACGGTTTCGTTGTGGCGATTGCGCAGGCGCAGGCCGATCAGGTGGGCGCTGGGGCAGGCCAGGGCCAACATCACAGGTTGCAGATCCCCGGCCTGCTCGAAGCCCAGGGTGGTCACCAGGCTGTCGCGGTTCGCCAGTTGCTGCAGCCAGGTCGGCCCCTGGGGGTTATCGAGGACCAGGGCGGGCAGGTTGAATGCCTTCGGGTCTTGCTGTTGGCCGTCGATGGTCAGCCCATGGGGCTCCAGGCGCGTGCCTTCGCTTTCGCAGAGGAAGATCAGCCCCGCCTGGGCCTGGCCGATTTTCACGGTTTCAAACAACACGCGTTGTAACAGCGGGTCGAAGCGCGTCTCGGCGGACAGGCTGGCAGTGATCTCGAAGAAACTCGCCAGGGTGTCCTTCATCCGCGCCATCGAGACACTCAACTGATCGACCTCAAGCACCGGCGAGCGCCGGGTGACCGGGTAGTGGAAGTCGAAGCTGCGGATCGCGTCGGCTTCCTGGACCAGGGCCCGTAACGGCCGGACCAGCACTCGCGAAATCAGCCAGCCCAGGGGCAGGCACAGCAACAACGTGGCCAAGGTGATCAGTGCACCCTGCCAGCGCATGCGATAGGCATCCACCAGCAGTTCATCTTCCGGCACCAGCAGCGCCAGTTGCAGGCCGCCGGGACCACCTTCGGCGATATGCCGGCTGGCGACGATCCAGGTGCGGTCGCCCACCTGCAGGCGATTGGCCTGGGCCGCGCCGTGCAGCAACGCATCAAGGGCCGGGCTCAGATCGTTGGCCTTGATCAGCCGCGCGGTCTGGGCCTCGATGATCAGCCGGGTACTGTCCGGGTAGGCCACCGCATTGCCGTTGGCGTCGATCAGGGCGATTTCGGTACTGGGGGTGACGCGGTGCTTGGCCAGGGTGGCGGACAGTTGTTCGAGGGTCAGGTCGGCGCCTATCACCGCGCTGTCGCCGCTGCGCCGGGCCAGGGTGGTGCCGACGTTGCGCGTGGAAAAGAACACATAGGGGGCGGTGGTGATCTGTTCGTCATCGCGAGGAGCATTGGCAAACCAGGCGCGGGTGCGCGGGTCATAGCGCTCGTTGCTATTGCTGCGTTGATCGAGCAGGCCCAGGGCGCTGTCGTAGAACAGGGTTTGCGAGCGCACCTGCTCGCCGCCGGGGTCGCGCTCGATGCTCCAGACTTCGTAGGCGGCCGCCTCCGGAGCCTTGCGTGCGGCCTTGAGCGCGGCGCTGCGCAGCGGCCGGACCATGAAAAAGTCGCCGTTGGCATACCCCACGTAGAGTGAGGCCAGTTCCCCATGGTCGATGAGCGATTGACTGAACGGCTTGAGCAGCGCCAGGCGTCGATTCAGGTCGGGTGCCTGAATGGCCGGGTTGTCGGCTTGCAGGCTGAGCAGGTAACGAATCGGCTGGTAGGTGTGTTTCAAGTCCTGCTGCACATCCTGCTCGATGCGCTGGAACAAATGTTCGCTGCTGGACAGGATGATCCGAGTGGTTTGCTGATAGTTGAAAAAGCCCAGCACGATACCGGTCAACAGCAGCAAAAAGGTGAACATCACGCTGATATGCACGTGGAGAGGAAAGCGGCGTTGTTCGGACCGCGGCGTGCTCGGCATTGCAGTGCTCTCCAGGGCGCACGGGGGGCGCTGCTTGGGGGGAAGCATAGTTAAGGCAGATCCATTTTGCCTTGCGACGCAAGCGGGAGGCTGCCGCCCGATACCCTGAACATCAAGGCAGAGTCTTGAAAATACCGAATAGTGGCGTTTTGATATTTATCTGGCAAGCGCCGTTTTTTTCTGCTGTGTGAGCGGTCAGACCAGTGCATTGCGTTTAGCCATATCGATCAATTTGGCCATGGACTGGATATCCAGTTTTTGCATGATTCTTTTCTTGTAGGTGCTGACAGTCTTGTTGCTCAGAAACATGCCGGTGGCGATTTCCTTGTTGGTACGGCCCAGGGCGAACAGCTGCAAGACGATCAGTTCGCGGTCATTGAGTGAGCGGAATAGGGCCAGTTCCAGGGGCGAGCTGTGCTCGGCGGGCGTGGTGGACAGGGTTTGGCTGGGAAAGTAGTGATAACCCCCCAGGATTGCCTTGATCGCACCAAGCAGTTCGCTGAGCTCCTGCTCCTTGCTCAGGTAGCCGCTGGCTCCGCCCCGCATGCAGCGGTTGGCGAACAGCGCCGGCGGCTGGGCGGTCAGGACCAGGGTCCGCAGGGTGGGGCTCAGGGCGTTGAAGCGGTAGAGCAGCTCCAGGCCATCGATCTTGGGCAGGCAGATGTCGAGGATGACCAGGTCGGGCATGCACTCGCGGACCAACTGCAGGGCATCGACGCCGTTGTCGGTCTCGCCGACGATCTGGTGGCCTTCGTGTTCCATCAGGATGCGGGTCGCCAGACGCATGATCGGATGGTTGTCGATGATGAAAATCGAACTCATGTTAAACCTGCTCGGAGCAATTAAAGGCCCCGAACATTAGCCCAGCTCAACGTCGGGAAGACGTGATCCAGGGCCTCAAACGCAAACTAGGAAGGTTCCTACGCGCAATGGAGGTGGGGATTACAAAGGGCTGGCGGTTGGGTGAAGTACATCCGTTTGCAAATGTAAATGAGCAGCCATCAGCGCAACACACCGCGTTCGGTGAACAGGCCTGGAAGCCGTCCAAAGGTGTGCTTGGGGGGGGGCAGGTCATACCGCCCTTCCACGATGGCGAAGGGCGGGGCGGGGCGCGGTTACTGCGGGCTTGAGCGGCCGGTCATTTCCCGGGCCATTTCACTGGCGTAGCTGTCGGTCATGCCTGCGATAAAGTCGATCATTCGCAGGAAGGACGCGTGCAGCGGCCAGTTCGGGTCCGGGGCGTTGTTGCCCAGGAGGTCGAGGATGCGCCGGTTCTTGAACGACGGGGTGCGCCCGCCATGTTGCTCCAGCGCCGCGCCGCAGAAGGAGTTGAGGAGGATTTCCAGGGTGGTGTAGGCGCCGATTTCATGCAGGGTCTTGCGCTTGTCCTGGAAGATTTTCTTGCGGGCGATGTCCTTGGCGTTCAGCACGCAACGCTTGGCCGGGCCGTGCATGTGTTCCACCAGGTCACCGTGCAGGGTGCCGGCCAGCAGCGCATCCTGCTGCTCGACGAACGCACGGGCGGCGGCGTTGGTCAGGTGCTCGATGGCCTTGCCCCGCAGGATTGCCAGCTTGCGCCGGCGTGAATCCTGGGGGCCGAGCTGGCGATAGGTTTCAGGCAGGTCGTCACCCACCAGCCCCAACAGCAGTGATTCAACCTCGGCATACTCCAGCAGCTCCATCTCCACGCCATCTTCGAGATCGATCAGGGCGTAGCAGATGTCATCCGCGGCCTCCATCAGGTACACCAGCGGATGGCGGGCCCAGCGCTGTTCTTCGAGTTGCGGCAGGCCGAGTTTGTGGGCGATCTGCTCCAGCAGCGGCAGCTCGCTCTGGTAGCAGCCGAACTTGTGCTTCTTGTAGCCCAGGGAGTCGGCGTGGCGTGCGGTCCATGGGTATTTCAGGTAGGTGCCGAGGGTGGCGTAGGTCAGGCGCGTGCCGCCGTCGAACTGGTGGTATTCGAGCTGGGTCAGTACCCGGAAACCCTGGGCATTGCCTTCGAAATTGAGGAAGTCGTTGCGCTCGGCCTCGCTCATCGCATCCAGCCAGCCACGTCCGGCAGCCTGCTGGAACCAGTGGCGAATGGCATCTTCACCGGAATGGCCGAAGGGCGGGTTGCCGATGTCGTGGGCCAGGCAGGCCGATTGCACCACCATCCCCAGGTCGCTGGGTTCGCACCAGTCCGGCAGGGCGCTGCGGATCGTTTCGCCGACCCGCATGCCCAGGGAGCGGCCGACGCAGCTGACTTCCAGGGAGTGGGTCAGGCGCGTGTGGATGTGATCGTTGCTTGAAACCGGATGCACCTGGGTCTTGCGTCCCAGGCGGCGAAAGGCGCCGGAGAAGATGATGCGATCGTGGTCTTTGTGAAAGGGGCTGCGGCCGAGTTCTTCTGGGCTGTGCAGCGGTTTTCCGAGGCGTTCGCGGTTGAGCAGGGTCTGCCAATCCAAGGCTGGGTCTCTCCGTCAAGTGACTGATGAGCTAGCTTCCCGGTTCGCGTCACGACCTGCAAGTGCTGCTAATCACTAAAGCCCGGCGGCATCGATATCGATCAATAGCAGACGCTGGCCATTATCGAAAAACTGCCCGGCGGTCAGGCAATACTGGTTGCTGGTGGCATCGCGGTAGGTGCTGGACAGGGTCAGTCGGCGCTCGTCCCAGCCTTCGGCCAGCAGGTGATAGAAGTACGGTCGCCACGACCAGTTGTGCCCGACATAGCTGTGGTTGGCTTCCCAGCCGTTGTTGCGCCATTCCAGGTTGGGGGTCAGTTGCGTGCCATGGCGGTCGCATTGATAGAAGCGCAGCAGCCAGGGGAATGCCTGCAACTGTGGCAGCTGGCTGATCGGTGCCTGGGCCTGGGCCCAGGCTTGCAGAATCGCCATCAGCTCGGCGAGTTGCTGGCGCATCACCATCAACCGATTGCGCTCGCCGAGCTTGTGCTGCACGTAGCGCTCGCGCAGTCGGGCGAACGGTGCGACAAAGGCGTCGCTGGCGAAAAAATGTTCCTCGGCGCGGGCAAACAGAAACCCCTGCACATAGCGCGAACCGCACTCCAGGGCGAAATTCAGCTCGGCCTCGGTCTCCACCCCTTCGGCGATGATCCAGCAGCCGGTCTTCTCGGCCATTTGTGCCAGGGCCTTGACCACGTCACTGCTCGGACCCCCTCGGGCCGCCGCCTGGAACAGGCGCATATCGAGCTTGAGGATATCCGGTTGCAGGGCCAGCACCCGATCGAGCTGGGAGTAGCCGGCGCCGAAGTCGTCGATGGCGATACGCGCCCCGGCCTCGCGATAACGCGCCACCACTTCGGCCAGGCGCTGGCTGTTGCCGCCCAGTTCGGTGATCTCGAAGACGATGCGCTGTGGGTCGACCCCATGTTGCTGCAACTGCTTGAGGCTCGGCAGGGCTTGGCCGCTGCGCAGGCGGCTGATCCAGCGCGGCGAGATATTCAGGCTCAGGAACCACTCCTCGGGCGCTTCGTG
Source organism: Pseudomonas sp. CF161 (assembly GCF_000416215.1). Classification (NCBI taxonomy): domain Bacteria; kingdom Pseudomonadati; phylum Pseudomonadota; class Gammaproteobacteria; order Pseudomonadales; family Pseudomonadaceae; genus Pseudomonas; species Pseudomonas sp. CF161. The sequence goes on from NZ_ATLP01000112.1 coordinate 138,524, forward strand.
CAAGCGGCCCAGGGCGTTGTCGCGAATCAGGCGATCAAGGCGGCGCAGGGCGGTCGAAGGGGTTCTGGAGTCGGCGAACAAAGGACCGACCGAAGCCAGTTGGCCATCAGCCTGGCGCAGGCGCCCCAGGGCTTCGACACCCGCGATACGCCCGGTGGCGGTATCGATGAATGGCTGAAAGCAGGCGAGCGGTTGCCCGTCGATCACATGGCCTCCTTAAGTGAGTCTTGTTGGATTTGAAGCCGGCGACTGTCGGTTGGACAGGCAGGAAACGGCCCCTTTGATAAAGGGGCCGATCGAGGATGCTTAGCAAGAATGCAGCCAGATTCAGACTGACTAGTTTTTACGCGATGAGCCTTGCATGACCAGTTTGATCAGCGGCACCAGGGTGGTGCCCAGGCGGACTATCCGGGTCAGGCTGCTGACGCCGCCGCCCTTGGCCCCCTTGCCGGTGAAAAAGCCCAGCAGGGTCACCGCAGCCACGCCCCATAACGGCGCGTGCTTGATACCCAAACCGGCTTGCCAGCTTTGACCCAGCCCACGCATGCGCTGCAAGGGCTGGAGCAGTTGCTGGGATTCGTGGCGGATTTCCTGGCGATGCATTTCCATGCGCAAGCGGATCAGTGCCTTGCGCATTTCCCGGCGGGAGCTGTTTTGCGGAATCTCGGGCAGGTTCATGGCAGCAGGCGCTCCCGGTCGTTGGCGAGTTCTTCGAGGGTGCCGTGGAAGGGCGAGGACTCATCGAAGATCGCGGCTCGCAGGCGCATGGCGCAAAACAGCGCGGCCAGGCTGTAGAACACGCAGAGTCCGATGATGCCGGCCAGGCGGTAGGTGTCCCAGAGCAGGATCAACACCAGCGCCGAGAGCCCCACCAGCAACAGCAAGGCGAACACCAGGGCCAGCCCGGCAAACAGCAACAGGCTTACGGTGCGCGATTTCTGCTCTTGCAGTTCGATGCCGAACAGCTCGACGTGGCTGTGCAACAAACCCAGGAAAGCAGCGCCCAGGCGCCGCGATGAGGAGCTGGCGCCCGCTGCGGGCGAGTCGGAATCTCCGATAGCCATATCAGCGCCGTGTCGCCAGCAAGCCAATCAAAAAGCCCACGCCTGCCGCGATGCCGACCGACTGCCAGGGGTTGGACTGGACATAGTCTTCAGTGGCCGTGACCGCCGCCTTGCCGCGTTCGCGCAGGGAGTCTTCAGTCAGTTGCAGGGTTTCGCGGGCGCGCAACAGGCTGTCGTGGATCTGCCCGCGCAACTCGTCGGCCTGATCGCCGGCCAGGGTCGCGGTGTGTTCCAGCAGACGTTCCGTGTCACTGACCAGTGCCTGAAAATCCGCCATCAGTATTTCTTGAGCAGTCTTTGCCGTTTTGCTGGCCATGGTTATCTCCGTAGTGGCTTGTGAGTGTTTCGAGTATGAGCCTTGGCTGAAGGTTCAGTGCAAATCTCTGGTACAGCTTTTGCTTTGTCGTGGTGCGCAATCTCGGGCGATTGCGCTGAAAACGCGCACCCGCACCCGCAAGGCGCGTCAAACCTTAGCCTAAAAAACCAAAAATCGAACCTTTGATCCCCAAGCACGATTTGCCTCGACGCAGCCTCTGCGCCAAAACGGTTCGCCAATGCCCCTGCAAAGGGGTGGTGGGTGCCAACTTGGTGCAAGTAGCCGGGTCCACAGCATCAGGGGTCTATTGCTGATATCAGGTCTGCCAACCCCATGGAAAATTTGCAAAGCGCTGTGGACAGTCTGGTCCATGCTTCCAACTCGCTGTTTATCCTGATTGGCGCGGTCATGGTCCTGGCCATGCACGCCGGCTTTGCTTTCCTTGAAGTCGGCACCGTGCGCCAGAAGAATCAGGTCAATGCCCTGTCGAAGATCCTCAGTGACTTCGCGATCTCGACCCTGGCCTATTTCTTTATAGGCTATTGGATCTCCTACGGCGTCAGCTTCCTGCAGCCGGCGGCGGTGCTCAGCGCCGATCATGGCTACGGCCTGGTGAAGTTCTTTTTCCTGCTGACGTTTGCCGCGGCGATTCCGGCGATCATTTCCGGTGGCATCGCCGAGCGGGCGCGCTTCGTGCCGCAACTGTGTGCGACGGCGCTGATCGTGGCCTTCATCTATCCGTTTTTCGAAGGCATGGTCTGGAATGGCAATTTCGGCCTGCAAGCCTGGTTGCAGGCGCGCTTTGGCGCCGGCTTCCACGACTTTGCCGGCTCGGTGGTGGTGCACGCCATGGGCGGCTGGCTGGCGCTGGCGGCGGTGCTGTTGCTGGGCCCGCGCAATGGCCGCTATCGCGACGGCAAGCTGGTGGCGTTTGCGCCTTCGAGCATTCCGTTTCTGGCCCTGGGCTCGTGGATTCTGATTGTCGGCTGGTTCGGCTTTAACGTGATGAGCGCCCAGACCCTGCAAGGCGTGAGTGGCCTGGTGGCGGTCAACTCGCTGATGGCGATGGTCGGCGGCACCGTGGCGGCGTTGATTGTCGGGCGCAATGACCCGGGCTTTTTGCACAACGGCCCATTGGCCGGCCTGGTGGCGATCTGTGCCGGATCCGACCTGATGCACCCGGTGGGGGCGCTGGTCACCGGGGCCATTGCCGGCGCCTTGTTTGTCTGGTGCTTTATCGCCGCGCAGAGCCAATGGAAGATCGACGATGTACTGGGCGTCTGGCCATTGCACGGTTTGTGTGGGGTGTGGGGCGGCATCGCCTGCGGGATCTTCGGCCAGAGCGCCCTCGGTGGCCTGGGCGGGGTCAGCCTGGCCAGCCAATTGATCGGCACCGCCCTCGGGGTGACGGTGGCGCTGCTCGGCGGCTTTGCCGTGTACGGCACGATCAAGGCCTGCCACGGCCTGCGCCTGAGCCAGGAAGAGGAGTATTACGGCGCCGACCTGTCGCTGCACAAGATCGGCGCGGTCAGCCAGGACTGACCGCGAGCGTTCCCCGGCGTGTGCTGGCGCGGGCTACAGGCCGCTGAGCAGCCGTGCCTCGCAGGCTTCGATTGCCCCCAGAGGCCCGCACAGCACCAGGGTATCGCCGGGCTGCAGACGGGTCGCGGTGTCGGCCGAGAGTTCCTTGCTGTCGCGCTGGATGCTCTGCACCTGGGCCCCCAGTTGTTCCAGGCCCAGGGCGCTCAAGGGCAGGTAGCAGGCGTGGGCGTCGGGCCCCAGGTTGACCGCATGCTTGAGCACCCGGGGCTGGCCGTTGTTGTCCATGAGGTTGCTCTGCGCACCGTGGTAGAAACCGTGAAGCAACTGGTAGCGGTCGCGGCGAACATCGTCGACCTTGGCCTGCACCTGCTGTTCGGGCACGCCGAGCATGATCAGGGCATGGGAGGCGAGCATCAGGCTCGACTCCAGCAGTTCGGGCACCACTTCGCTGGCGCCGGCGGCCTTGAGTTCGGCCAGTTGGCTGTCATCCCGGGTCCGCACCAGGATCGGCACCTGGCGGTTCAGGCGCCGGGCCTCCTTGAGCACCAGCAGGGCGATATCGGTCTTATCCACCGCAATCACTACCAGCCGGGCGCGTTCCAGGCCGACGGCAGTGAGCAGGTCGCCGCGTCGTGAGTCGCCGTAATGCACGCAGCTTTCACCCGCCGCCGCTTCCTGGACCCGCACCGGGTCGTCATCCAGGGCGATGAAGTGCTGCTGCTCGCGGCGCAGAAAGCGCCCGATCGACTGGCCCACGCGGCCATAACCGCAAATCACCACGTGCCCTTGCAGTTCGGCGGTGAGGGCGCTGATTTCTTCGAGCCGGGCTTCCTGGTTCGGCTTGCGGTGCAAGCGTGCGGCAATCGCCGGCGCCGCCCGCAACAGCAGGGGCGTGAGCAACATCGAGCAGAACGTCGCGGCCAGCAGCAGGCCGCTGATCTCGGCGGGCATCAACTGGCCTTGTTGCATCTGCGCCATCAGGGCAAAGCAGAACTCGCCGCCCTGGGCCAGGGCCAGGCCGCTGCGCCAGGCGGTTTCGCCATCGCTGCCCCGCAGCTTGAGCAGGATCGCCACCACCGACCCCTTGATCAGCAGCAGCGCCAGGGTCAGGCCGAGAATCAGCAGCCCGTGGCTGGCGAACAATTGCAGGTCAATCAACATGCCGATACTGACGAAAAACAGGCCCAGCAGGATGTCGCGAAACGGCCGGATGTCGGCCTCGATCTGGTGCCGGTAATGGCTTTCGCCCAGCAGCATCCCGGCAAGAAATGCACCCAGGGCCGGGGACAGGCCAAGCAGGTGGGTCAGCCAGGCGGTCAGCAGCACGATCACCAGCGCCAGCAGTACAAACAGCTCGGCGGAATGGGAGGCGGCCACCTCGTGAAACAAGCGGGGCAGCAACCAGCGGCTGGCCAGCAGCAGGCCAACAAACAACACCACGGTCTTGCCCAGGGTGCTCGGCAAGGCCCAGTACCAGGCCTGCTCGCTGTGGCCGGCGAACACCGGGACCAGGGTCAGCAGCAACACCGCAACCACGTCCTGAAACAGCAGCACGCCGATGGCGTTCTGGCCGTGGCTGCTGAAGATTTCCCCCAGGCTGGTCAGTTCCTTGCTGACAATCGCCGTCGATGACAGGGCCAGGCCGGTGCCGAGCATCAGTGCCGCGCCCAGGGGCATGCCGAAGATCGCCAGCAGGCCGCCCAGCAATACGCCGCAGCACAGCACCTGCAAGCTCCCCAGGCCGAACACCACGTGGCGCAGGGCGAGCATTTTCGAGAGGGAGAATTCCAGCCCCAGGGAAAACAGCAGAAACACCACCCCCAATTCGGCCAGGTCCGGCAGGTCTTCGCTGTCATTCACCCAGTCGAATGCCGTAGGGCCCACCAGCAGGCCGACGCACAGGTAGCCCAGTACCGGCGGCAGGCGCAGGCGCCGGAACAGGGCTATCACCACCAGCGACGAGGCGAGAATGATCAACAGATTGGCAAACACAGGTATCTCCGGACAGGGGGGCGCACGTGGGGGTACAGCCTAGAGGCAAAAAAGCCGCGAGGGTCGCGCAATCGCCCTGGGCGTGAGCTGATATAGGTCATGTTTTGCCGGGAATGTCGGAATGAGTGGTCCGGCAGGCGGATTCGAGGGCGCCGGCGAGACCCGGATTTGGGCTGTAATGCGGCCCGGGCCTGGGTCGACGAGCATGGGCGACAGGCCTAGAATAACGCCCCTGTTCCTTTTTTTGGTCTGTGCGTCATGCCTCCTGAATGCCAGTTGTTCGGCACCCTTGGTTGCCACCTGTGTGAGCTCGCCGAAGCAGAATTGATGCCGCTGGTCGAGCATGGGTTGCTGGTCGAGTTGGTGGACATCGCCGACAGCGAGGCCCTGTTCGAGGCTTATGGCTTGCGCATTCCGGTACTGCGCCGGGTAGACACCGGTGCCGAGCTGGACTGGCCTTTCGAGGCCGAACAGGTCGTGGCCTTCCTGCGCTGAGGGCAACGCGCCCTGGCTCCCCGCCTGTCGCGCGCCTGCTAATCCGTTGGCAACAACCCGATAATTCGTTTACTGTATGCCTGTACAGTATTTGGGGTGCCCTGCCATGTCGTTGACCATTCTTGCCCGTGCCGAGCGCTTGCAGCACTTGCTGCCCGAGCCCGGAGAGTCGCGGGCTGATTCCAGCATTGTCGCGGATGAACAGGCGCTGCTGAACGGGTTTTCCCTGGACCGTACCGTGGGCCTGGGCGCCCCGCAGATCCGCGCAGTGCTGGTCGACGACGACAGCTTGCTCGGGTTTGGCATTTACCCCGGTGACCGCTTGATTGTCGATCGCTCGGCGACCCCGGTCGCGGAACACTATGTCGTGGTCCATCTCGATGGTGAAAGTCGCTTCAGCCTGCGCCTGCTGGCGCCCGATCCCCGGGGCGGCCTGCTGCTCAAGGCTGCGCGCCCGTCGATACCGTCGGTTGCGCTGAATGATCAGGAGTCGCTGTAGATCTGGGGGGTGGTGCTGTGGGTGGTCAGCTATGTGGGCCGTGGATGATCTTGCCGTGCAGAGGGTGCAGGCAGGGGACGAATGAAGAAGGGAAGGGATAGATGATGGTTAATGTCGAACAACTGAAAAGCAGTGTGAACCGCATGTCGGCCGATGTGGTGCATGAGGCGGTGCTCGAACTGCGCCTGGATGGCCTGGTCACCGAAGGCAAGACACCGTTCAACAAGTTGCACTTCAACACCTGCTTCGCCGAAATCGAAGCCTTGTTTCAGCGCGCCGGCTACCACCGCCAGTTGGATGTGGTGGGCTACCAGGGCCTGCTTTATGCGCTCTACGATCCAGGGCGTTGGGAGGCGGTGGATGTGCTGCGCTGGCTCAAGGAGTTCACCGATGCAGCGGCGCAAGCCAAGGTCGGGCACGCTTGATTCGCTTGTGCAAACTCCCCTAGGCTCCTCGCAGCCCTTGCCGGATAATGCGCCTTTGCATTAACGGCTCGAGCTTTTCGTATGTCTTCCGCACCTTTCAATGCCGCGCAGCACCAGGCCAGCACCTTGTACCTGCCTCCAGGTTCCTGGTCGACAGTGCTCGATTGCCTCTGTGATCACTTCAGCACCATCAGCCGCGAGCAGTGGCTCGACCGCATTGCCCGCGGGCGGGTGCTTGACGGGCAGGGGCAGCCTGTCGGCATTGACCTGGTGTACCGCGAAGGCTTGCGAATTCACTATTTTCGCGAAGTGCCGGACGAAAAGGTGATACCGGTGCAGGAGTCGATCCTGTTCGCCGACGAGCATCTGGTCGTGGCCGATAAACCGCATTTTCTGCCGGTCACGCCGGCAGGCGAGTACGTCGAGCAGACGCTACTGCGCCGATTGATCCGGCGTCTGGACAACCCCCACCTGGTGCCCTTGCACCGTATCGATCGGCACACCGCAGGGCTGGTGCTGTTCTCCGCCAACCCCCATAGCCGTTCGGCCTATCAATCGTTGTTTCCCACGCGGCAGATTGAAAAACGCTACGAGGCCATTGCCCGGGCGTTGCCGCAACATGACTTTCCCCTGGTGCACAAGAGTCGCCTGGTAGAGGGCGAGCCGTTCTTCCGCATGCAGGAAGGCGCCGGCGTCAGTAATACCGAAACGGCGGTGGAGGTTCGGGAAAAAAACGGCGAGCTCTGGCGCTACGGGCTGTACCCGGTGACGGGCAAGAAGCACCAGCTGCGGGTGCACATGAGTGCCTTGGGGGCGGGGATCTGCAATGACCCGTTTTATCCACAGGTGCTCAAGGACGCCGAGGACGACTATGCCAAGCCGCTCAAGTTACTGGCCCAGGGCCTGCGTTTTGTCGACCCGCTGACGGGGCAGGAGCGTGAGTTCGAAAGTCGCATCCGCCTGGACTGGTAGGGGGCACGGCGCTGGATTTCAGTGCCTTGCATAGAATAAAGCCCGCGCAAGGCGGGCTTTATGTCAGTCGGGCGCAAGCCGGTGGGCTTACAGCTCTTTGACGGTACGAACCTGATCTTTGTTGATGCGTGTTTGCTTGCCGTCCAGTTGTTCGAATTCGTAGAAGCCCGAATCCTTGTCGAACTTAGGTGAATCGACGGCCTGGATTTCGCGACCGTCATTCAAGGTGATCACTGTAGGCGAGGCGCAACCGGCAAGAGTGGCGATACCCAGTGCGAGCATGAGCGTGGCGAGAGTCCGTTGAGTCATTGCATGTCTCCGAAATTGAATACTTTGAGTGCTGATGTTCAGACGTATACAGCGTCAGCAAGTTCCTTACTAGCGTCATTCTGCCACTCTGTTGTGCTGGTGTAACAGCTCAGGCGTGTTCAGGTTAGCCAGCCGTGCATCATTTTCCGGGCATTGCAGGGCCACGCACCCCAGGTCCCGCATGACTTTTCCGGGGCTGCGTTGACCTTCCAGCCAAGCCCGTTCCACGTCCGCTAGCAGTGATGTCGGGATGACACACAACAGGGGCTCCCAGTGCTCGCCCTGGCGCAGCATCAGCGGTTTGCCTGGGTGGGCACTGGCGGTTTGCAGCATCTGCAGCAGCAGTTCGGTGTCGACCTGGGGCACATCGCAGGGCAGTACCAGCAACCGCTCATGGCGCGCAGCCTTGAGCCCGGCGCGAATCCCCGCCAGCGGCCCGGGGAAGTCCTGACTGTCGTCGTGCACCAACTGATCGGCATAGCTGGCGTACAGCTCCAGGTTGCGGTTGCAGGAGATGATCAGGTCGTCGCTCAAGCCACGGGTCAGGCGTTGCAAATGGGCGATCAGCGGCTCCCCGCGCCATTCGATCAAGCCTTTGTCCTGGCCGCCCATGCGTTGCCCTCGTCCGCCAGCCAGGAGCAGGATCGAACAGGGCGGTGTGGGCAGGCGCGAGGTCATGGCAGGTCTCCGTAGCGGCAGTCAAAGAGAGCGCTGTGATATAACACCGGGCCGTTTCTCCTACAACTGGATCGAGCCTATGAAAGCCAAGGCTGATGTGCCTTTCGCAGCACTGAACATTGCCGTGCTGACGGTCAGTGATACCCGCACCCTGGAGACCGATACCTCCGGTCAGGTCTTCGTCGATCGCCTGAGCGCCGCCGGGCATAACCTCGCCGCACGGGTTCTGCTTAAAGACGACCTCTACAAGATTCGCGCGCAGGTGGCGACCTGGATTGCCGATGACGTGGTGCAGGTGGTGCTGATCACCGGCGGTACGGGCTTTACCGGCCGCGACAGCACGCCGGAAGCGGTCAGTTGCCTGCTGGACAAGCAGGTCGATGGTTTCGGGGAGCTGTTCCGGCAGATCTCGGTGGCCGATATCGGCACTTCCACAGTGCAGTCCCGGGCCCTGGCCGGGCTGGCCAACGGTACGCTGGTCTGCTGCCTGCCGGGTTCGACCAATGCCGTGCGCACCGGCTGGGACGGGATCCTCGCCGAGCAGTTGGACTCGCGCCATCGGCCATGCAACTTCGTTCCCCATTTGAAGCAGGCCGCACCCTGTGAATCCCGTGGGTAAGCCCGGCAAGACCGGCGCCTTGCTGCCGGTGGAAGAGGCCTTGGCACAGTTGCTGGCGATGGCCGAAGCGGCGCCGATTCTTGAGCGTGAACGCTTGCCCCTGGCCCAGACCCAGGGGCGAGTGTTGGCCGATGACCTGGTTTCCACCCTGGACCTGCCGCCATGGCCCAACAGTGCGATGGATGGCTATGCCTTGCGTCTTGCGGATTGGCACGGCGAGCCGCTGCCGGTCAGCCAGCGGATCTTCGCCGGGCAGGCGCCCGAACCGCTGAAGCCTGGCACCTGTGCGCGCATTTTCACGGGTGCGCCGGTGCCGGCGGGTGCCGATTGTGTAGAAATGCAGGAAAACGCCCAGGTCCAGGCAGATGAGCGAGTGCTGTTCAGCGAGCCGATGAGCCCCTGGCAGAACATTCGCCCTCAGGGCCAGGAAACCACCGTAGGCGAGACGGTGCTGGTGGCCGGCACGCGCCTGGGGCCTATCGAGCAAGGGCTGGCCGCGTCCCTCGGTTGCGCCGAGCTTGAGGTGGTGCGCCCGGTGCGCGTCGCGGTGTTGTCTACCGGTGACGAGCTGGTTGAGCCGGGCCAGGCCCTGGGGCCGGGGCAGATCTATAACAGTAATCGGGTCCTGCTCTGCAGTTGGCTGCAACGCCTGGGGTGTGAGGTGGTAGACGCCGGGATTCTTCCCGATGACCTGCCGACCACGCGCCAGCGCCTGGCCGAGCTGTCCGATGTCGACCTGATTTTATCCACCGGCGGCGTCTCGGTGGGTGAAGCGGATTTCCTCGGCATCGCCTTGCGCGAGGAAGGTGAACTGGCGTTGTGGAAGCTGGCGATAAAGCCTGGCAAGCCACTGACCTTTGGGCATTTTCGCGGGGTGCCGGTCATCGGTCTGCCGGGTAACCCGGCGTCGACCCTGGTGACCTTTGCCTTGCTGGCCCGGCCTTATCTGTTGCGCCGGCAGGGTGTACGCGATGTGCTGCCGTTGCAGTTTCAGGTACCTGCGGGGTTTGCCTGGGCCAAGCCCGGTAACCGGCGTGAGTACCTGCGTGGGCGGATGGAGCAAGGTCGGGCGGTGATTTACCGCAACCAGAGCTCCGGTGTGTTGCGCAGCGCTGCCTGGGCCGAAGGGCTGGTCGAGGTGCTCGAGGGCCGCACCCTGGTCGAGGGCGATTGGGTCAACTTCATTCCCTTGAGTGAAGTGCTCGGTTGAAATGACGACAGACATGCCCGGCCGGATCATGGTCGGGCGTGTGTCGGCAAGGCCAGGCGACTAGCGCAGCAAGAGCAACAGCAGCAAGCCGAAGCGGCTGTTGATGCCCCAGCTCAGCAGCCCCGTCAGCAGGGCCACGGCCAGGCCGGCCCAGGCGAGCCTTTTCAACAGGCGCAGGCATTTTCCCTTGCCGGCCTTGAGTTCGATGGTCGAGCGCATGGCCCCGCCCGCCACCTGCACAGGCTTGGGCGCCAACCACAGGTTAGGGGCGGATCGGCGATTGAGGCCGGAGTTCGAGCCCTCGAAAAGTTGCTTGTCATTCATGATGTTCACGTCCCTGTAACAGGCGCCGTTCGCCTGACCTGAACCATCTTCGATTGCCGGGATGGGGTCAATTCAGGCAATTCCCAATCTGTTGTAAGAAAAGTAAATAGAGTCCGTACGAAAGCTGGAGCCTCGCCGAGAGAATCCAGCTGACCGGATCAGGCCGGCCCTTTTTCGTCGGGGGTGCGTCCATAGGCGTCGGTGAAACGCACAATGTCATCCTCCCCCAGGTACTCGCCGCTTTGCACTTCGATCATCACCAGTTCGTCAGCCCCCGGGTTGACCAGGCGGTGCGGGCGGCCCGGTTTGATAAAGGTCGATTCGTTGGTTTTCAGCACGAACGCCTGCTCGCCATGGGTGACCTGGGCCGTGCCGCTGACCACTATCCAGTGCTCGCTACGGTGATGGTGCAGTTGCAGCGAGAGTGAGGCGCGGGGCTGCACCACGATGCGTTTGATCTTGAACCCCGGGCCTTCTTCCAGAACCGTGTAGGTGCCCCAGGGTCGGCTGACGGTGCGGTGCAGGCGATAAGCGTCATGGCCCTGGCGCTTCAGGGCCTGGGCGATGACCCCGACGTCCTGGCTGCGTGCGCCATCGGCGATCAGCAGGGCATCCGGGGTGTCGATAATGATCAGGTTGTCCAGGCCGATCGCACCCACCAGGCGCCGCGGAGCATCGATGTAGCAGTTGCTGACGTCCAGCAACACGTTTTCCCCCTGGCATTGGTTGCCGTGGGCGTCGACCGGGCTCAGTTCGCGCACCGCCTGCCACGAGCCGATATCGCTCCAGCCCAGTTGGCAGGGCACTACGGCCACCTTGTGCGAGCGCTCCATGAGTGCGTAGTCGATGGAAATATCCGGTACGCAAGCGAAGCTGTCCGCATCGAGTTCCAGGTGCCGCTCACCAGGACCCTGGCGGCTGTGGCTGAGCGCCAGGCACTCTTGCACGCGGGTCAGCACCTCGGGCGCATGCTCGCGCAATTGTTCCAGCAGGGTGTCGACGCGCATGCAGAACATGCCGCCATTCCAGAGGTGGCGACCGCTGTCGACATAAGCCTGGGCAGTCATCGCGTCGGGTTTTTCGACAAAACGTGCGACCTGAAAGCTCGCATCGTCCAGTGCCGGGCCTTTTTCTATGTAGCCGAAGCCGGTTTCAGCGCGCTGAGGAACCAGGCCGAAGGTCACCAGCCAGCCCTGTTCGGCGAGTGTCCGAGCGCGACTTACCGCGGTGGCGAAGGCGTCCAGCTCGGTGATCAGGTGATCGGCCGGCAGCACCAGCAACTGGGCGTCCTCGCCATAGTGGCGGCGCACGTGCAGGGCGGCTGCGGCGATTGCTGGCGCGGTGTTGCGGCCGAAAGGCTCGAGGATGAAATCCAGTTCCAGCTGGCGGCGGTTCAGGGGGCGGTAGTCATCGAGGGTGTTAAACAGCACTTCCCGCCGGGTTACCGTCAGCAGTCGGCCGACGTCATCCAGCCCGCTCGCGCGGGCGAAGGTTTTTTGCAGCAGGCTTTCGCCGTCGGGCAAGCGCATGAAGGGTTTGGGCAGGGCCTCCCGGGAAACGGGCCACAACCGGGTCCCGGCGCCGCCGGCGATGATGCAGGGAATCAGAGTGCTCACTCAGAAGGCCTCAGGGGTCAGGTGCGCTGCCAGGGCTGCGCCGAGTAAAAGCGAAATGGTTTGTGACGCCATGCGCGCACAAAACCTGGGCCGGCGGCCTACGCTGGGTAAGGGCGAGCCGCCCTGGTACGAGTGTGATGCGCGGTTTTTCCACAGGAATCGACGAAGGTGATGAATTAAATGGCCAACCACGGGCTTTTTTCCTCGTCCGGTGGTCAACATCCAGCAGCAACCTTCGACTGACAGGAGTGACGACGGATGAGCGAGCGCAAAGCGCTGTTGATTTTACACGGTAAGCAAGCCCTCAACGAACAAGTACGCAATGCCGTCGAACGCAAGCGTGAGCAGGGTTGGGAACTGGCCGTACGTCTGACCTGGGAGGCGGGCGACGCCCAGCGCCTGGTGAGTGAAGCCCTGGCCGCAGGTTATCCACAGCTGATTGCCGGTGGCGGCGATGGCACCTTGCGCGATATCGCCGAGGCCATGGCCGGGCATGCCGGCGAGGCCAGCCTGGTTCTGTTGCCGTTGGGCACGGCCAATGATTTCGCGCGCGCGGCCGGTGTCCCCCTGGAGCCGGAAGCCGCGCTGGACTTGCTCGATGTCGCGCCCCAGGCGATCGATCTGGGGGAAGTCGGCGGCCAGGTGTTCCTGAACATGGCCACCGGCGGGTTTGGCAGCCAGGTGACCGCCAATACGTCCGAAGACCTGAAGAAAGTCCTGGGCGGTGCGGCTTATCTGTTTACCGGTCTGTCCCGTTTCAGCGAGCTGCATGCGGCCTACGGCGAGTTGCAGGGGCCGGATTTCCACTGGCGCGGCGAGTTGCTGGCGCTGGGGATCGGCAACGGGCGCCAGGCGGGTGGGGGGCATGTGCTGTGCCCGAATGCGCTGGCCGATGACGGGCTGCTGGATATCAGCATCCTGCCGGCACCGCAGGAACTGGTCGGGACCTTGAAGGACCTGTTGGCCGGGGGCTTTGGCCTGGACAACATGTTTGTCCGGGCGCGCTTGCCGTGGGTCGAGATCAAAGTCAGCGAAGGCCTGGACATCAACCTCGACGGCGAGCCGCTGAAGGGCGACAGCCTGCGTTTCTGCGCCCGGCCTGGGGCGCTGCGCGTGCATTTGCCGGCGGGTTCACCCTTGCTCGGCCAGCGTCTGGCGCACTAGTCGTCGAGGCTGATGATCTGTTCGCGCACGGCAAACAGCACCAGGCCCGCGACGTCGTAGATCTGCAGGCGCTTCATGATCTGCGAGCGGTGGGTTTCCACGGTCTTGATGCTCAGGCCCAGGCCCTGGGCGATCTCCCGGGTCGACTTGCCGCGCACGATCAGGCGCAGGATTTCCAGCTGGCGCGCGGTCAGGTTGTGGGTGTCGGCCTGTTCCGGCTGCTGCTTCTGGACCCGGGTGAGGGCCTGGTTGATCACCGTGTGGGCGATGGCCGGGCTCAGGTAGCGCTCGTTGTTGCGCAGGGCTTGCAGGGCGTGTTCGAGTTCGGTGGCGGTGGTGTCCTTGAGCAGGTAGCCATGGGCGCCGGACTCCAGCGCCTGCATGATCAGGGCCGGGTCGGTGTGCATCGACAGGATCAGCACCTTGCTCAGCGGACGTACCGCCTTGAGTCGTTGCAAGGCTTCGAGGCCACCGGTGTCTTTCATGGAAATATCCAGCAGCACGATATCCGGCTGCAGTTGTTCAACCAGCTCCAGCAGCTGGGTGCCGTCGCTGGCCTCGCCGATTACCGCGTAGCCGGGTATGTCCATGACCAGGGCTCGCACGCCGGCCCGGATAAGCGAGTGGTCATCCACGAGAAGTAAATTACAGGTCAATGTAAAACCTTATTCTTGCTGGCCCGTTCGAGTGCCCTGGGAGCCCAGGGGAAGAGTGCTTCAATCTGTGTTCCCTGCTCGGACTGGCTGGTGATTTTCAAGGTGCCGCCCAGTTGTGCGATGCGCTCGGACATGCCGGCCATGCCCCGTTGCCCCTGGGCACCCGGGTTGGCCGCCGGGGCAAAACCCCGGCCATCGTCGCTGATCAGCAATGACAGTCCCTGCGGCAAGCGCTGCAGGCGCACCAGCAGGTTTTGCGCCTGGGCATGACGCAAGATATTGGTGACGGCTTCCTGGGTAACCCGAAAGGCTGCCACGGCCATTTCCTCGGGGATCCCGGTCAAGTGCTGCTGGCATTCCAGGCTCCAGTGCACCGGGGTGTTTTCCAGGGTCTTGAGCAGGTGCGCGCGCAGGCTGGCTTCCAGCCCCAGGCTGTTGAGTTGCCGGGGGTTGAGAATGGCCGAGACGTCGCGCACCTTGGCCAGGGTCTCATCCAGCGTGGCGCCCAGGGCCGCACAGTGACTGTGCAGGTCTTCAGGCAGGCGCCGCTTGAGCCATTCGTTTTGCAGCTTGGCGGCGGTCAGCAGTTGCCCGATATCGTCATGCAGTTCGCGGCTGAGGCGATGGCGTTCGTTTTCCTGGACTTCCAGCAGGCGGTCGGCCAGCTCCTGGGGCTGGAACTCGATCGACTTGCGGGTATAGCCGTACTGGATCCAGGTACAGGCCAGCGCCGCCATATTCAACACGAGCAGGGCCGTCGGCAGGGTACTGGCCAGGCAGTAGATCACCAGATTGGCGACGGCCGCGCATGAGCACAGCAACAGGCTCAGCCACAGCAGGTTTTTATGAGGGCGCGACCAGGTGATAAAGGACTTGAGGCTGGCGTGCATAGCATATGAAGCCAATAAATGTTCAGTACGGGGAGCCCGGTCATCAAGCGCGACGGGACCCGGTTTGAAAAGCGGTGCTGTTTGAACGGGCAAGGTTAAAAACCAGCACGCTCTTTAAGTCGCGAGCCAGCATTGTTCAGGTTCTGAATAAAGGCACTTTGCCATCACTTAATGCATCTAGTGGGTCGCATAATACCACTTCGAATACCGTTGGTCGCGTTGGCAAATAGGCAACTTATATGTCTGGGAAGTCAGGTTTATTAGCTGTGGGACGGATGTTCCATTTTGTCTTACTTGAAGCTGGGAAATATCTAATTGATTTCATTGGGGTTTTATTAGGCGATAGCACGCTTAACTTGCAGTCCGATAATGGGCCTTAGTTAACGCTGCTAATAATTGAGTCTGTCGCTGAGGGATATGAAGTATTCAATGGCGACATCGCGCTCAAAATGCGCAATGGGCTGTTTGAGCAGGCCCGAAGTCGAAATGATTGGCCGCGCCTTCAGATGTTTCGCTTGGAGATAGAGGGCGTTTGGTAGGGCGTGCCTAGGGAGATCCGCCGGGGAGGGTACTGATCCAGCTGTAAGGCAAGGGCATCGAGCAGCAGGCTTTGTTCGCTTTCGTCCATATTCAGTTGGCCGCTGGTGGGGTCGACCAGTTCCAGCTGCCAGGCCATCAGTGTCAGGCAGTCCTTGAGTGCGAGCAGCACCTGTTGACCCAGGTCCATCGAGTTTCGGGACCGGTCCAGTACCTCATGGACGCACCGGGCAAAATCACTGAGAGGCTCTACATCCCTGGCGTACGTGATGTTGGCCAGCGTGAGCAGGGAGTCGCGCAGGCACTGGATGGCTTCTTCATCGTTGCTGATCAGGTGCAGGTGATTCAGGCAATCTTCGGACTTGGCCAGCAGCCTCTCGGCTTCGGCGAGGAACTCCGACAACGGCTGATACCCTTCTTTGCCTTCCTTCAGCATGCGGATCTCCACGACGGGACGCCAGGTAATGGAAGGGTACGGCCGATCAGGGCCTTGAGGATGCCCATGAGGCCGAGCGTGCTGCGAGCCAGTGCAACTGATGGGGCGACGGGAGTGGGCAGGGAGTGGCCGAATCTGCAAAGGCAGGCACCGTCAGCGCCGCTGACAAGCGAGGGCTCGTGCGCTGGAATATCAAGGACGGTGGGGCTTGAGAGGGTCTCAAGCTGTGTTCCTGCGGTCGCACACAAAAGCCTGACTCCATTCATGCAATGAGAATGGCGTCACATTAATGGCTATTGGATACTGCGAATATCAGGTTGGTCCTGATTGTTCCTAGGGGATTCCCCTAGACGCAGGAACTTTGCCGGCGCTTTGTAGTCGGCGCCAGTAATGTCTTGTTCGTGTGAGATGACGACCGCAGTAAACCATGATGTTAATGTGACATCAATGGGTTTACGTGGCATTTTGTAAGGGGGTCAAGGTCCGGCTGTATCAGCCGATAACTCCCTTTAGTGAATTCATCAGAACACGCCCAGGAGTCTTTAATGGCCGGCATTCTCGACACAGTAGATCAACGTACGCAGCTGGTGGGTGAGAATCGCCTGGAAATCCTCATGTTCCGCCTGGCCGGGCGGCAGCTGTTCGCGATCAACGTTTTCAAGGTGCAGGAAGTTCTGCAACTGCCCAAGCTGACCCTGATGCCCCAGCGCCATCCGTTTGTGTGCGGTGTGGTCAACCTGCGGGGCCAGACCTTGCCGGTCATCGACCTGTCCCAGGCCATTGGCATGCGCCCGCTGATCCCGGGGCCAAACAGCACCATCATCGTGACTGAATACAATCGCTCGGTGCAGGCCTTCCTGGTCGGCGGCGTCGATCGCATCGTCAACATGAACTGGGAAGCCATCCTGCCGCCACCGACCAGTGCCGGCCGCCAGCATTACCTGACCGCCATCAGCAAGGTCGACGATCAACTGGTGGAAATCATCGACGTCGAGAAAGTCCTGGCCGAGATCGTGCCCTACAACGCCAAGGTTTCCCGCGACAAGCTCGACGATCCGGTGCTGGAACGCGCCCGTGGTCGCGAAGTGCTGCTGGTGGATGACTCCAACGTAGCGCTGTCGCAACTGCGCGACACCCTGGGCCAGCTCGGGGTCAAGATGCACATCGCCAGTGACGGCCTCAAGGCCCTGAATATGCTCAAGGCCTGGGCCGATACCGGCGTGGTCATGACCGACAAGCTGCTGATGATCTTCACCGACGCGGAAATGCCGGAGATGGACGGTTATCGCCTGACCACCGAGATTCGCAACGACCCGCGCCTGCGTGGCCTGTATGTGGTGCTGCACACGTCACTGTCCGGGAGCTTCAACGACTCGATGGTGAAGAAGGTCGGTTGCGACAACTTCCTCTCCAAGTTCCAGCCGGACAAATTGGTCGACGTGGTGCGCCAGCGCCTGATGCTCGACGAAGTCCCGGCCTGACCTGGCGGCTGCGGGCAGGCGCAAGGCCTGCCCGTGGCGGGTTTTCTTGCATCATCCGGTGGCTGGTATAAGGTGGCGTTTTTGCCCCCCAGGAAGCAGCCATGCGTCTCAGCGCGCTTTATCGATACCCCCTCAAGTCCGGCCAGGGCGAGTCCCTGCAACAGATCACCCTGGACAAACTGGGCCTGGATGGCGATCGACGTTGGATGCTGGTGGATGAAGCCAGCGGCCGCTTCCTGACGCAGCGTGCCGTGGCGCGGATGAGCCAACTCTCGGCGTTGTATAACGAACGCGGTGGCCTGACCCTCAGTGCCCCCGGGCACAGCGCGATCGATGTCGCCGTGCCCGGCGCCGATGCCGAGCTGCGGGGAGTGACCATCTGGCGCGATACCCTGCGCGTGCCGGATGCCGGCGCGACTGCTGCGGCCTGGGTCAGCGATTTTGTCGGCAAGCCGACGCGCCTGGTGCAGGTGCCGCTGGAGCGAGCCCGTACCACCGAGGCCGGTTACGGCAAGGACGACGATCAGGTGGCCTTCGCCGATGGTTTTCCGTTGTTGCTGATTGGCCAGGCGTCCCTGGAAGATTTGTCGCAGCGTGTGGGGCGCCCCCTGGAGATGCTGCGGTTTCGACCCAACCTGGTGATCGAGGGCAGCAGCGCCTATGCCGAGGACGGCTGGAAGCGGGTGCGAATCGGCGATATCGAGTTTCGGCTGGTCAAGCCATGCGCGCGCTGCATCCTCACCACCATCGATCCGCAGACCGGCGAGCGCAGCGCCGACCGCGAGCCTCTGGCCACCCTGCAGCAGTATCGGGCCGAGGAAGACGGTGCGATGTTCGGGCAAAACCTGGTGAACGACAGCAACGGTCGGCTTGAAGTCGGGATGACGGTCACCGTGCTCGAATAATCCCTGGCCCTGAAATGCAAAATGCCCGTATCGCAGGATTCGGGCATTTTTTTTGCGCAGCGTCTGGGGTTCGGATCAGCCGCGGTACTCGCACAGGTAGGCGGTATCGACCGCGACCTTGAGCTGGAACTTGCTGTTGGCCGGAACATTGAACTGGCTACCGGCGGCGAAGGTTTCCCAGCCGTTGCTGTCGGGCAGCTTGACGGTCAGGGCGCCGGAGACCACGTGCATGATTTCCCGTTGCGCGGTGCCGAACTCATATTCGCCCGGAGCCATGACGCCGATGGTGGCCGGACCTTCGGCCGTGCCGAAGGCAATCGACTTGACGGTGCCGTCGAAGTACTCGTTGACTTTAAACATGGGCGATTCCTCTAGAAAAAGGGTCAAAAAGGTCGGCCAGTATGCACAAGGGCATTAGGGGCGTCACCTGTTGCCCGCAGGCTCAGGCCGGAAGAATCAGTGGCAGCAGGCGCGCGGTATTGCGCGCGTCCTCCAGGGCCCGGTGTTGCTGGCCGCTGAACTGCATCCCCGCCAGTTGCAGCGCGCTGTTGAGGCCCATGGGCCGTTCCAGGCGCCGGGCCTTGGCGAAGCGCTGCTTGAGGTTCATGTGGGGCACCTGGCTCAGGTGGCTTTGCAGGTGCAGTTGCTGCCATTCCTGCAGCAGTTGCTGGCGATCGTAATCGCCCCAGCTGGCCCAGCCGTGCAAGCGCTCGTGGTGCGGGCTGAGCCAGCGCTCGAACTGCGGCCAGACCTCGTTCAAGGGCGTCGCCGCGTCGATATTGGCCTGGGTGATGTGGGTCAGTTCACGGCAGAAGGGCGTGAGCATCGGCCGCCGCGACGGCCGGACGAAGCGTTGAAAGTGGTCCAGTTCGCGGCCTTCCCGGTTCACCAGGGTGGCGCCGATCTCGATGATTTCCATCTCGCTCACCGGCCAGCCGCCTTCATCGGTGGTGGCTTCCAGATCTATTACCAGCCAGTGGGGCATCGCAAATTCCAGCCTTGAACATCCAGATGAGGCATGAGCGTAGCCAAAGCCGGCGTATCCGCCTAGCGGCTTATTCCACCTCCAGCAGAATCTGGCGGTTTTTCACCTGGTCGCCCAGGCTCACCTGAACCCGTTTGATCACTCCGTCGATGCCGGCCTTGAGCGGGTGCTCCATCTTCATCGCTTCCAGCACCAGCAGCAGTTGGCCCTTGCTCACCGGCATGCCCTCGCTGACCAGCACATCGACAATCGCCCCGTCCATGGGCGCCTTGAGGGTGCCCGTCGCGGCGCTGGCCTGGCCGGCCACCGGCGCGTGGGTCAGGTCCTGCAGGTGCAGGCTGCCGGGGGCGGTGCCCAGCCAGAGGTGCTCGCCCTGCATGTGGTAGGCATGGCGCCGCTGCACGCCGTTGACCTCGACCCGGGCCCAGCGCCCGTCCTGCTCCAGCAATTTGAGCTGAAGCGTCTGGTCTGCCAGTTGCACCTGCACCCTGTTCGCCGGCAACGGGCTGACCGCGATCGACCAGCTTTGCAGCTCATGCCCCAGGCGGTAGTGCAGGGCCGGGTTGGGGGTGTTGCGCCAGCCCGCCAGGCCTGGGGAATGGGCGCCGCTGGCCTGTTGATAAAACAGTGCGGCGGCGATGGCCAGCTGTTCGGGTCTGGGGACGAGGGCGTGCAGGCTCGGGTCATCGGCGCAGTGCTCGGCAATGAAGGCGGTGCTGAACTGGCCGCTGACAAATCCCGGATGGGCCAGCAGATTGGCCAGCAGCCGCTGGTTGCTGGCCAGCCCCAGCAGCACCGAATCCTCCACCGCCCGCAGCAGCTTGCGCCGGGCTTCTTCTCGGGTGGCGCCATGGGCAATGAGCTTGCCCAGCAGCGGATCGTAGAACGGGCTGACCGATTGGCCCTCGAGCAGGCCATGGTCGATGCGCACCCCAGGGCCCGAGGCGGGTTCCCAGCGCTGCACCCGGCCGGTCTGGGGTAGAAACTGCTGCGCCGGATCCTCGGCATACAACCGCACTTCGATGGCATGGCCCGTGAGCTGCACCTGCTCCTGGCGCAAGGGCAGGGGCAGGCCGGCGGCGACCTGCAGCTGCCAGGCCACCAGATCGAGGCCGGTGATCAGCTCGGTGACCGGGTGCTCGACCTGCAAGCGGGTGTTCATCTCCAGAAAATAGAACTGCCCGCGGGCATCCAGCAGGAACTCGACGGTGCCGGCGCCGACATAGTTGACCGCGCGCCCGGCCTGCAAGGCGGCCTCGCCCATGGCCTGGCGCAGGTCGGCGGTCATCACCGGGCACGGCGCTTCCTCGATGACTTTCTGATGCCGGCGCTGGATCGAACAATCGCGCTCGCCGAGGTAGATCAGGTTGCCATGCTGGTCGCCGAACACCTGGATCTCGACGTGCCGCGGTTCGATCAACGCCTGTTCCAGAATCAACTCATCGCTGCCAAAGGCATGCAGCGCTTCCGAGCGCGCAGTGCGCAGTTGCTCCTGCAGCTGTGCGGGCTGTTGCACCAGGCGCATGCCGCGCCCGCCGCCACCGGCGCTGGCCTTGATCATCAGCGGGTAGCCGATGCGTTCGGCCTCGGCCTGCAAGCGGGCATCGTCCTGCTCGGCGCCCTGGTAGCCGGCAATGCACGGCACGCCCGCGGCCAGCATCGCCAGTTTGGACAGGCGCTTGCTGCCCATCAGTTCGATGGCTTCGGCGCTGGGGCCGATAAAGGTCAGGCCGGCCGCCTCGCAGGCGCTGGCGAACGCGGCGTTTTCCGAAAGAAAGCCGTAGCCGGGGTGAATCGCGTCGGCGCCACTGCGCCGGGCAGCGTCCAGGATCGCGGCACTGTTGAGGTAGGACTGTTGCACCGGCGCCGCGCCGATATGCACGGCTTCATCGGCCATGCGCACATGCAGGGCGTCGGCATCGGCGTCGCTGAACACCGCCACGGTGCGATAGCCCAGGGCCTGGGCCGTGCGCTGGATACGGCAAGCGATTTCACCACGATTGGCGACAAGGATTTTGCTGAAGGCACGCATGGGGGGCTCCCTGAGGTGGTAGTTCTGGCGAAGCCGGCTTCAGCGGCAGTGGCTGGCCGGCCACTGGCTCAACGGGCCCAGGCCGGTTGGCGTTTTTGTACAAAAGCCAGGGTGCCTTCGACCCCTTCGGCGCTGACCAGCGCCTGGCCGAACTGCTCGGCGGCGCGATCCAGCAGGGCGGGCAGGGCTTCGTCGGCACTGGCCAGAAGCAGGGCCTTGGTCGCGGCATTGGCCTCGGGGGCGCAGCACAGGACGTGGGCCAGCACCTCGTCCAGGCGTTCCGCCAGGGCCTGGGGATCAGGCTCGACAAAGTGCACCAGCCCCAGGCGTTCGGCTTCGTTGCCGTCGAAACGCGCAGCGGTCAGGGCCAGGCGGCGGGCCTGGGTCAGGCCGATACGCCGGACCACAAAGGGGGCGATCTGCGCCGGCAGCAGGCCGAGGCTGGTTTCGGGCATGCCGAACTGCGCCTGGTGGTCGGCAATCGCGATGTCGCTGACACAGGCCAGGCCGAAACCGCCACCGAGCACCGCACCTTGCAGGACCACGATCAAGACCTGGGGCACCTGTTGCGCCTCTTCGAGCAAGGTGCCGAAGGCGCGATTCAGCTCGCGGTAGGCGCTCGGCCCCTGGGCGCGGGCGCCGGCCATGTCCTTGAGGTCGCCACCGGCGCAGAAGTGCCCGCCGGCGCCGCCCAGTACCAGGGCGCGCACGCTGCGATCGTCCCGCACGGCAGCCAGCACCGCGCGCAGTTCAGCGACCATTTGCAGGCTCATGGCATTGCGGCTGTCCGGGCG
Source organism: Pseudomonas sp. CF161 (assembly GCF_000416215.1). Classification (NCBI taxonomy): domain Bacteria; kingdom Pseudomonadati; phylum Pseudomonadota; class Gammaproteobacteria; order Pseudomonadales; family Pseudomonadaceae; genus Pseudomonas; species Pseudomonas sp. CF161. The sequence goes on from NZ_ATLP01000112.1 coordinate 160,465, forward strand.
ATTGAGGGTGATGTGCAACACGCCGTTGTGGGGTTCGAGCAGCAGGGTCTGGCATTCGGGCAGGCGGCTCATTTCTTTTTCCCCGGGAGGATGCCCATCAGTTTGCAGATGATGCCCAGCATGATTTCGTCGGCGCCGCCGCCAATCGACACCAGGCGCACATCGCGATAGGCCCGGGCCACGGGGTTGTCCCACATGAAACCCATGCCGCCCCAATATTGCAGGCAACTGTCGCTGACTTCGCGCCCCAGGCGCCCGGCCTTGAGCTTGGCCATGGACGCCAGGCGGGTCACGTCCTGGCCCCGCACGTACTGCTCGGTGGCCTGGTAGACCAGGGCCCGCAGGCATTCGATCTCGGTTTGCAGTTCGGCCAGGCGGAAGTGGATCACCTGGTTGTCGATCAGCGCGTTGCCGAAGGTCTTGCGCTCCTTGCAGTACTCGATGGTGCTGTCGACGCAGTACTCCAGGCCCTTGAGCATATTGGCCGCGCCGAACAGCCGCTCCTCCTGGAACTGCAGCATCTGCATCATGAAGCCCGCGCCCTCGTGGCCGATGCGGTAGCGCTGGGGCACCCGCACATTGTCGAAAAACACCTGGGCGGTTTCCGAGCTGCGCATGCCGAGCTTGTCCAGGTGCGAGCTGAGGCTGATGCCCGGGGTGTTCATCGGCACCATGATCAGCGACTTGTTGATATGGGGCTTGTCGTCCGAGGTGTTGGCCAGCAGGCAGATAAAGTCGGCGCAGGGCGAGTTGGTGATCCACATCTTGCTGCCGTTGATCACGTAGTCGTCGCCATCCTTGCGCGCCGTGGTCTTCAGGCCCGCCACGTCGGAGCCGGCACCGACCTCGGAGACGCCGATGCAGCCCACCTGTTCGCCGCTGATGGCCGGGCGCAGGAATTGCTCACGTAACTCATCGGAGCCGAACCGCGCCAGGGCCGGGGTGCACATATCGGTCTGGACCCCGATGGACATCGGAATGCCGCCGCAATGGATGGTGCCGAACTCTTCGGCGGCGACGATCGAATAGCTGTAGTCCAGGCCCATGCCGCCGAACTTCTCCGGCTTGGAAATGCCCAGCAACCCCAGCTCGCCAGCCTGGCGAAACACCTCGTGGATCGGAAAGCGCCCGGCTTTCTCCCATTCCTCGACATGGGGGTTGATCTCGCGCTCGACAAAACTGCGCACGGTGCGCCGCAGCGCTTCATGTTCCTGGGTGAAGATCATTTTTATTGTGCTCCTGAGGTTGAGTCACACCGCGTCAATCCTGATGGCCCGAACGCCCGACCTGTAGCCGCTGCCGAAGGCTGCGCTGGCCCTCCAAATCACAAGAGGGATATCAGGTGTACGGCCGGTGTCAGTTAGGGTCAGCGCCGCCTAGCCGCAGCGGCTACAGGGGTATTTCGTTTCAAAACCGCGCCACGCCGAAGCTGTTGGGTTGCAATTGGCGCACCTCGGCCTCGTGGCAGATATCCAGCAGGTAGCCCAGCAGCGTGCGGGTGTCCCGGGGGTCGATCAGCCCGTCGTCCCACAGGTTGGCGCTGCCATACAAGGCGCTGGACTGGCTGTCGAGCTTTTGCGCGGTGGCCTGTTCCAGCATGTCGAGCATCTTCGGGTCGGCGACCTGGCCTTGCTTGGCGTGCTTGGCCTCGGTGACGATGCGCAGCACCTTGCCGGCCTGGGCGCCGCCCATCACCGCCGTGCGGCTGTTGGGCCAGGCGAAGATAAAGCGCGGGTCCAGCCCGCGTCCGCACATGGCGTAGTTGCCGGCGCCGTAGGAACCGCCGACGACGATGGTCAGCTTGGCGACCCGGGCATTGGCCACCGCCTGGATCATCTTCGCCCCATGCTTGATCACCCCTTGCTGTTCCGACTCGGTGCCCACCATGAACCCGGTGGTGTTGTGGAAAAACAGCAGCGGGGTGCGGCTTTGATCGCACAGCTGGATGAACTGCGCGGCCTTGCTCGCACCTTTGGGCGTGATCGGCCCGTTGTTGCCGATAAAGCCGCAGGCCCGACCCTGAATCTGCAAATGGCCGCAAATGGTCTGCTGGTCGAACTCGGCCTTGAACTCCAGGAAGTTCGAGGCATCGGCCAGGCGCGCGATGATTTCCCGCACGTCGTAGGGTTTTTTCGGGTCGTCGGGGATCAACCCCAGCAACTCGTCGATCGGGTACAGCGGTTCGGCGTAAGGGCGCGGGGCGGCCACGGGCAACTGGGCGTTCCACGGCAGCAGGCCGACGATTTCGCGGGCGATGCGCAGGCCATCGGCGTCGTTCTCTGCCAGGTATTCGGCGGTCCCGGCGACCTGGGCGTGCATTTGCGCACCGCCCAGTTCTTCATCGGTGGCCACTTCACCGGTGGCGGCCTTGAGCAGCGGCGGTCCGGCCAGAAACAGCTTGGCCTTGCCGCGCACCACCACCACGTAATCCGACAGCCCCGGTTGATAAGCGCCGCCGGCAGTGGCTGAACCATGGACCACGGTAATCTGCGGCAGGCCCATGGCCGACAGGCGCGCCTGATTGGCAAAACTGCGCGCGCCTTCGACGAAGATCTCCGCCGCATAGTTGAGGTTGGCGCCACCGCTCTCGGCGAGGGTCACCACCGGCAGTTTGTTTTCCAGGGCGATCTGCTGCAGGCGCAGGGATTTTTTCAGGCCGCTGGGGGAGATGGTGCCGCCCTTGATCGCACTGTTATTGGCCACCACCAGCATGCGCACCCCGCACACGTAGCCGATCCCGGCGATCAGGCCGCCACCGGCCTGGCTGCCGTCCTTGTCGTCATGCAGCTTGTAGCCGGCCAGGCTCGCCAGTTCCAGGAACGGCGCCCCCGGGTCCAGCAGCAAATTGAGGCGCTCACGGGGCAGCAACTGCCCTCGCTGGGCGAACTTCTCCTTGGCCTGGGCGGCCTTGTCCAGCAGGTTCTGCTCCAGCTGGCGGATCTGCGCGATGGCGGCCAGCATCGCCTCGCGGTTCTGCGCAAATGACGGGCTGTGGGGGTCGAGCTGGGAGTGGATCACCGGCATGGCTTACTCCTCATCCTTGAGTACGTCCGGCAGGTAGGCGCGGTGGAAACCGTTGTACGCCGCAGTGCCGCGTTGCGCCTTGTGCAGCGGCCAGGCGCGGCTGCCAAGGCTGGCGGCGCCGTCGATGCGCAGGGTGCTGCCACTGATAAAGGCCGCCGCCGGGCTCAGCAGAAACACAATCGCCGCGCTGACCTCCGATTCGCTGCCGATGCGCTTGAGCGGCACGTGCTCGCGCAAGGTCGGGATCACCGCCTTGAATGCGCCTTCGTAGGTGTCCATGCCGCTGGAGGCGATCCAGCCCGGCGCCACCGCGTTGACCCGCACCCCGGCGTAACCCCATTCGAAGGCGGCGGTCTTGGTCAGGTTGTCCATCCCCGAGCGCGCCGCGCCGGAATGGCCCATGCCCGGCATGCCGCCCCACATGTCGGCGAGCATGTTGACGATGCTCCCGCCGTGCGTGCTCATGGACTGATTGAAGACTTCCCGGGCCATCAGGAAGCCGCCCACCAGGTTGGTGCGCATCACGGTTTCAAAACCTTTCTGATTGATCGACGCCAGGGGCGAGGGGTACTGCCCGCCGGCGTTATTGACCAGGCCATGAATCGGCCCGTGGGCGGCGATCAGCTCGGCCACCCGTGCCTTCACCGCTTCTTCGTCGCGAATATCGCAGGCCTGCCAATTGGCCTTGCCGCCGTCCTCGGCGATCTCCCCGGCCACCGCTTGCAGCTTCTCGGCCTTGCGCCCCACCAGCAGCACATGGGCGCCCAGCGCCGCCAGTTCATGGGCGGTGCAACGGCCGATACCGCTGCCGCCGCCGGTGACCAGCACGGTCTGGCCGCTGAACAGCCCAGGTTTGAAGATCGAGTCGTAAGCCACGGCGGCACCTTTGGGTTAATTGACGGCGTCAGCGATGCCCTGGGGCACCGGGATCTGGATTTCCAGCAACTGCTGGGCGAAGGCCTTGCCTTGCGGGTCGATCCGCAGGCTGGCCACGCCACCGCCGCCGAGGGCGTTTTCCAGCAGGAAGTTGAGGCTGTGGCTGCCCGGCAAGTACCAGCGTTCGATCCGGCCATGCACCGGGTCGAGCACGTGGCTCATCCAGTCCACCAGCACTTGCGGGGTCAGGGCCTCGGCAATCCACGGCAGGTACTCGGCGCTGCGGGCCATGACCCCGATATTGCTGTGGTTGCCTTTGTCGCCGGAACGCGCCACCGCCAGCTTGATCAAGGCCACGCTGGCGTCCGCGCGCCCTTCGGGCCTGGGCACCGGGTGCGGGGCGGGCAGGGCCGCCGGGTCGAGGGCATCGACGGCGGGCAGGGCACAGGGATGCTGCTGCCCGGCGAAGTCGATGCTTAACGGGCAGGCCTGTTTATCGATCAGGAAGGAGAACAGGCGGATCAACGGATACACCGTCGGCCGGCCGCCGACGATCCCGGTCAGGCCCGGCGCCATGCCGGTGGCGGCCTGGGCGATCTCCCGGGAAAACAGGACCAGGGCCTGCTTGTTCGGATGGCGCACCGCCAGTTTGATCACCACTTCACGGCTGTCCTGGCGCTGGCCATGGGCACCATAGGTGGCTTCGCTGCCCAGCAGTTCGATGTTCACTTCGCTGTAGGGCCCCCAGCCGCGCTGGCTGAACATCTCGCTGGTCTTGTCGATGATCGCCTGGCTGACCCGGCGCGCCTTGGCGACGGCATCAATGCCGGCCATCAGGCAACTGGCGGTGCAGCGAAACCCGTCGAGGTAGGTGGCGCTGACCTTGTACTGGGCCGTGGGCGGCAGGCCCTTGGCGCCGTGCACGCTGACCGCCTGCTTGCCCTGTTGCCGCAGCTGGACCTGGCTGAAGTCGCAGACCACATCCGGCAGCAGGTAGGCACGCGGGTCGCCGATCTCGTAGAGCAACTGCTCACCGACGCTCAGGGGGTTGATCAGGCCGCCGCTGTGTTCGACCTTGCTCACCACGAACTGGCCGTCGGCCGCGACTTCGACGATAGGGAAGCCGATGTGTTCGTAGTCCGGCACCTCGCGCCAGTCGGTGAAGTTGCCGCCGGTGCATTGTGCCCCGCACTCGATGATGTGCCCGGCCAGGGCGGCCTGGGCCAGTTTGTCGTAGTCCTGCCACGACCAGTCGAACTCATGCACCAGCGCCGCGCTGACCACCGCGCTGTCGACCACTCGCCCGGTAATCACGATGTCGGCGCCCAGGCGCAGTGCTTCGACAATCCCCGGGGCGCCCAGGTAGGCGTTGGTCGAGACACACGTGGCCGGCAGGGGCGCGCCGCTGAACATTTCGTGGAGGCCGGCATCGCGCAGTTGCTTGAATTGAGGTTGCAGGTCGTCGCCCAGCAGCACGGCGATCTTCAGCCCGACCCCGGCCTTGTCGCAGGCGGCTTGCAGGGCCGCGGCGCAGGCCTGGGGGTTGACCCCGCCGGCGTTGCTGATGACCCGGATCCGCTGCTGGGCAATGGTCGCCAGCAGCGGGCTCAAGACGTCGACAAAGTCCGTGGCGAAGCCGGCCGTCGGATCCTTCATGCGCGCACCGGCCATGATCGACAGGGTGATTTCGGCCAGGTAGTCGAACACCAGGTAATCCAGGTGTCCGCCTTCCACCAGTTGCGCGGCGGCGCTCGAGGTGTCGCCCCAGAAGGCGCTGGCGCAGCCGATGCGTACGGTCTTGGTCATGGCAGGGCTCTCGGGTAAAAGAACTGCGAGGAGACTACCAAGCAAGCGCTTGGTTTGTAAATGCGCAAGATATCTTCGACCCGAGCGCTTGCTTGGTCGCCCCCGGAGGCTTAAATTGCGCGCGCAACCCGCCTGTTTTCAGGGGCGGCAGCGTATTTCTGATTGGCTGAATGTAGGAGAGAACCCGTGGACGAGCAAAAAGCCTTGCAGGCCATACGCGAGCTGGTCGCCAACGGGCAACTGACCGATCCCGACAGCGCCCGGGGCAAGCTGCTGCAAACCGCCGCCCATCTGTTTCGCAATAAAGGCTATGAGCGCACCACGGTGCGAGACCTGGCCAGCGCCGTGGGCATTCAATCGGGCAGCATTTTTCATCACTTCAAAAGCAAGGACGACATCCTGCGCGCGGTGATGGAAGAAACCATCCACTACAACACCGCGTTGATGCGGGTCGAACTGGCGGCGGCCGGCAGTGTGCGCGAGCGGGTGCTGGCGCTGATTCGCTGTGAATTGCAGTCGATCATGGGCGGCAGCGGCGAAGCCATGGCGGTGCTGGTGTACGAGTGGCGTTCGCTGTCCGCCGAGGGCCAGGCGCAAGTGCTGGCGCTGCGCGATATCTATGAGCAGATCTGGTTGCAGGTGCTGGGCGAGGCCCGGGAGGCGGGGTATATCAAGGGCGATGTGTTTATCACCCGGCGCTTTCTGACCGGTGCCTTGTCCTGGACCACCACCTGGTTTCGCGCCGATGGCAGCATGACCCTGGAGCAATTGGCCGAGGAAGCCTTGACCCTGGTGCTCAAGGACCGTTAGCAGGCCTTGGCCCAAGCCATCATTGTTTGTTGCAAAAGTTGTCGAAGTGCTTGAAACCGCCTAGCTTACTTGCATTCCCCCCGATCTTTTTTGAGGTGCGTTGCCTTGATGTCCTTGTCCATGCGTACGGCCACGCAAATCGCGTTACTGGCGTTGGCTGCGCTATGGATGGGGCCGGCAACCGCGGCGCAGTTGGTGCGGGTCGCGGCAGCGCACTTTCCGCCTTACACCGTGCGCCCCGAACAGGGTGCCGACACCGGGCTCCTGCCGCAATTGGTGGAAGCCCTGAACCAACTGCAAAGCGACTACCAGTTCGTTCTGGTCCCCACGTCCATCCCCCGGCGCTTTCGTGATTTCGAGCAGGGCCGCGTGGACATGGCGATTTTTGAAAACCCCGCCTGGGGTTGGCAGGACATCGCTCACACCAGCGTCGACATGGGCCTGGAGGACGCAGAGATTTTCGTCGCCCAGCGCACGCCGCAGCGGGGCCAGGAATACTTCAACGACCTTTCCGGCAAGCGCCTGGCGCTGTTCAGCGGCTACCACTATGCCTTTGCCCACTTCAACGCCGACCCCAAGTACCTGGCGCAAACCTACAACGCCACCCTGACGTACTCCCACGACAGCAATTTGCTGATGGTGCTGCGCGGGCGTTCGGACATTGCCCTGGTGACCCGCTCCTACCTCAGCGACTTCCTGCTGCATAACGCCGATGACGCCCCGCAATTGCTGGTGTCCGAGCGCATCGATCAGGTGTATCACCACTATGCGCTGATCCGCTCCAAGGCCCCGATCAGCGGCGAAGCCTTCGGCCAGTTGCTCCAAGGCCTGCGCGACAACGGGCAAATGCTGAAGATCTTCGACCCCTACCGCATCGTGGTCAGGCCAGTGGCCCGTCGCTGATTGGGCCTGATGGCCCGCCGCCAGGCATTGAAGGCTAAATTTTTGCTCACCGATCACGTCACTTGCTTGAACTGTCGACGATTATCGTGAGCCCGACCCATGTCCAATCTGAACGATCTGAGCGCCCTGGCGTTGCCCCAGGGGCAGCGCCTTGCCGCCGATGAAACTGCCACCTGCCTGAGCCTCATACTGGAAGGGCAGTTGCTGATCCAGCTGCGCCTCGATCGCGAGGAGCAGACCCAGGTCCACCTGCTGCAACTGCACCAACGGCCGTTGGGCCAGGCCATCTGGGCCGCCTGCTATTGGTTGTTCGCCCGCGACCCAAGCTGCCAGTGCCTGACCTGGCACCTGCCCGAGCGCCCTGACGAGGCGTTGCGCAGCGGGCTGCTGATAGCCGGCGAGCACGCCGAGCAGTACCTGTGCCAGCGCACCCTGTTCTGGCAGTTGCCGCAACCCTGGCTGGGGGAGTCGCTGACCGGCAGTTATCCACAGCAGATGATCATCAGCGACGGCAAGCGCCACCCGCGACGTCCGGTCAAGCCCCGGGGCGAAGTCTATCGACGCTTCGATGCGCGGTTGGGGGGCTGGGTGTCGTTGCGCACCCTGGAGATCGAGAGCGACCTGGCGCGTTTCAACCGCTGGCAGAACAACCCGCGGGTCCTGAGTTTCTGGCAGGAAGGGGGCAGCCTCGAGCAGCACCGCGAATACCTCGACAAGCTGCAGGCCGACCCCCACACCCTGACCCTGATCGGCTGTTTCGACGACCAGCCGTTCGCCTACTTCGAAGCCTACTGGGCCAAGGAAGACCGGATCGCGCCGTTCTATGACGCCGACAATTACGATCGCGGCATTCACATGCTGGTGGGTGAAGAGGATCAGCGCGGCCCGCACAAGGTGGCGAGCTGGTTATCGGCGTTGGTGCATTACCTGTTCCTCGACGACCCGCGCACCCAGACGGTGGTTGCCGAGCCGCGCGCCGATAACGCGAAGATGATCGGCTATATGCACAACCAGTGTTTTCACTGCGAGAAGGAGTTCGATTTTCCTCACAAGCGCGCGGCCCTGATGATGTTGGGGCGTGAACGCTTTTTCGATCGTTGCTCCCTGCTGTAATCCCGGGAGCGGGCTTGCCGGCGAGGGCGGTGCAGTTTTCTGCTCCGGGCCCTGGTCGGCTGCAAGCTAAGTTGCTGGCCTCAGGAAGAGGCGGGGCTCAACGGCGGGCGTAGGTATCGGCGCGGTTGCCCGAGACTTTGCGGCAGTGCACCAGGGCATCGCGAATCATGAAGTTGACCAGGGTCGGCGAGACGCCGAGCTCCTTGGCGATGTCCTTTTGCGGCACGCCGTGCAGGCGGTACATCTCGAACGCATAGCGGGTGCGACTCGGCAGCTCCGTCAAGGCGTCGGCGATGTGTTCCAGGGTCGAAAAATTGATGTGCGAGGTTTCCGGGGACGCGCCATGAATGACCACATTCAAACCTTCCTCTTCAGTGCCTGAGTACTTCTGCTCCAGCGCCTGCTTGCGGTAGTGGTCGATCGCCAGGTTGCGCACGATCTGGAACAGATAGCTGAGCTGGGCCTTGAACGACGAAGTGATCTGCGGTGCCGACTGCAATCGGAAGAACGCATCCTGCACCACGTCTTCGGCGCGCGAGCGGCAGCCCGTGATGCGCGCGGCAATCTTGACCAGAATCAGGCGGTTATCGACAAACGCCTGGAGAAGCGGTGAATCACACTTGCTTGTGGATACTTGTTCCGTCATGGAAATCACCTTGTTGCAGGGGGGTAAGTGGGACGACAGAAGATTGGGACTCGTCCTACACATCGAGCGACAAATTAGGCTGAATGATAATGATTGTCAATTGAGAAAGAGAATTAATGCTCCCCTAAGGTGCAGATTGAGAACTGCTGCACGTCTGACCCCGGCGCCGAGCCTTGGGAGGGCAGGATGGCGACTAATTATTTCAAGACGTCATCCGTTCTCATTGGAGAAAGGTCACGGGCCAAAAGCCTTGTCATGCAGCGCTGAAAACCTTCCGTATATCGGCATAACCCTTTGTTTATAAAAGGGTTGTGAGGCGCGCGGCAGCTCCCGGATCGACACCAATTGCAAGCATAATCCTGGCAGGAAACCCCATGACGGACGCGTTCGAACTCCCCAGCACCCTGGCCCACGCCCTTCAACGCCGGGCGGCTCAGACGCCCGATCAAGTGGCCTTGCGCTTTCTTGCCGAAGACCAGGATCAGAACGTGGTCCTGACTTACCGCGACCTCGACCTGCGCGCGCGGACCCTGGCTGCGGCCCTGCAAGCCAACGCCGAGCTGGGCGATCGGGCGGTGCTGCTGTTCCCCAGCGGGCCGGATTATGTCGCGGCGTTTTTTGCCTGCCTGTACGCCGGGGTGATTGCGGTCCCGGCTTATCCACCGGAGTCGAGCCGGCGCCATCACCAGGAGCGGCTGATCTCGATCATCGCCGACGCCGAGCCCAGGCTGCTGCTGACCAGCGCCAGCCTGCGCGAATCCCTGCTGCAGATGGCAGAGCTGCAAGCCCCCGGTGCACCGCCCCTGCTTTGTGTCGACACGCTGGACCCGAGCCTGGCCCAGGGCTGGCGGGCCGTTGAGCTGGCGGCCGACGATATCGCCTTCCTGCAATACACCTCCGGTTCCACGGCGCTGCCCAAGGGTGTGCAAGTCAGCCATGGCAACCTGGTGGCCAACGAACTGCTGATCCGTCGCGGCTTTGGCATCGACCTCAACCCCGATGACGTGATCGTCAGCTGGCTGCCGCTGTACCACGACATGGGCCTGATCGGCGGCTTGCTGCAACCGATCTTCAGTGGCGTGCCCTGTGTCCTGATGTCCCCGGGCTATTTCCTCGGTCGGCCCCTGCGCTGGCTGGAGGCGATCAGCGAGTACGGCGGCACCATCAGCGGTGGCCCGGATTTCGCCTACCGCCTGTGCAGCGAGCGGGTCAGCGAGTCGGCCCTGGCGCGCCTGGACCTGAGCCGCTGGCGCGTGGCCTATTCCGGTTCCGAGCCGATTCGCCTGGACACCCTGGAGCGTTTCGCCGAGAAATTCGCCGCCTGTGGATTCACCTCCCATCAGTTCTTTGCCTCTTATGGTTTGGCCGAGGCCACCTTGTTCGTGGCCGGCGGCACCCGTGGCCAGGGCATCCCGGCGTTGCGCCTGGATGACCAGGCCCTGGCGCGCAACTGCGCCGAGCCGGGCAGCGGCAACGCGCTGATGAGTTGCGGCAGCAGCCAGCCGCTGCACGCGGTGCTGATCGTCGACCCTCACACACTGGCCGAACTGGCCGAGAACCAGGTGGGCGAAGTCTGGGCCGCCGGCCCGAGCATCGCCCACGGTTACTGGCGCAACCCCGAAGCCAGCGCCAAGACCTTTGTCCAGCACGCCGGTCGCACCTGGCTGCGCACCGGCGACCTGGGCTTTATGCGCGCTGGCGAGCTGTACATCAGCGGGCGCCTGAAAGACCTGCTGATCGTGCGCGGGCACAATCTTTATCCACAGGACATCGAGCAAACCATCGAGCGGGAAGTGGAGGTGGTGCGCAAAGGCCGGGTCGCGGCGTTCGCCGTCACCGAGCAGGGCGTGGAGGGCATCGGGATTGCCGCGGAGATCAGCCGCAGCGTGCAGAAAATCCTGGCCCCCGAGGCCTTGATCAAACTGATTCGCCAGGCCGTGGCCGAGGCCTATCAGGAAGCGCCGAGCGTGGTGCTGCTGCTCAACCCGGGGGCGTTGCCCAAGACCTCCAGCGGCAAACTGCAGCGTTCGGCCTGCCGCACGCGCCTGGCCGAGGGCAGCCTGGATCACTATGGAGTGTTCCCGCCGTCGCTCAATGGCGCCGTTGAGTCGGCCCCGGCCGAGCAGGGCAGCAGTGAGCTGCACGCGGTGATCGCGCAGATCTGGGCCGAGCAGCTGCACGTGCCCCACGTCGCGGCCGATGATCACTTCTTCCTGCTGGGCGGCAACTCGATTGCCGCGACCCAGGTGGTGGCGCGCCTGCGGGAAGCCCTGGGCCTGGAGCTGAACCTGCGGTTGCTGTTCGAGGCGCCGACCCTGGCCGGCTTTGCTGCCCAGGTGGCGCGCCTGCAACAGGATGGCGGCCTGGCCCAGGGCGCCATTGGTGCCTTGTCCCGCAGCGAGGCCCTGCCGCAGTCCCTAGCCCAGAACCGGCTGTGGATCACCTGGCAACTCGACCCGCAGAGCACGGCCTACAACATTCCCGCCGGTTTGCGCCTGCGCGGCGAACTGGACCCGGATGCCCTGCGCAGCAGCTTCGAGCAATTGATCGAGCGCCATGAATCGCTGCGCACGCACTTTTTCGAACGCGACGGCCAGGCCCTGCAACAGGTGGCCCCGAGCGCGGAATTCAACCTGCAATTGATCGACCTCGGCGACCTGCCGCCGGCCGAGCGCGAAGCCCGGGCCCAGCAGATCCGCGAGGACGAAGCTCGCACCCAGTTCGACCTGGAGCACGGCCCGCTGCTGTGGGTCACTTTGCTGCGCCTGGACGACGAAGAACACCAACTGCTGGTGACCTTGCACCACATCATTGCCGACGGTTGGTCGCTGAACCTGCTGATCGACGAGTTTTCGCGCCTGTATGCGGCGGCCTCCCAGGGGCAGGTGGCGACGCTTGCGCCCCTGCCGTTGCAGTACGCCGACTACGGCAGTTGGCAGCGCCAGTGGCTGGCCCAGGGCGAGGGCGAGCGCCAACTGGCGTACTGGAAACAACAACTGGGGGACGAGCACCCGAGCCTGGAACTGGCCACCGACCACCCGCGCGCGGCGCAACTCACCCGCAGCGCCGCACGCCACAGCCTGCGCCTGGGCGCGAGCCTGAGCGAGGCCGTGCGCCAGGCCGCCCAGGCCCAGCAATCGACCACCTTCATGGTGCTGCTGACGGCGTTCCAGAGCCTGTTGTATCGCTACAGCGGCCAGCGCGACATACGCATCGGCGTGCCCAATGCCAACCGCCCGCGCCTGGAAACCCAGGGCCTGATCGGCTTCTTTATCAACACCCAGGTGCTGCGCGCCAGCATCGATTCGCGGCTGTCGTTCGCCGAGCTGCTGCAACAGACCCGGCAAGCCGCACTGCAAGCCCAGGCCCATCAGGACCTGCCGTTCGAGCAACTGCTGGAAGCCTTCCCCCAGGCGCGGGAGCAGGGCCTGTTCCAGGTCATGTTCAACCACCAGCAACGCGATCTCAGCGCCTTGCGCCGGCTGCCCGGGCTGCTGGCCGAAGAGTTGCCGTGGCACAGCCGCGAAGCCAAGTTCGACCTGCAACTGCACAGCGACGAAGACCGCAACGGGCGCCTGAGCCTGGCCTTCGACTACGCCGATGAATTGTTCGACGCCGCCACCATCGAGCGTCTGGCCGAGCATTTTGTGAGCCTGCTGCAACAGGCCTGCGAGCAGCCGGACACCGCCATCGGCGACCTGCAACTGCTCAACCCGGCCGAGCAGGCTCAGCAACTGCACTGGAGCAACGCAGCCTGCACCCCGGCCACGCGCTGGCTGCCGGAGCTGCTGTGCGAACAGGCGCGGCTGACCCCGGAGCGCAATGCCCTGCTGTGGGACGGCGGCAAGATGAGCTTTGCCGAGCTGCACACCCAGGCCAACCGCCTGGCCCATTACCTGCGCGACAAGGGTGTGGGCCCGGATGTGCGGGTGGCGATTGCCGCCGAGCGTTCGCCGCACCTGCTGATCGGCCTGTTGGCGATCCTCAAGGCCGGTGGCGCCTATGTGCCGCTGGATGCGGATTACCCCGTCGAGCGCTTGGCCTACATGCTGGGCGACAGCGGCGTCGAGCTGCTGTTGACCCAGACCCACCTGCTCGAGCGCCTGCCCCAGGCCGCGGGCGTCAGCACCATCGCCATGGACAGCCTCAAGCTCGACACCTGGCCGAGCCAGGCCCCGGGCCTGCACCTGGATGGCGCGCACCTGGCCTACGTGATTTACACCTCCGGCTCCACCGGCCAGCCCAAGGGCGTGGGCGTGACCCACCAGGCGCTGAGCGAACGCTTGCAGTGGATGCAGGCCACCTACTGCCTGGACGCCAGCGACGTGCTGATGCAAAAGGCGCCCGTCAGTTTTGACGTGTCGGTCTGGGAGTGCTTCTGGCCGCTGATCACCGGTTGCCAGTTGCTGATCGCCGCCCCCGGCGAGCATCGCGACCCGCACCGTATCGCCCGCCTGGTGCAGGACTACGGCGTGACCACCCTGCATTTTGTGCCGCCGCTGTTGCAGCTGTTTATCGATGAGCCCCTGGCCGCCCAGTGCACAAGCCTGCGCCGCCTGTTCTCCGGGGGCGAAGCCTTGCCTGCCCAATTGCGCAGCCGAGTCCTGGAGCAACTGCCGCAGGTGCAACTGCACAACCGCTATGGCCCGACCGAGACCGCGATCAACGTCACCCACTGGCACTGCACCGATGCCGACGGCGAGCGTTCGCCCATCGGCCGGCCCCTGGGCAATGTGATTTGCCGCGTGCTCGACCACGACCTCAACCCATTGCCTGCCGGCGTCCCGGGCGAACTGTGCATCAGCGGCAACGGCCTGGCCCGTGGCTACCTGGGACGTCCGGCGCTGACCGCCGAACGTTTTGTGGTCGACCCGCTGAGTGTCAGCGGCGAGCGCCTGTACCGCACCGGCGACCGGGTGCGCTGGAGCCGCGAGGGCGTGCTCGAATACCTCGGGCGCCTCGACCAGCAGGTCAAGCTGCGGGGCTTTCGCGTCGAGCCGCAGGAAATCGAAGCACGGCTGCTGGCCCAGGACGGCGTGGCCCAGGCTGCGGTACTGGTGCGCGACACCGTGGCCGGGGCGCAGCTGATCGGTTACTACACCGCCAGCAACCGTTGCGAGGATGAGCCCGCACAGAGCGCCCGCCTTAAAGCGGCCCTGGCCGCCGAACTGCCGGACTACATGGTGCCGGCGCAACTGCTGCGCCTGGTGGCCATGCCCCTGAGCCCCAGCGGCAAACTCGAGCGCCGTGCCTTGCCCGAGCCGCAGTGGCAGGTGCGCGAGCACGTCGAGCCGAGCAGCGCCCTAGAACAGCAAATCGCCGGGGTCTGGCGTGACGTGCTGGGCCAGGAGCGGATCGGCCTGCGTGACGATTTCTTCGCCCTGGGCGGCCACTCGCTGCTCGCCACCCAGATTATTTCCCGCACCCGCCAGGCCTGTGATGTCGAGCTGCCGCTGCGGGTGCTGTTCGAAGCCAGCGAGCTGGGGGACTTTGCCGAACAGGTGCGGTTGATCCAGCAAGCGGGGCAACGCAATCAGCAGCCGCCGATTGCCAAGGTCGACCGCAGCCTGCCGGTGCCGCTGTCCTATTCTCAGCAGCGCATGTGGTTCCTGTGGCAAATGGAGCCCGACAGCCCGGCCTATAACGTCGGCGGCATGGCGCGTTTCAGCGGTGTGCTGGATATCGGGCGTTTCGAGGCGGCATTGCAGGCGCTGATCATGCGCCACGAAACCTTGCGCACCACCTTCCCCAGCGTCGACGGCGTGGCCCGGCAACAGGTGCACGGGCAAAGCGCGGTGCGCATGGCCTGGAAGGATTTTTCCGCGCTCGACGCGGCGGCCCGGGAGTCGCGCCTGCAGCAACTGGCCGACAGCGAGGCGCATACACCGTTCAACCTGGAGACCGGCCCGCTGCTGCGGGTGTGCCTGGTCAAGGCCGGCGAGCAGGAGCACTACCTGGTCCTGACCCTGCACCACATCGTCACCGAAGGCTGGGCGATGGATATTTTCGCCCGGGAACTGAGCGCGCTGTACGAAGCCTTTATCGACGACCGCGAGTCGCCCCTGGAACCCTTGCCGGTGCAGTACCTGGACTACAGCGTGTGGCAGCGCCAGTGGCTGGAGGCCGGCGAACGCCAGCGCCAGCTCGACTACTGGACCACGCAACTGGGCTACGAGCACCCGCTGCTGGAGTTGCCCAGCGACCGGCCGCGGCCGCCGGTGCAAAGCCATCAGGGCGAGCTGTACCGCTTCGACCTGAGTGACGACTTGGCGGCGCGGGTCCGGGCCTTCAATGCGCAACAGGGTCTGACCCTGTTCATGACCATGACCGCGACCCTGGCAGTGCTGCTGTACCGCTACAGCGGCCAGACCGACCTGCGCATCGGCGCGCCGGTGGCCAACCGCATCCGCCCGGAAAGCGAAGGGCTGATCGGTGCCTTCCTCAATACCCAGGTCCTGCGTTGCCAGCTCGACGGGCAGATGAGCGTGGCCCAGCTGTTCGAGCAGGTGCGGCACACCGTGATCGAGGGCCAGTCCCATCAGGACCTGCCGTTCGACCACCTGGTGGAAGCCCTGCAACCGCCACGCAGCGCCGCCTACAACCCGTTGTTCCAGGTGATGTGCAATGTGCAGCGCTGGGAGTTCCAGCAACGCCGGCAACTGGCCGGGATGAGCGTGGAGTACCTGGCCAACGATGCGCGGGCGACCAAGTTCGACCTCAACCTGGAAGTCACCGACCTCGACCATCGCCTGGGGTGCTGCCTGACCTACAGCACCGACCTGTTCGACGAGCCGCGCATTGCGCGGATGGCCGGGCACTGGCGCAACCTGTTGCAGGCGCTGATTGCCAATCCGCAGCAGCGCCTGAGCGAACTGCCGCTGCTGGACGCCGGCGAGCAACAGCACCTGCTGGACAGCCTGGGCATCGAGCCTGGGGTGCATCGTCTCGACCAGTGCATCCAGCAGCTGTTCAGCCAGCAGGCGCAGCGTCGCCAGGACGCGCCGGCCCTGACCTTTGCCGGGCAGACCCTGAGCTACAGCGAACTCGACAGCCGCGCCAATCGTCTGGCCTGGATGCTCCGCGAGCGTGGGGTTGGCCCCCAGGTCCGGGTCGGGCTGGCCCTGCCGCGTTCCCTGGAAATGGTCATCGGCTTGCTGGCGATCCTCAAGGCCGGCGGCGCCTACGTGCCTCTGGACCCGGAATACCCGCTGGACCGCCTGCATTACATGATCGAAGACAGCGGCATCGGCCTGCTGCTCAGCGACCGCGCGATGTTCGAGGCCCTGGGCCCGCTGCCGGCCACGGTCGGGCGCTGGTGCCTGGAGGCCGACGGCGCGCTGCTGGCCGACTACCCGGCCAGTGAGTTGCCCTTTATCAGCCTGGCGCAGCATCAGGCCTACCTGATCTACACCTCGGGTTCCACCGGCAAGCCCAAGGGCGTGGTGGTGGCCCACGGCGAAATCGCCATGCATTGCCAGGCGGTGATCGAGCGTTTCGGCATGCGTGCCGACGATTGCGAGCTGCACTTTTATTCGATCAACTTCGACGCCGCCACCGAGCGCCTGCTGGTGCCGCTGCTCAGCGGCGCCCATGTGGTGCTGCGGGCCCAGGGCCAGTGGGACGCGCAAGAGATCTGCCAACTGATCCGCCAGCACCGGATCAACATCCTCGGCTTTACCCCCAGCTACGGCAGCCAGCTGGCGCAATGGCTGGCCACCCAGGGTGAAACCCTGCCGGTGCGCATGTGCATCACCGGCGGCGAAGCCTTGACCGGCGAGCACCTGAGCCGGATCCGCGCGGCGTTCCAGCCGAGCCTGTTCTTCAACGCCTACGGCCCCACCGAAACCGTGGTCATGCCCCTGGCCAGCCTCGCGCCCCAGGTACTGGAGGAGGGCGTCGGCAGCGTGCCCATCGGCAGCGTGATCGGCGCCCGTGTCGCCTACATTCTCGATGCCGACCTGGCCCTGGTGCCGCAAGGTGCCACCGGTGAGCTGTATGTCGGCGGTGCCGGCCTGGCCCAGGGCTATCACCAGCGTCCGGGCATGAGTGCCGAGCGCTTTGTCGCCGACCCGTTCAGCACCGAGGGCGGGCGCCTGTACCGCACCGGCGACCTGGTGCGCCAGCGTGCCGACGGCCTGGTGGAATACCTGGGGCGGATCGACCATCAGGTGAAAATTCGCGGTTTCCGCATCGAACTGGGGGAGATCGAGACCCGCCTGCTGGAACATGCCGCGGTGCGTGAGGCGGTGGTGCTGGTGCTGGAGATGCCCGGTGGCCGGCAGTTGGCGGCGTACCTGGTGAGCGAGGCAGCCGAGCACGGCCCGGAGCAGCAGAACGCCCTGCGTGACGCGCTCAAGCTGCACCTGAAAAGCCAGTTGCCGGACTACATGGTGCCGACCCACCTGATCCTGCTGGCGAGCATGCCCCTGACCGCCAACGGCAAGCTCGACCGTCGCGCCTTGCCCCTGCCGGACCCGGAGCTCAACCGCCAGCAGTACGTGGCGCCGAGCAACGAGTTGGAGCAGACCCTGGCCCAGGTCTGGTGCGAAGTGCTGAACCTGACCCAGGTCGGCCTCAACGACAATTTCTTCGAACTGGGGGGCGACTCGATCCTGTCGATCCAGGTGGTCAGCCGGGCGCGCCAGCTGGGTATTCATTTCAGCCCGCGTGACCTGTTCCAGCACCAGACCGTGCAGACCCTGGCCGCCGTCGCCAGCCGCAGCCAGCAGGTCAGCGCCGAGCAAGGCCTGCTCAGCGGCGCGTCGGGCCTGACGCCGATCCAGCACTGGTTCTTCGACAGCGCCATCCCCGAGCGCCAGCACTGGAACCAGGCCTTGCTGCTGCAACCGACCCAGCCGCTGGACCCGCAGCACCTGGAGCAGGCCCTGCGGACGCTGCTGGAGCAGCACGACGCCCTGCGCCTGCGCTTTACCCGGGACGCGGGCGCGTGGCAGGCCGAACACCAGGCGCTGGGTGACGAGCCGCTGCTGTGGCACGTGCGCGTGCCGTCCATGGAGCGTTGCCTCGAACTGTTCAGCGATGCCCAGCGCAGCCTCGATCTGCAGCAGGGACCGCTGTTGCGGGCGCTGCTGGTGGACGGGCCGCAAGACCAGCAACGGCTGTTGATTGCCATTCACCACCTGGTGGTCGACGGGGTCTCGTGGCGCGTGCTGCTGGACGATCTGCAAAGCGTCTACCGCCAATTGCTCGAGCAGCAGGCGCCGCGCCTGCCGCTGAAAACCAGTGCCCTGCGCGACTGGGCGGCGCGCTTGCAGGCCTATGCCGGCAGCGAGTCCCTGCGCGAAGAACTGGGCTGGTGGCAGGATCAACTGGCCGGCCCCAGCGCCGAGCTGCCGGTGGAGCGCGCCCAGGGCGGGCAGCAACAGCGGCATGGGCAGACCGTCAGCGTGACCCTGGATGCCCGGTGCACCCAGCAACTGCTGCAACAGGCGCCCGCCGCCTACCGCACCCAGGTCAACGACCTGCTGCTGACTGCCCTGGCGCGGGTGCTGTGCCGCTGGACCGGGCAGGACTCGGCGTTGATCCAGCTCGAAGGCCACGGCCGCGAAACCCTGTTCGACGACATCGACCTGACCCGCAGCGTGGGTTGGTTCACCAGTGCCTACCCGCTGCGCCTGACCCCGTTGCAGATCGAAGAAGCGGCCGGGCAGGGCGCCTCGATCAAGGCCATCAAGGAGCAATTGCGCGCCGTGCCGCACAAGGGCCTGGGTTATGGCGTGCTGCGTTACCTGGCCGATGACCTGAGCCGCCAGACCCTGGCCGCCTTGCCCCGGGCGCCGATCACCTTCAACTACCTGGGGCAGTTCGACCAGAGCTTTGCCCAGGACGCGCTGTTCCGCCCGCTGGAAGAGCCGGTGGGCCCGGCCCACTCGCCGGACGCGCCGCTGCCCAACGAGCTGAGCGTCGACAGCCAGGTGTATGGCGGCGAACTGGTGCTGCGCTGGACCTTCAGCGCCGAGCGCTTCGACAGCCAGACCATCAGCGACCTGGCCGAGGCCTACCTGGGCGAGCTGCGCAGCCTGATTGGCCATTGCCTCAAGGACGATGCCGGCGGCCTGACGCCTTCGGACTTCCCCCTGGCCCGCCTGACCCAGGCACAGCTGGACGGTTTGCCGGTGCCGGCGGCGCAGATCGAAGACGTGTACCCGCTGACCCCGATGCAGGAAGGCATGCTGCTGCACACCCTGCTGGAGCCGGGCACCGGCCTGTACTACATGCAGGATCGCTACCGCATCAACAGCGCGCTCGACCCCGAGCGTTTCGCCCAGGCCTGGCAGGCGGTGATCGCCCGTCATGAAGCCTTGCGCGCGTCCTTCTGCTGGAACGTCGGCGAAGACATGCTGCAAGTGATCCACAAGCCGGGCAGCACCCCGATCGAATACCTGGACTGGACCGCGGTGGCCGAGGCCGAGCAGGAACCGCAACTGCAAGCGCTGCTCAAGCGTGAGCGCGAAGCCGGGTTCGAACTGCTGGAACAGGCGCCGTTCCACCTGCGGCTGATCCGCGTCGGCGCGACCCGCTACTGGTTCATGATGAGCAACCACCACATCCTGATCGATGCCTGGTGCCGCTCGTTGCTGATGAATGACTTCTTCGAGATCTACAGCGCCCTCGGCGAAGGCCGCGACCCGCAGCTGGAGGTGGCGCCGCGCTATCGCGACTACATCGGCTGGCTGCAACGCCAGAGCCTGGCCGAGGCGCGCCAGTGGTGGCAGCGCAACCTGCAAGGGTTCGAGCAGACGACGCCGATCCCCAGCGACCGGCCTTTCCTGCGTGAACATGCTGGAGACAGCGGTGGCATGACCGTCGGCGACTGCTACACCCGTCTCGATGCCCGCGACGGTGCGCAATTGCGCGAGTTGGCGCAGCAGCACCAGCTGACCATCAACACCTTCGCCCAGGCGGCCTGGGCCCTGGTGCTGCGGCGCTTGAGCGGCGAGCGCGACGTACTGTTCGGCGTCACCGTGGCCGGACGCCCGGTAGAGATGCCGCAGATGCAACGCACGGTGGGGCTGTTTATCAACAGCGTCGCGCTGCGGGTCAAGATGCCGGCCGACGATCAGCCGTGCAGCGTGCGTCAGTGGCTCGGCGAGTTGCTGGCCAGCAACATGGAGCTGCGCGAGTACGAATACCTGCCGCTGGTGAGCATCCAGGAACACAGCGAACTGCCCAAGGGCCAGCCGCTGTTCGACAGCCTGTTTGTGTTCGAGAACGCGCCGGTGGAAGTCTCGGTGCTGGACCGTGCGCAAAGCCTCAATGCCACCTCGGATTCGGGCCGTACCCACACCAACTTCCCGCTGACGGCGGTGTGCTACCCGGGGGATGACCTGGGGCTGCACCTCTCTTACGACCAGCGTTACTTCGACGAGAACACCGTGCAGCGCATGCTGGGCGAGTTCAAGCGCCTGCTGCTGGCGTTGATGCACGGCTTGCACGGGGACATGGCCGACCTGCCATTGCTCGGCGAGCAGGAGCAGCAATTCCTGCTGCACGACTGCAACCAGAGCGCCCATGAATACCCACTGGAGCGCAGTTACGTCGAGCTGTTCGAGGCGCAGGTGGTGGCCCATCCGCAACGCATTGCCGCCACCTGCCTGGATCAGCACCACAGCTACGCCGAGTTGAACCGACGCAGCAACCGCCTGGGGCATGCCCTGCTGGCCAAGGGCGTGGGCTTCGATCAACCGGTGGCGCTGCTGGCCGAGCGTGGCCTGGACCTGCTGGGCATGATCATCGGCAGCTTCAAGGCCGGGGCCGGTTACCTGCCCCTGGACCCGGGCCTGCCGAGCCAGCGCCTGGAACGCATCATCGACCTGAGCCGGACCCCGTTGCTGGTGTGCACCGAAGCCTGCCGTGAACAGGCGCAGCACCTGCTCGACGAGTTGGCCTGTGCCCACCGCCCGCACTTGCTGGTGTGGGAAGCGGTGCAGGCCGGCGATTTTGCCGAGGGCAACCCGGGCCGCTACAGCGCCCCGGACAACCTGGCGTACGTGATCTACACCTCGGGTTCCACCGGCCTGCCCAAGGGCGTGATGGTGGAGCAGCGCGGCATGCTCAATAACCAGTTGAGCAAGGTGCCGTACCTGCAACTGAGCGAGGCCGATGTGATCGCCCAGACGGCGTCCCAGAGCTTTGATATTTCGGTCTGGCAGTTCCTCGCGGCGCCGCTGTTCGGGGCGCGGGTGGACATCGTGCCCAACGCCCTGGCCCACGATCCCCTGGGCTTGCTGGAACACGTGCAGGCCCAGGGCATCAGCGTGCTGGAAAGCGTGCCGTCACTGATCCAGGGCATGCTCGCCCAGGAGTCGGTGGCGCTCGACGGCCTGCGCTGGATGCTGCCCACCGGCGAGGCGATGCCACCGGAACTGGCGCATCAGTGGCTGCTGCGTTATCCCCAGGTGGGCTTGGTCAATGCCTACGGGCCGGCCGAATGTTCCGATGACGTGGCGTTCTTCCGCGTCGACCAGGCCTCGACCCGTGGCAGTTACCTGCCGATTGGCACGCCCACCGACAACAACCTGCTGTACCTGGTGGACGACGCCCTGGCCCTGGCGCCCCTGGGCGCGGTCGGCGAATTGTGCGTGGCCGGCACCGGTGTCGGGCGCGGTTATGTCAGCGATCCGCTGCGCACCGCCCAGGTGTTCGTGCCCAACCCGTTCGGCGCGCCGGGCGAGCGTTTGTACCGCACCGGCGACCTGGCGCGGCGCCGCAGCGACGGTGTGCTGGAGTACGTCGGGCGCATCGACCACCAGGTGAAAATCCGCGGCTACCGCATCGAGCTGGGGGAAATCGAAGCCCGCCTGCACGAGCACCCGGACGTTCGCGAAGCGGCGGTCGGGGTGCAAGAAGGCGCCAATGGCAAGCACCTGGTGGGCTACCTGGTGGCCAGTGACTCGGCGCTCACGCCCGGCGAACGCCTGGAGCGGATCAAACAGCAACTGCGCAGCGAACTGCCGGAATACATGGTGCCGCTGCACTGGCTATGGCTGGAGCGCATGCCCTTGAACGCCAACGGCAAACTCGAGCGCAAGGCCCTGCCGGCCCTGGAGATCGGCCAGTTGCAAGGCCAGGACTACCTGGCACCGCGCAACGAACTGGAGCAGACCCTGGCCGCGATCTGGGCCGAGGTGCTGAAGGTCGAGCAGGTGGGCATCCGCGACAACTTCTTCGAGCTCGGCGGGCACTCGCTGCTGGCCACGCAGATCGCCTCGCGGGTGCAAAAGCAACTGCAGCGCAACGTACCGCTGCGGGCCATGTTCGAGTGCAGCACGGTGCAAGAACTGGCCGAGTACATCGAGGGCCTGGGCACCAGCGAAATCGATGAAGAAAAAGCCGACCGCCTGAGCGATCTCATGGCCGAACTGGAGGGCCTCTAACCCCCTGACCCTGTCGCCGCTGCCGAGGCACGAGGCTGCGCTGTCCCCTCCATCCGCCAACCCAGCGGTAGGCGAATCGAAGGTCAGCCCAGCCTCCGTCTCCCCCTGTAATTCTTGCTATAGTCGCGGCCCCTTGCCTGACAGCGCCTTCAGCGGCGCTGCCGGGCATTGTTGTTTCAGACAGGCTTTCAAGGATCAGGGACGATGACGGCACAGCTTTACTGGCGTGATATCGAGAGTCGGCAAGGCCGTTGGGTCGGCCTCGGGGTCCAGGTCGAGGGCGAAGCGCGCAAGCCCAAGCTGCACCTGCTGACCGGCAACAACTGGCGGATGCAGCTGATGCTGGGCGCCACGCCACTGTTCTGGGCGACCATGGCCGGTCATTGCGACGGCGTGTGGCTGATCCGCAATGCCCAGGCGGCCGAGGCGCTGCAACTGCTGCCGAGCATCTCCTCGGCAGAGGTCGAACAGCATCAGGCGCTGGCCCCGGACGTGCGGCTCAAGGCCTGGAGTCGCCATTTCGTCAGCCAGCTGCACAGCCTGCAAACGGACTTCTTCTACCCCGGCTACTGGATTGCCCGGGGCCTGCTGCCGGACCCGGACAACATTCGTGGCATCGAGCGCAACGGCGTTGCGGCCTGGTCCTTTGCCTCCATCGACGACACCTCCAGCCACCTGCCGGGCTGGCGCCTGCGGGGCAGGGCGCTGGCCGACGACCTGGCCGTGGAGCCGGTGCACTGGATCAACTGGTGGTCCCATGACAGCAACCTGCTGCGCCTGCGCCGCGTCGACCCCACGGCCGGGCGCCTGAAGTGGTGGCGCAAGAAGGCGCGCGAGGGCAGCTTGCCGCCGATCCTGTTGTGGTTCGTCGGCGGCCTCAGTGCCTATGTGGTGCTCGATGGCCATTACCGCTTGCAGGCCGCGATCGAGGAAAACCGCCCGCCGCAGTTTATCGTCCTCAGCTCCACCCATATCCAGCCGGTGCAGCCCGACCCCGATTGGCAGCAGCAGGTGCTGGAAACCTTGCGCCGGCAGATCGACAAGTACCCCAACTTCGATCCGGCGAGCATGAATGACGTCCTGATCCACGCCTTCGACGACCGCCCCGAGCATTCCCCGCAGACCCACACCTGGGTCGGGATCGGTTCGGATCAGGCCTGGGTCGATGACGTCAGCCGGCATTTGCAGGCCCAGGGTGAAACCGGGCATTTGCAGGACATTATTCAGCGCAAGGCGTGAGCCTCGCGAGTGGCAGGCAGGGATTGAGGAGTGAAGGTGGAACAGATTTTCTGGCGTGATATCGAGGACCTCGCAGGCAACTGGAGCGGTTTGGGCGTGGACGTGAAGCGCCCGTGCGCTGCCAAGCCGCCGTTGCGTCTGCTCAGCGGCGACAACCTGCGCATGCAACTGGTGCTGGGGGATCAGACCCTGCTCTGGGGCACCCTGTCGCGCTGCTTTTACGGGGTGTGGCTGATCCGCAACACCCTGCTCGAGCAACTGCCGCTGACCCTGGTCGAGGCCATTGATTCGCCCACGGTCGAACAGCATGCGCAACTGGCGCCGGCCTTGCGCTTAAAGGCCTGGAGCCGGTTTTTCATCGACCAGTTGCTGCACCAGCAGCCCGATTTCCTGTACCCCGGCTACTGGCTGGTGCGCGGCTTGTGGCATCAGCCGCTGAAGCTGATACAGAGCCAGTGGGCACAGGAACAGCGCTGGAATTTCGTCGGCGGCCAGGACGCCCTGAGCCATCTGCCTGAGTGGTCGATACGGGGCGACAACCTCCTGAGCAACCAGGAGCCCGGCGCGCCACGCTGGGTCGCACTCGGGGAATGCGGTGGGGCGGTGGTCGGTCTGCACGCGGTGGACCCGTTTTCCGGACGCCTGAAGTGGTGGCGCAAAAAGGCGCGCGAGGGCAGCCTGCCGCCGATCCTGCTGTGGTACGTCAGCGGCCTGAATGCCTACCTGATCCTGGATGGCCATTACCGCTTGCAGGCGGCCCTGGATGAACAGGTCGCGCCGCAGTTCCTGGTCCTCAGCTCGCCGAAACTGTCCCATTACCGCCGCAATGAAGAAGAGGAACAGAAAGTCCTGAATGGCCTGCTGCGTCAAAGTGAAAAGAACAACCTCGACCTGAGCCAATTCAACCAGCGCCTGATCTACACCTTCGACGACCGCCCCTACCACCGAGTCGGCAGCCAGGCCTGGGCCGGCATCGCCTCGAATGACGCCTGGGTCGAGGAAGTGACCCGGTATTTGACGGCGCACGGCATGACCGAACAGTTGCCGAATATCATCGAGCGCCGTGAATGATGTTGCGGTGTAATCCCGACGCTTGACGGTGCCTGTCCTGGCCAGCGTCCGAACGCGGCCCGAGCCTGGCGGCAGCGGCTACAGGGCTCAATCAACCTGGCTTCCTTTTGCCTTTGGTCGCGGACACAGAGGTGCTGATCCACCTCTGCCTGCTGCGGAAATCAGGGGAGGGGCGGCGCGGTTGAAGGTGTTGCCCGCCCGCCGTTTCGCGCAGGAAGCGGCGGGCGGTATGGCTTATTTCGGGCCGAGGATTTTCAGCAGTTTGTCCGGTGAAGGCGCGCCTTGCTGCTGTTGCAGCTCGCCCTTGTCGTCGAGGTAGAAGATCGCCGGGGTGGCGGACAGTTCGAGTTCTTCCATCAGTTTCATGTTGGCGTCGAGCTTGGCCTGGATCGCTGCCGGGATTTTCGCCAGGGGCTTGAGGGTGCTGGCCTTGCCGGCTTTTTCGTGGTCGGCCAGGGTTTTTTGCGGGTCTTTGGCGGCGAGCAGGGCGGCGGATTTGCCCGGGCTGTCTTCGCGGATGATGCCGACCATGATGTGCCGCAACTGAACCTTGCCCGCGTTCACCCAGGGCCGGGCCTGTTCCCAGAACATGTTGCAGTACGGGCAATTGGGGTCGCTGAACAGGTACACGGTGCGCGGTGCGTCCTTGTTGCCGTCGGCGATCCAGTTGCTGGCTTGCATCTTGGCCCAGACTTCCTTGGACATCGGCGCGTACACCAGCTTTTGCAGGGGCTCGGCGCTCAGGTCCTTGCCGTCGGCGTCGTACAGGTTGCCCAGCAGCACGTGCTGGCCGTCGGCGGTCAGGTACAGGGTCATGCCACGGTTCTGGTACTGCGCGGCGTAGCCCTTGAGGCCGCTGGGGGCGTCGAAGCTGCCGATGATCTTGGCGCCCTTGGCTTCGATCTTGCGGATCGGCGCCGGCAGTTCCTCGGCGTGCAGCGCGGTTACTGGCAGCAGGGCGGCGCCCAGGGACAGGGTCAGCAGGTGGCGGATGAAGGGCATGGCAGTTTCCTTGAAGGGGCGAGCGCCGAGGTGTGCGGCGTGTCGAAGTTTTCCAGGGCGCGGGCCAGGCTGGCCTCGGACAGTTCGCCCAGATGGCTGCCCAACAGGCGCCCGTCGGCGCTATAGAACAGAGTAGTCGGCAACGCCATCGAACCCACGGCCTTGCCGAGGCGGCCGCTGCCGTCGAACAGCACGTTGTTCAGGTTCAGACCCTGGGTGGCCAGGTAGGTGCTGACGCTTTGCATGCTTTCGGCCTGGTTGACGAACAAAAAGGTCAGGTCCGGGCGTTGCTGCTGGGCTTTTTCCAGCACCGGCATTTCCCGTCGGCACGGTGGGCACCAGGTGGCCCAGAGGTTGATCACCAGCGGGCCGCCCTGGTAGTCGGTCAACTGCACGCTTTCGCCGGTGGCGCTGTGCAGGGTGATCTCGGGCAGGCGCGTGCCTTGCTCGTACAGGGTCAGCGACAGGCTGGCCAGCAGCCAGAACGCCAGGCCGCTGCCGACCCCGGCGCCCAGGGGCCGGCGCAGTGCCGGCCGGCGCCAGCCCCAGGCCAGCGCCCCGAGCACCAGGACGATGACCCCGGGCCAGACCAGAAAGCCGCCGTCGCGCAGGTCGACGATCTGCCACAGGTCATCGCGGTAGTGTTTCCAGTAGGCCAGCACAAAGCTTGCGCGCGCAGCCAGCAGGCCGAGCAGGAACAGGCTGAACAGCACCGATTCGGGGTTTTCACCACCGCGCTTGGCCACCCTCCAGCCAATCAGGGTGGCGAGCGCCAATGCACTGATCAACAGCAGGTGGTTAAGGGCGATGGCAAAGGTGCCGATGGTAAAGGTCAACATCAACGGGCTTCCCGGGTGATGGTCCAGCGTTGCAGAAAAGCCGCGGCATCCACCTCACCGGTGATCCGCTGGCTACGACGTTCTTCGCCGTCCGGGCCGATCCACAGCAGGCTCGGCGGCCCCGGCACTTTATACCGGTTGAGCAGTTCGCGGCTGTCGGCGTTGTCGGCGGTGACATCCAGGCGCAGCAGGCGCACGTCGCTCAGGGCCTGCATGACAGTGGCCTGGCCGAACACCTGTTTCTCCATGATTTTGCACGACACGCACCAGTCGGCGTAGTAGTCCAGCAGCACCCATTGGCCCTGGGCCTTGGCGTTATCGAGGGCGCCTTGCAGCTCGGCCGGGGTCTTGACGGTATGGAACGCCTCGTCGGCGGTTGCGGCGCTGGCGACGTTGCCGCCGCTGTAGACCTGCAAGGGTTGCCACAGGTTGTCGCTGCCGCCGGCGGCGCCCACTACCAGCAGGCTGCCCCACAGGCCGAGCAGCAGCGCGCCGGCACCGAACAGGTGCAGCAGCCGTCCGGCAATCGCCCGTTGTTGCCAGGTGGCGTAGGCCAGCACCAGGCCCAGGGCGCCCCACAAGCCCATCCACAGGCTGGCGTCCAGCACCGGTCGCAGCATGTAGATCGCGGTGCCGAGGAACATGAAACCGAACGCGCCCTTGAGCAGGTTCATCCACGGCCCGGGCTTGGGCAGGAAACGGTTGCCCACGGTCACCAGCAGCAACAGCGGCAGGCCGATGCCCAGGCCCAGGGCAAACAGGGCCAGGCCGCCGAATACCAGGTCGCCGGTCTGGGCGATGTACAGCAGGCCGCCGGCCAGGGGCGCGGTCATGCACGGGCCGACCAGCAAGGCGGAGAGGGCGCCGAGAATGCCGCAGCCGATCAGGCTGCCGCCCTGGCGCTGACGGCTGGCGTCTTCCAGGCGGTCACGGAGGAAGGCGGGCAGTTGCAGTTCGAAGAAACCGAACATCGGCAGCGCCAGCAGCACGAACAGCGCGGCGAAGCTGCCCAGGACCCAGGGCTGTTGCAGCCAGGCTTGCAGGTTGCTGCCCAGCAGCGCGGCAATCACGCCCATGGCGGCATACACCAGGGCCATGCTCAGCACATAGCTGCTGGCCAAGGCCAGGCCGCGACGGGGGCTGGCGCCACTGCCCACCACCAGCCCGCCGAGGATCGGCAGCATCGGCAGCGAGCACGGGGCAAAGGCCAGCACCAGGCCCAGGCCGAAGAACAGCAGCAGGCTCCAGCCCAGGCTCTGCTGTTGCAGGCTGCTGGCCAGGGCCTGGTCTGCTGCTTGCGGGGTGTTGCCGGCCAGCGCCGGGCTGCCCCCCAGGTCAACCTCCAGCGATTGCGGCGGGTAGCACAGGCCGGCGTCGGCGCAGCCTTGCCAGCCGACCTTGATCTTGCCGCTGGCGCCGGCCGGGATCTTCAGTTCCAGGCCCTGGCGATAGACTTGCTGGGCGCCGAAAAACTCATCGCTATGGGCCTCGCCCTCGGGCAGCGGCGGTTTGTGCGCATCCGCCAGGCCATCGAGTTTCAGCCGCTGTTGATAGAGGTAGTAACCCTCGGCGATTTGCCAATAGAGCTGGGTCTCTCCGGAGTCGAGACGTTGTGACGTGAACACGAAAGCCTTGCCGACCGGCAGGAAGTCCGGCTTGACCTCGAACGGGTTATTCCCCGCCTGGGCCACGGCCGAGACCAGTAAACACAGCAAAATAAACAATCGACGCATGCTAAAGCCTTAAACCTTTGGGGGCAGCGAGCACAATGGCGGGTGGCGATTAACCGATGATTAACCCTGCGCAGCTTGTGGCGTTGGCCGTGCGGGCCATAATGTCGGCTTAATCCCGCGCGGTCTTAATCAACGCTTTTCTACAGGTCTCACCATGCACGTACTTGTCTGTGAAGATGATGAGCTGATCGCCAGCGGCATTGTCGCCGGTCTCACGGCCCAGGGCCTGACCGTGGAGCATGTCGCCACCGCTTCCGCGGCGCGGGCCATGCTCGGGGTGGCCGAGTTCGATGTGATGGTGCTCGACCTGGGCCTGCCGGATGAAGACGGCCTCAAACTGCTCAAGCAACAGCGCCAGCAAGGCCTGGAGATTCCGGTGCTGATCCTCACCGCACGCGACTCGGTCACCGACCGCGTCGACGGCCTGCAGGCCGGTGCCGACGATTACCTGCTCAAACCCTTCGACCTGCGTGAACTCGCCGCGCGCCTGCACACCCTGTTGCGCCGGGTGGCCGGGCGCAGCGTCAACCTGATCGAGCATGGCCGCCTCAGCTACGACCCCAGTACCCGGGAAACCCTGCTCGGCGGCGCACCGGTGGACCTGTCCCGACGCGAGCAGGCGCTGCTCCAGGCGCTGCTGCACAACCGTGGTCGGGTGCTCTCCAGCGAACAGCTCAAAGACAGCGTCTATGGCTTCAACGATGAGTTGGAGAGCAACGCGCTGAACGTGCACATCCACCACCTGCGGCGCAAGCTCGGCAACGGCATCGTCGAGACCGTGCGCGGCCTGGGCTATCGCCTGGGGCCGGCAGATGGCGGGGAGGACGCCTGAGTGATGAGCCTGCGCCTGCGCCTGAGCCTGACCCTGGGCGCTGCCTTTATCCTGATCTGGGCCCTGGCGGCGGCCTGGATGCTCAGCGACCTGCGCAATCAGATGATGTTCTCCCTCGACCAGCGCCTGGTGGCCTCGGCGCGCATGGTCGCCGGCCTGCTGGAGCAGTTGCCGGAGCTGCCGAACAAGGGCGAGGGCACCCATTTCAGTGCCCAGCAATTGAACGTCCCCGGTGGCATGGCGTGCCAGGTCAGCTCGTTGCGGGGCGAGATTCTGGCTCGCAGCCACAGCACCCCGGAACAGAAACTGGAGGCCGAAAAACTCGGCTTTCATGACCAGATGATCGACGGCGCGCGCTGGCGCAGTTTCACCCTGGCCCGCGACAACCTGCGCATCACCACTGCGGATCGCCAGGTGGAGCGCGAAGCCCTGAACATGTCGGTGCTGCTGGCGGCCTCGGTGCCGGTAGGTGTGGCGCTGCTGGGGTGCCTGTGGCTGTTCTGGCTGGGCATCGGCCAGGGCCTGGCGCCGCTCAACCGTATTCGCGACGCCTTGATGCGGCGCAGCGCCGATTCCCTGGAGCCGTTGCAGATCGACCCGATGCCCAGCGAACTGCGGCCATTGGTGGAAACCCAGAACCAGCTGTTCCAGCGCATCGCCAAGACCCTGGAACGGGAACGCCGCCTGACCGGCGACGCCGCCCACGAACTGCGCAGCCCGCTGACCGCGATCAAGACCCACCTGCAAGTGGCGCGCATGACCGAGGGGACCGCGCGCGACCAATCCCTGGCCCGCGCCGAAGAGGGCGCCGACCGCATGCACCGGACCCTGGAACAATTGCTGCTGCTGGCCCGGGTCGAGGGCAGCCTGTCGTTCGACGACGGCGTGCAGTGCAACGCCGAGCAGGTGGCGCGCCTGGCGATCCAGGACGCGGCCAGCGGCGCGCGCCAGCGGATCCGCCTGCAGCTGAACGAACCGGTGGCCACCGCACCGGTGGAAATGCCCTCGGTGCTGGCGATTGCCGCCCTGCGCAACCTGCTGGACAACGCCTTGCGCCACACACCGGCCGACGCGCCGGTGGAGCTGACCCTGGAAACCGTCGGCAGCCGTGTGCGCTTCCAGGTGCGCGACCATGGCCCCGGTATTGCCCAGGAAGATCTGCAACACCTGACCCAGCGTTTCTGGCGCAATGGCCAGAGCACCGGCTGTGGCCTGGGGCTGGCGATTGTCCAGGCGATCGTCCAGCGCTGTGGTTGTGCCTTGCTGTTCGACAGTCGGCCGGATGGCCTGCGGGTCGAATTGACCTTGCCGCTGCACGCCGTCTGATTCCTCTCCAGGGCATCACGCTCTGGGTCTTTTTCGTGGCTGGAGCAACGCGGCTGACGACTGCCCGCGAGCCCACGCCGCCGAATGCGGATTACCCGGCGCCTGCCGTTGAGCAATTAACTGTCCCCTGGGTGTAAATCCCTGTCGTGCTGGTGCGTTTCCAGAACAGGAAAACCCGCGAGTGTGCGCCGTCACGGCGGCCTCTGGCGGGTGAGCAGTTTTGGTCAATCCCAGCGTGAGGGTTTGCGATGTCAGCCGTTACCAGCCTTATTGAAGATCAGCCCGCGCGGGTCAGCCCCGCGCCGGCCGAAACCCTGTATCAGTTCAACGAATCGCCGTTGCTGGCGCGTCAGGCGCGCCAGGAATCCAACGCCCGCAGTTACCCACGGCGCATACCGTTGGCGCTCAAGCGCGCTCGCGGCATTTATGTCGAGGACGTCGAAGGCCGGCGCTTTATCGATTGCCTGGCCGGTGCCGGCACCCTGGCCCTGGGGCATAACCACCCGGTGGTGATCGAGGCCATCCAGCAAGTGCTGGCCGACGAGTTGCCGCTGCTGACCCTGGACCTGACCACGCCGGTCAAGGACCAGTTTGTCCAGGACCTGTTCGGCCTGTTGCCCCAGGCCCTGGCCGACGAGGCGAAGATCCAGTTTTGCGGCCCCACCGGCACCGACGCGGTGGAAGCCGCGTTGAAGCTGGTGCGTACCGCCACCGGCCGCAGCACCGTGCTGTCGTTCCAGGGCGGTTACCACGGCATGAGCCAGGGGGCCTTGAGCCTGATGGGCAGCCTGGGTCCCAAGCGCGCGATGGCCGGCCTGTTGAGCAGTGGTGTGCAGTTTCTGCCCTACCCCTACGACTACCGCTGCCCGTTCGGCCTGGGGGGCGAGGCCGGGGTCAAGGTCAACCTGCATTACCTGGAAAACCTGCTGAACGACCCGGAAGCCGGGGTGCAGTTGCCGGCGGCGGTGATCGTCGAGGCGGTGCAGGGCGAGGGCGGGGTGATCCCGGCCGATCTTGATTGGCTGCGCGGCCTGCGGCGGATTACCGAGAAGGCTGGCGTGGCGCTGATCGTCGACGAGATCCAGAGCGGTTTCGGCCGCACCGGCAAGATGTTCGCCTTCGAGCACGCGGGGATCATTCCCGATGTGGTGGTGATGTCCAAGGCCATTGGCGGCAGCTTGCCGATGGCGGTCATGGTCTATCGCGACTGGCTCGACACCTGGTTGCCGGGGGCCCATGCCGGCACCTTCCGTGGCAATCAGATGGCCATGGCTACCGGGTCGGCGGTGATGCGTTACCTCAAGGAGCATCGCCTGCCGGAACACGCGGCCGCCATGGGTGAACGCCTGACCGAGCACTTGCGGATCCTGCAGCGCGAGTTCCCGCAGCTGGGGGATATTCGCGGCCGGGGGCTGATGCTCGGCGTCGAGCTGGTCAACCCCGAAGGCGAGCGCGATGCCCAGGGCCACCCGCCGCACTACGGGCAACTGGCGCCACTGGTGCAGCGCGAGTGCCTCAAGCGCGGGTTGATCCTGGAGCTGGGCGGACGCCATGGCAGCGTCGTGCGTTTCTTGCCGCCGTTGGTGATTACCGCGGCGGAAATTGACCAGGTGGCGAAGATTTTCAGCCTGGCGATGGCTGCTGCGGTGAGCAGTTTGTAATTTATTACCGCGCTGATCCGTTCCTTTTACACAGTGGTCGCGCACGTGGCGCGGCGAACCTTATATCGATGGAGACACGCAATGACTTCAGTATTTGACCGCGAGGACATCCTCTTTCAGGTAGTGGTCAACCACGAGGAGCAATACTCGATCTGGCCCGACTACAAAGCCGTGCCACAAGGCTGGCGCACCGTCGGCAAGAGCGGTTTCAAAAAGGAATGCCTGGCCTATATCGAAGAGGTCTGGACCGACATGCGCCCCTTGAGCCTGCGCCAGAAAATGGATGGACAGGCCGCGGCGGCGCAGTAAATCCCAGATACGCCGCACCTGTAGCCGCTGCCGCAGGCTCGGGCCGCGGCAGTGGCTACAGGGGTTTGATGGCTTGCAGGGTGTAGCTCAACGGCAGGCGCCACGGGGCGTGCTTGAGGTGCCATTCGCCGTTGGCGTCGCAGCGCATCTGACCGGGCAACGCTTCCCAGGGAATGCTCTGGTGCTCGACCAGGGCGCTGATCTGCAGGCCATGCCTGAGCAGGGCACCGATGATTTCCCCCAGGCCGTGGTTCCATTCATGGGTCACCGTGGCCGTCAGCGGGGTGTCGGTGTCGACGTAGGTGCTGGCGTCATCCCAAACCATCGGTTGGCTGCGTTCGAAATACGGCTGGGTAATGACCAGCTCGTCTTCGCGGCTTTCATCGAGTGCCCACAGCATCGGGTGACCCTCGCGGATAAACAGCCGCCCGCCGGGCTTGAGCAGCTCACTGACGGTGCGCGCCCAGCTGTCGATGCTCGGCAGCCAGCACAGCGCGCCGATGCCGGTATAGACCAGGTCGAAGGTGGCGCGCGGCAAGACCTGCGCTGCGCGGTAGACCTCGGACTCAACAAACTCGATCGCCACGCCACAGCGTTCAGCCAGCGCCCGCGCCTCGCTCAGTGAGGCCTGGGAAAAATCCAGCCCGCTCATCTGCGCGCCCAGGCGTGCCAGCGACAGGGTGTCGGTGCCGATATGGCACTGCAGGTGCACGCCACGCAGGCCGCGGATATCGCCAAGCAATGGCAGGTCGAACCGCACCACGTCGGACAGGTAGTCGGGTTCGTCGATAAAACGTTGGGCGGCGTAGCCCTTTGAGGCCGCGTGCAGTGGGGCGCGTTGGTCCCAATTGGCCTGGTTGAGCGTGAGGTAGTCACTCATGAATAGATTCCCTGATGGAACTGACGGTGCGCGCAGCAGCCTAGCACCGGGGGCCGCGCGGGTTCTTGAGGGAATGTGTAAGCGGGTGTAGGGCGTTTGTAAGGGGCTGCGCGGCCTGTCGCCGCTGCCGGAGCCTGGCAGCGGCGACAACGCGGGTTACTGCGGGGTGAGGGCCTGGGTGACCTGGCCGATGTTGCTTTCCAGCTCGGCCAGGGGGTCGTCGCTGTCGGTTTGCAGCACCAGCAACTGGCTGCCTGCGGCGCTGATCGCGGCTTTCACGGCCTCGGACGGTTGGCGGTGGTGGAGGACGATGGCCACGTCGTGGTCCTTGAGCTGGGTCTTGAGTTGCTCAAGGGCTTGGGCTGTCCATTCGTTGTCGGGCCGTGCATCGACGCCGATCGACTCCAGGTTGAGCCCGCTGACCAGGTAACCGAAGTGCTCGCTCAAGCTGAACGTGCTGAGGTTATCGGCATTGGCCAGGCGCGCTTCGCTGTCTGCGCTGAGTTTGAGCAGGCGCTGCTTGAGCGCGGCCAGGTTGGCCTCGATCTTCGGTTTGGCCTCGGGCGCCAGGCGCACCAGGTCGGCGGCCAGCACATCGGCCATGCGCCCCAGGTTGTTGCTCGACAGCCAGGGCTGGCTGTTCAGGCCATCGGTCTTGCCCGGTTGCAGGGCGATACCCGGCAGGGCGCCATCCACCGGCCGCGCGGCGTCGACTTCGACCACATGGATATTGCTGCGCCGGGCGTTGGGGTACAGCGGATCGTCAGGCCAGATCGAGCGCAGGCCAATCACCGCGTCGGCGCTCAGGGCCAGTTTGCTCAGGGCCGGGGCACCGCGCCCGGTGAAGTAGGCGGTCTGGCGCGAACCCGGGAGGTTGGCCGGTGCTGCCCGCTCCAGCTTGACCGACGTGCCTTGCAGCAACATCTGCCCCAGGCCGAAGGTCACCGGCAACGAGGCCAGTACGGTGACCGGCTTGCTGGCCGTGGCCGAGTGCAGGGCCGCATTGCCCAGGCCGTTGCTGGCGAGCATGTGCATCGGCTCGAAGCGTTCGGCGGCGCCGGCATGGCTGATGCCGAGCCCGGCCAGGGCCAGGGCGACGGTCAGGTGACGCAGGGGGGTGTGCAGTGAACCAAGCATTTATCCGATATTCCCTTTCAGACTGGGGACCGTGCCGCGGGCGATGGCGGCGAGGGCGAAGGCGATGCCGGCCACCAGGATGATCGCGGCGCCGGAGGGGATGGGCAGGTCGAACAGGATCGGCGCGAGAATCCCGCACAGGGTGCTGACCGTGGCGATCAACACCGAGATCCAGAAAAAGCCCTTCAGCGACTGGCTCAGCAGGCGTGCGGCAGCGGCCGGGATCACCAGCAGCGCGCCGACCAGGATCGCGCCGATCACTTTCACCGCCGCCACGGTGATCAGGGTCACCAGGATCACGAACAGGTAATCCAGGCTTTTCACCGCCACCCCGCGCACCGCTGCCAGTTGCGGGTTGAAGCTGGCGAGCATGATGCGGTTGTACAGCGGCAGGCTCAGGCCCATGACCAGTGCGCCAACCACGGCCAGCACCAGCAGGTCGTTGCCGTTGACCGTCAGCACCGAGCCGAACAGCACGTTCTCCAGGATGTGCACGTTGATCTTGCCCGCCAAAATCAGCAGCAGGCTGGCGCCCAGGGCCAGGGACACCGAGAGGAACACGCCGATCAGGGTGTCCGGCGCCAGGCCCGTGCGGTTGCGCAGGTAGTTGAGCAGGATGCCGAACAGCAGGCAGTAGCCGAAGAGGCTGCCGTAGGGCCCGGTGTAGGGTTCGCCCAGGAGGATGCCGATGGCGACCCCGGTCAGCGCCGCGTGGCCCACGGCTTCGGAGAAGAACGCGAAGCGCTTGACCACCACCAGGGTGCCCAGGCCGCCCAGCACCGGGCCGATCAACAGGCCGGCGAGCAGGGCGTTGACCACGAAACCGTAGGCCAGGGCTTCGGGTAAATAACCGGAAGAGGCCCAGCCCTGGATCATCAAACGGAAGGCTTCATAACTCATCAGGCAGCACTCCCGCTGACAACGTCGGCAGCGCGCGGGTGGGTGGAAAACAGGGTCAGCAGGCGTTCCGGAGTCAGGGCCTGTTGCGGGTGGGCGTCGAACAGCACGCGACGGTTGAGGCCGGTCACCCGGTCTGCCAGGCGCCCGACCGCTTCCAGGTCGTGCTCGATCCACAGCAGGGTGATCCCGGCGCGGCGCCAGTCGCCCAGCAGGCGCTCGAAGACCTGGATCCCGGCTTCGTCGAGGGCCGACATCGGCTCATCCAGCACCAGCAGTTGCGGGGCCGGGATCAAGCCCTGGGCCAGCAGCACGCGCTGGCGTTCGCCGCCGGACAGCGCGCCCATGCGCCGCTTGCGTTTGTCCTGCATGCCGACCCGCTCCAGGGCTTCGCCGATGGCCCCGGCGTAATGCCGGCTGAGGCCGAGGAACGCCGGGCGGCGCTGGCACATGGCGGCCATGAAGTCGTCGACGGTCATCGGCAGGCCGCGGTCGAATTCCAGGGCCTGGGGCACGTAGCCGATCACCCCCGGCTCGCCTGGCCATTGCAGGCTCAGCTGGCCCTGGTGCGGCATCTGCCCGAGCAGGGTCTTGATCAGCGAGCTCTTGCCGCCGCCGTTGGGGCCGACCAGGGCGTGCACGGTGCCGGGTTGCACGGCAAAACTCACGTTGTCGAGGATGGTGGTGCGGCCCAGGGTCAGGCTGACCTGGGCGAACTCGATGGACGGGCCGCAGGTCAGGGTTTCAATGGCGGTCATGCCCCAGCCTCCTGAATCGCCCGGACCACGGTGTCGAGGTTGCCGGTCATTTCCTTTTCATACTTCTCGGCGCTGTAGTCGCCATAGGAAATATGCGACAGCGGGTACAGCTTGACCCCGGATTCGCGCTGGATGGTGTCGACGTAGGTGGACGGGAAGTCCATCTCGGAGAAGATCACCTTCACGTCCAGTTCACGCAGTTGGTCGATGGTCTTTTTCAGCTGGCTGGGGCTGGGCTCGATGCCGTGGGCCGGTTCGACCACGGCCGTGACTTCCAGGCCGAATTCGCGCAGCAGGTAGTCGTAGGCCGCATGCACCGTGGCCACTCGCAGGTCGGCGTTGGGGGCCTTGGTCAGCTTGGCCAGGGCGTCGGCGCGCATCTGCCGCAGGCGCTTGCCATAGGCACGGGCGTTCTGGGTGTAGGTCTTGGCGTTGTCCGGGTCCATCTTGCCCAGCTCGCGGGCGATGTTGTTGACCTGGGCAATGGAGGCGCTGATGGAGAGGAAGGTGTGCGGGTTGACCACCTTGCCCGCGCCCCGGGCGGCGACACCGGTGGCGGCCAGCAGCGGTACGTTTTCGTTGGCCTCGATCACCGGGATGTCGGGGCGCTCGCTGGCGGCGATCATGCGGTCGGCGAAGTCATCGTGGCCCACGCCGTTGAGCACAATCACGTCCAGGGTGCCGATGCGCTTGATGTCTTCGGCGCGCGGTTCGTAGGCGTGGGGGTTGAAGCCGGCGGGAATCAGCGGCACCACCTCGGCCTTGTCGCCGACGATATTGGCCACATAGCTGTAATACGGGTGCAGGGTGATGCCGATGCGCAGGCGCTTGGCCTGATCGGCCTGGGCCAGGGGCGCCAGCAGCAGGGCCAGCAGGCCGACCAGCAAACCGCGCAGCAGCGGGCGACGTAGAGATGAAATAGGCATGGGCAAGCAGTCTTCTCTCGGGTGAATGCGGAGTTTCAGTGCCGATGCTGGCGGGTCACCCCGGCATCGAATTGCGCGACCACTTGTTTCCAGCCGGCATCGAGCAGGGCCTGGTCACTGAAGTCGGTCGGGGCGGCGAGGGGCTTGCTGCGGTTGAGCCAGATGTCCGGGTTGGTCGGGTCAGCGCCGATGCGCATCACAAACGAGCCCGCCACCTCCGGGTTCTGGCTCAGGCCGACATAGGCCTGGCCGAGCAATTGCCAGGCGTGGTCGCCACGGCTG
The DNA here is from genome assembly GCF_000416215.1 of Pseudomonas sp. CF161. Lineage (NCBI taxonomy): Bacteria > Pseudomonadati > Pseudomonadota > Gammaproteobacteria > Pseudomonadales > Pseudomonadaceae > Pseudomonas > Pseudomonas sp. CF161. Next base: position 197,932 of record NZ_ATLP01000112.1, read on the forward strand.
ACCGAGCTGGCGTCCTGGGCAAAGGGCGCGAAACCTTCTGTGGCCAGTTGCGCGGGGCTAGGCAGCGCCTGGGCCTCGGCTTGCAGCAGGTGGATTTCATCGAGGGTCACCCGCAGGTCGGCGTAGATCCCCTGTTCGCCGGCGCTGAGGTCGCGTCGGGCGTCCAGTTGATGACTGTCGACGCTGCTGACGGTCTGCGACTCGCCGCGCAGCAGCGCCACCGAACCGGCCACGGCCAGGATCACCAGGCACAACAGCAGCACGTACAGGGTTTCATGGCCGGCGCCGGCAGGGCGCACGATCTGGGTTGTGGAGGCGCTCATGGGGCCTCGATATCGGCTTGGTCGATTTCCACCACGTGGCCGGGGCCGGCGTCGAACAGCACGTAGAACTCGGACGCCGGCTTCTTGAAGGTCAGTGTCGAGTCAGTGCCCAGCTTGCCCGGGACGAGGATGGTCTCGTCGTAGCCGATCACGTCCAGGGTCACCCCTGGGGCGCCACTGCCGTCGGAGAAGCCGCCGGTGCACTGGATCTGCTCGGCGTCGATGGCCTTGCATTCGCACATCGGGTTGTGGGCCAGGGCGTTGCCGCTGAATGCGGCGCCGGCGGCCAGCAGCAGCGCGCTGCCCAGCAGGCGCAGGCGGGAGATGGGTGCGGCGAAGATCATGGTTTGCCTCCTTGTTTGTTCAGCCAGGCGATGGTGGCGGGCGACGCTTGGCTCAGGGGGATGGCAGCCTGGTGCATGCTGCCGTCCCAGCCTTCCATGGTGATCCACAGTTCGGCGTCGGCCTTGGTTTTTTCCGCGACCGGCAAGGTGGCGCCCATGCGGTACGGGGTGCCGAAGAAAATCACCCCGGCGGCGCGCAGGCTGCGCGGTTTGCCGATGCGAAGGTAGGTGGCCTTGACCTGATCGATACAGGCCTCGCACAGGGCCGCATTGAAGCTCTTCATGTAGCCGGCCGGGCCGTCGAAGCGCGGTGCTTCATTGCGCAGTTCGGCCAGGCGCAGGCTCCAGGGGCCGACCTGGATTTCCCCGAGTTCCCGTTCGCCCAGGCCGCTGTCACCGCGAAACAGCGCGGCGTCGGCAAAGTACTTGGGCATGAACCCCAGGGGGACCAGCAACAGCAGGATGTTCAGGTGGAAACGCCATTTGTGCCACAGCCGGCTCAGGCCCGAGGTCGGTGTGGTCGTGGTTGCCTGGCTCACAGGTTGCCCTCCGGGGTGTCGGTGTTCATCGCCGGGACAGCCCGGGGCGGGGTGCTGCCACGGGCCGGTTTGTTACTGCGCTTGAGCGCGTGGGCGGTGGCCAGGGCGGTGCGTTTGGTCCAGATCAGCAGGCCGCTGAGGACCATCATGCTCAGCAGCAGGCCGAAGAAGAACCAGATCAGCTTGATCCACAGGCCGCCGAAATCGCCGGTGTGCAGGGGGCGCATGGATTCGGTGACGAACTCCAGGGCGTTGCGGTCCGCCAGCAGGCTGGAGCTGTCCACCGAGCCGGTGTAGGGGTTGATGTTGGCGGTCTGGAACATCAGCGGATACCAGCCGCGGCCGCCAATGTACAAGTGGCTGTAGGCGTTGCTCGGCAGGCTGACGAAGCTGATGTCGAAGCCGGGGATTTTTTGCGTGGCGATGCTGATGGCTTCATCCAGGCCGATCATCGCCGCCGGCTTGCCGTCGGCCGAAATCGGCACGTTTTCGCGGGCGATCACCGGGACGATCGGTTCGCTGGAGATGCTGATGTGGTTGTCGCCCAGAATCGCCCGGATCAGAAACCAGATGCCGGTGATGGAAATCACCGCAATAAACCAGATCGACCACAGGCCGCTCAGGCGGTGGAAATCGCCCCAGAAGATCCGCGCCCCGTGCCTGAAGCGTACGGGCTTGAAGAAGCCTTTCCAGAATTTCTTGTACACCACCAGGCCAGTCACCAGGGACGCCAGCATCGGCAGCCCCAGCAGCGATACCAGGTACCAGCCCCAGCTGTAGCCGTTGGTGAACGGCACCAGCCACCAGCCATGCAGGGCGCGGGTAAAGGCCTGGAAGTCGAACTGCGGGCTGACCCCCTGGATCGCCCCGGTGTACGGGTTGACGTACACCGTGACCGAGCGCCCGTCGGGGTAGTTGATGCCCACATCCAGGGCGAAATGCGCTTCGTCGGGGGTGCTGATGGACTCGACCAGCAGCTGCGGCTCGGCCTGCTTGATGGCCGCGACCACCTGGTCGTAGCTGAGGGCCTGGGCATCATCCGACGGTTTGCTGGCCCGGACATCCGGGTTGGCCAGCCACACGATCTCCTGGCTGACCACCGCCAGGGTGCCGGTAACGCACACGATCAGCACAAAGAACCAGATGGGCAGCGCCAGCCAGCTGTGGACGAGAAACCAGATTTTTGAGCGAGACTTCTTCGACATTGAATGCACGTCTTGATTCGAGGAGTGGAGCCGCTTTGGCAAATTGCCATCATGCCCCGGGCACAAAAAGTGGAGGCACAGGTTTAGCCAACGCGGCCGGCTGCATCTAATTAAGACGAATGAGAATCTTAAAACCCGCAGGTGGATATGAAAGGAAATGTTTCAGAGCCAGCCAGCGCCCCACCGGGTCCCGAGCCTGGGCCAGGCCACAGGGGGCGGGAGGGCGGGTGAGCCGCTAACGGTCAGGCAGAACGCGGGCGGCGGTGAGGTGCCGCAACGTTCGGGCTCAGGCCTGTTGAAACATCTGTGCTGCGCGCTGGCTGATTTCTTCGTTGCTGAGGTTTTCCTTGCGGCTGGCGAGGAACCACAGATGGCCGAACGGATCCTTCAGGGTGCCGCTGCGGTCGCCGTAGAACTGATCCTTGACCTCGGACACCACCTGGCCGCCGGCAGCGATGGCCAGGGCGAACTGCTGGTCGACGTCCTTGACGTACAGGTGCAGCCCTACCGACGGCGAGGCTTGGGGGTTGCTCAAGGGGCCTTGCTCGCAGGGGCTGCCGAGCATGATCGGGCAGTCGCCGATGCGCAGTTCGGCATGGCCAATGCCGCCGTCGGGCATGCTCAGGCGCATGACTTCAACGGCGCCGAAGGCCTTTTTATAGAACTCGATGGCTTCGGCGGCCTTCTGGATGCCCAGGTAGGGGGTGATGCTGGGGTAGCCCTCGGGAATCGGATTCACGCTCATGACGCTTCTCCTGGATCGTGGTGAGTGACGCGGGTGGGCCGGTTTTTCCGGTGGATTCACTATAGGCCCGGGCGTCATAGGCCCTGGCGCGAGCCGACGAGGTGTCGCCCCGGCAACAGTGGCGCGCTGTTCGCTGGGCAACAGTGATCCAGCAGTTTGCTCGCCGGGGCAACCTCCACTGCTTGTCGCGCTGGCGCAACTGCTTGAATTCATTGGCTAAAACTTCCGGCATGGAAGCTGCAATAGCCCTGGCAGACCTTTATTCACCCGAGAGCGCTGCATGCCTTCCTTGCCTGAATCTGCCGTTTACCCCATCCATTCACCCGCTGCCCATGTGATCCGCGACGAGGCCGAAGCCATCAGCGTCGCCGAGCGGGTCGCCGCCGTGCTGCTGGAACAGGACGCCGAGCGCGACCGCAGCCGCCAGGTGCCGGCCGAGGTGGTCGACCTGTATTCCAACAGTGGCCTGTGGGGCATCAGCGTGCCGCGCGAGTTTGGCGGGGCCCAGGTGTCCTACGCGGTGCTGGCGCGGGTGATTGCGATCATCTCGGCAGCCGATCCGTCCCTGGGGCAGATCCCGCAGAACCATTACTGCCTGCTGGAGGACATCCGCTTGCAGGGCAGCGCCGAGCAACAGGCGCATTTTTTCGCCCTGGCCCTGCAAGGCCATCGCTTCGCCAATGCGTTGTCGGAAACCGGCGGCAAGAACGTGCAGGACATCCAGGCCACCATTCGTCGCGAGGGTGACGGCTACCGCATCAACGGGCGCAAGGGTTACTGCACCGGCTCGCTGTATGCCCACTGGCTGGCGGTACTGGCCCTGGACGAAGAGCAAAAGGGCCAGTTGGCCTTCGTGCCCCGTGGCACCCCGGGGCTTTCAGTGATCGATGACTGGGACAGCATGGGCCAGCGCACCACCTCCAGCGGCACGGTGCTGGCCCAGGACCTGCACGTGCCGGCCTTCAACCTGTTTCCCACCTACCGCTCCTACGAGAGCCCGACCCTGGCCGGGCCTTTCGCCCAACTGACCACCGCCGCCATCGACGCCGGGATCGCCCGTGCCGCGCTGCGCGACACCGTGGCCTTTGTGCAGCAGCATGCGCGGCCATGGATCGACGCCGGTGTGGAAAAAGCCAGCGAAGACCCGCTGACCATCATTCAGATCGGCGCCCTGGACATCCGTCTGGAAGCCGCCGAGGCCCTGTTGGAACGGGCCGGCCTGGCCCTGGATGCGGCGCGTCCGGCGCCCGATGAAGACAACGTGGCCCTGGCCTCGCTGGCGGTGGCCCGGGCCAAGGTGCTGACCACCGAGATTGCCATCGAGGCCAGCAACAAGCTGTTCGAACTGGGCGGCACCCGCTCGACCCTGAAAAAGCACAACTTCGACCGTCACTGGCGCAACGCCCGGGTGCACACCCTGCACGACCCGGTGCGCTGGAAGTACCACGTGCTCGGCAACTGGCTGCTCAATGGCGTGAAGCCGCCGCGCCACGACTGGTCCTGAGGCACACGTCATGGCTGAGTGGCTGAAGAATATTTACTGGGCCGATATCGGCCAGGCCTGCCTCGATACCCTGAGCATGCTGTTTGCCGCCCTGGGTTTTACCGTGCTGCTGGGGCTGCCCCTGGGGGTGTTGCTGTTTCTCACCGGCAAGCGCCAGTTGCACGAGGCGATTGGCGTCTACCGGGTGCTGTCGGTGATCGTCAACATACTGCGTTCGCTGCCGTTCATCATTCTGCTGATTGTGCTGATCCCCCTGACCACGCTGCTGGTGGGCACCTCCCTCGGAGTGCCCGGGACCATCCCGCCGCTGGTGGTGGGCTGCACGCCGTTTTTTGCGCGCCTGGTGGAAACCGCCCTGCGCGAGGTCGACCGCGGCGTGGTCGAGGCGACCCAGGCCATGGGTGGCAGCACCTGGCAGATCATCCGCCACACCCTGTTACCGGAAGCCCGTGGCGGGTTGCTGGCGGCCGTCACCGTGACCGCCATCGTCCTGGTGGACTACACCGCCATGGCCGGGGTGATTGGCGGCGGCGGCCTCGGCGACCTGGCCATCCGCTACGGCTACCAGCGTTTCCAGACCGACGTGATGGTGGTCACCGTGGTCCTGCTGCTGGTGCTGGTCCAGGCCCTGCAGATGACCGGCGACCGCCTGGTGGCGCGCTACAGCCGGCGTTGAGCCGTTCCTTTTCAAAACCAAAAAACGGCCTCACGTGCGCCCCACGACGGTCACTCGCCTCTGCCTTAGGAGCACAGCATGAAAAAGTCCCTGGCCATCCTGGCCGCCGTCCTGTCGTTGAGCGTTCACGCCAATGAAAAACTGATCGTCGGTGCCACCCCGGTGCCCCACGCGGAGATCCTCGAATTCGTCAAACCAACCCTGGCCAAGGAAGGCGTGGACCTGGATATCAAGGTCTTCACCGACTTTATCCAGCCCAACCAGCAACTGGCGCTGAAAAACCTCGACGCCAACTATTACCAGTACCGGCCGTTCCTCGATGACTTCAACAAAACCCGCCACACCGACCTGGTGCCGGTGGTGGGCGTGCACATCGAACCCTTTGGCGCCTACTCGACCAGGATCAGGAACCTCTCCGAGTTGAAGGACGGGGCCACGGTGTCGATCCCCAATGACCCGGTGAACACCGGCCGCGCCCTGGTGTTGCTGCACGAGGCGGGCCTGATCAAGCTCAAGGACCCGAGCAACACCCTGGCCACGCCAAAGGACATCGCCAAGAACCCGCACAACTTCAAGTTCAAGGAACTGGAATCCGCCATGCTGCCGCGGGTGCTGGATCAGGTCGACCTGGACATGATCAACACCAACTACGCGCTGGAAGCTGGCCTGAACCCAGCCAAGGACGCGCTGGTGATTGAAGGCGCCGACTCGCCGTACGTGAACTTCCTGGTAGCGCGTCCTGACAACAAGGACAGCGTTGCGATCCAGAAGCTGGCCAAAGCCCTGACCAGCCCTGAAGTCAAAGCCTTCATCGAGAAGAAATACAGCGGCGCCGTACTGCCGGCGTTCTGATCGACTACGCTGAGGTTGTAGCAAACCCCTTCAAGGTTTAAACGCCGACGGCTTTCACAGCGTCGGCGTTTTTTATTGCCCGCTGGAAGCGTGGTCGCCAGCACAGACGGCGCCGCACAGGAACGGGTCGGTCAACCGGCCTGCATCGCCCGGCGCAGGGCCGTCAGCCATTTCAGCAGGTCGTGGGGATCGAGGGGCTGCGGGGTGTTGGCATCGGCCATGGTCAACGTCCTTGTGAGGCTGATGGGCAGCCTGGGCTGTGTCTCCTTGAGGCGCGCCGGGGCAAAAGGCAGCCCGGCGTCCACGGCTGAAACGGTAGACCCTAGGCGCCAGCCCGGCAAATTCGCGGGTTAGTTTTTTGGGTGATATCAATATGCTTTAACGGTATTTAAATTCTTGTTTTTATACCTTTAAAGTCGGTGCTTGCCGGGTGGTTATCCACTGCCCAAGGACCGCACCACCGCCGCTGTACCCCAGCGGCGTTCAGGATTCTCAATGACTCTCGATTACGCCTTTATCCTCGGCACCCTGCCGGCGTTTCTCAAAGCCGTGGGCGTGACCTTGCAGGTCGGCCTGATCGCCATCTGCACATCGCTGCTGGTGGCCCTGATCAACGCCACGATCCTGGTATTTCGCACCCCCTACCTGTGGCGCCTGGTGGCGCTGTATGTGGAGCTGGCGCGCAATACGCCGCTGCTGATCCAGCTGTTCTTCGTGTACTTCGCCTTGCCCGCCCTGGGGATCAAGATTTCCGGGTTTGCGGCGGCGATCATCACCATGACCTTTCTCGGCGGCGCCTACCTCACCGAAGTGCTGCGCGCCGGTGTTGAAGCCGTGCCCCAGGCGCAACTGGAGTCGGGGCGTTCGATCGGCCTGTCCCCCTGGCAACTGCTGCGCTACGTGATCCTGCCGCAAGCCGGGATCCTCAGCCTGCCGTCGCTGTTCGCCAATTTCATTTTCCTGCTCAAGGAAACCACCGTGGTCTCGGCGGTGGCGGTGCCGGAGATTCTCTACACCACCAAGAGCTACATCGCGCTGTACTACAAGACCTACGAAATGCTCGCCGTGCTGACGCTGATTTGCGTGTTGCTGTTCTTGCCCCTGTCGCTGCTGCTCAGCCGCCTGGAAAGGAGGCTCCAGCATGGCCAGTTCGGGTCTTGAGTTGCTGTGGGTGTCGTTGCCGCAACTGGGCAAGGGCGCGCTGCAAACCCTGTCGATCTCCTTTTTGAGCATCGCCTTCAGCACCCTGGGCGGCGTGGTGTATGGCGTGTTGCGCAACCTGCCGAGTACGTGGCTGAACGTCGTGCTGCGGGTCTATCTGGAGCTGTTCCGGGCGATTCCGGTGCTGGTCTGGCTGTACCTGCTGTTTTTCGGCTTTCCGATCTTTTTCGGCATCAGCATTCCCAGCTTCACCTGCGCGGTGCTGGTGCTGTCGCTGTGGGGCGCCAGTGAAGTGGGCGAGGTGGTGCGCGGCGCCCTGCATTCGCTGCCCCGTGGCCAGCGTGAGGCGGGGTTGTCGATCGGCTTGTCCGGCCCGCAACTGTTCATCTATGTGCTGCTGCCCCAGGCCCTGAAACGCATGACGCCGCCGACCATCAATGTCTACACGCGGATCATCAAGACCAGCTCGCTGGCGGTGCTGATCGGCGTGGTGGATGTGATCAAGGTCGGCCAGCAGATCATCGAGCGCACCTATGAGTCGGTGTTGATCTACGGCGCGCTGTTTCTGTTTTTCTTTTTTATCTGCTACCCGCTGTCGGCCGCTTCCCGCGTGCTGGAGCGGCGCTGGACGCAAGCATGAGCGCACTGATCGAGTTCCAGGGTTTCAACAAGTTTTTCGGCGAGCAGCAGGTGCTCGACCAGGTCGACCTGCGGGTCGAATCGGGCGAAGTGATCGTGATCCTCGGCCCCAGCGGCTGTGGCAAAAGCACCCTGTTGCGCTGCCTCAACGGGCTGGAAGTGGCCCACAGCGGCAGCCTGACCTTCAATGGCCGGGAGCTGCTGGACAAGGGCACCGACTGGCGCGACGTGCGCCAGCAGATCGGCATGGTGTTCCAGAGCTACCACCTGTTCCCGCACATGAGCGTGCTCGACAACATTCTGCTCGGCCCGCTCAAGGTGCAAAAACGCGAGCGCCGCGAGGCCCGCGAACAAGCCGAAGCCTTGCTCGCCCGCGTCGGCCTGCTGGACAAGCGTGATGCCTTCCCGCGCCAGCTCTCCGGCGGCCAGCAGCAGCGCATCGCGATCGTTCGTTCGCTGTGCATGAACCCGCAAGTGATGTTGTTCGATGAAGTGACCGCCGCCCTCGACCCGGAAATGGTCAAGGAAGTACTGCAAGTGATCCAGGGCCTGGCCCGGGACGGCATGACCCTGTTGATCGTGACCCACGAAATGGCCTTCGCCCGGGCCGTGGCCGACCGCGTGGTGTTTATGGACGCCGGGCGCATCGTCGAACAGAACCCTCCCGAGATTTTCTTTACGAACCCGCAGACCGCACGCGCGCAGCAGTTCCTGGAGAAGTTCTCCTTCGTTGAAACACTGCCTAAAAAAGCACCTGAAAAGGAACTGGAGCGCTTATGAAAACTGCCAAGTCTTCGCTGTTGTTACTGCCGTTGTTCGGCCTGGCCCTGCTGGCCGGCTGCGATAAATCCACGGAGACCCCCAAGCCTGCGGCCAGCACGGTCAGCGCTGCGCCTGCGGCCGGCTACCTGGACAAGATCAAGGCCCGCGACAAGCTGATTGTCGGCGTGTTTACCGACAAGCCGCCGTTCGGGTTCGTCGATGAGGCCGGGCGTTATGTGGGGTTCGATACCGACATTGGCCGACGTTTCGCCAAGGACCTGCTGGGCGATGAGAACAAGGTCGAGTTCGTGGCGGTCGAGCCGGCCAGCCGGATTCCATTCCTGCAGAGCGACAAGGTCGACCTGATCCTGGCCAACATGACCGTGACCCCGGAGCGCAAGGAGGCGGTGGAGTTCACCAACCCCAACCTCAAGGTGGCCGTGCAGGCGCTGGTGCCGAATGGCAGCGAGGTGAAAAAACTCGATGACCTGGCGAGCCGCACCACCATCGTCACCACCGGCACCACCGCCGATATCTGGCTGACCAAGACCCACCCGGACTGGAAACTGCTGAAGTTCGAGAAAAACTCCGAGTCCCTGCAAGCCCTGGCCAACGGTCGCGGCGACGCCTATGCCCAGGACAACCTGGTGCTGTTCAGCTGGGCCAAGCAGAACCCGGGCTACCGCGTGCTGGAAGAAAAACTCGGCGACGAAGCTCCCATCGCCCCGGCCGTGAAGAAAGGCAACATCGAACTGCGCGACTGGGTCAACGCCGAACTGGCCAAGCTGGGCGAAGAGAAATACCTGCTCAAGCTCTACGACCAGTACGTGCGCAAGGAACTGAGCGACGACACCAAGCCCGAGAGCGTGATCGTCGAAGGCGGAAAATGGCAGGGCTAAGCCTGTAGCCGTGTTTTCCCAGGTGCCTCTTCGGCGCCTGTCAGGGCCAGCGCTGCCGAGCCCGCGAGGCTGCGCTGGCCCTACCTGCCACCGCCATTAAAACTGACACCCAACGGCGTCTAATCCGGCCAATGCCACGCCGGTTCGTCGAGCATGCCCTGGCCGACGATTTCGGTTTGACCGAAGTTTTTTTCCAGGACGATGGAATTGCATTCGGGGTCCTGTTGCAGGGCGGCGATCAGCCGGCTGGCATGGGACACCACCCACACCTGGCAGTGCTGCGAAGCACGGATGATCAGGCGCGCCAGGGCCGGCAACAGGTCCGGGTGCAGGCTGGTTTCCGGTTCGTTGAGCACCATCAGCGTCGGCGGGCGCGGGGTCAGCAACGCTGCGATCAGCAGCAGGTAGCGCAAGGTGCCGTCCGATAACTCGGCTGCGGAAAGCGGACGCAGCAACCCTTCCTGATAGAACTCAATGGCGAAACGCCCCCCTTGCAGCGGCGCGATCTGCAGCCGTGCGCCGGGGAACGCATCGCCGATAGCCTGGTGCAACGCTTCGGGGTCGCCGATTTCGAGGATGGTCTGCAAGGCGGCCGCCAGGTCGCGCCCGTCGTGGTGCAGCACCGGGGTGCGGGTGCCCAGTTGCGGCTGGCGAGCCGGTGCGTCGGCATCGCTGCGAAAGTGGTCATAAAAGCGCCAGCCACGGATGCTTTCCCGCAGCAGCAACACCTCGGGCGAAGAGCGCAGGCTGCCGACTTGATCGAACAGGCTGTCGAAGGTCGCGGTGTGCTGCGCGATCACGTCCCACGTGCGCCCTTCACGGGTGCGGATCATCGGCCCGGCGCGCCCCACCAACAGGCTGGACGGGCGATACAGCGGCCCGGCCCAGATGCATTCTTTCTTGATTTCCGGATCGAGGGCGAACGCCGACAGGTTCAGCGGTGGCGGCGGCTCGGGCAGGCCGAGGGAGATGGCGTAGCTGAAATCCTCAGCGGCGAACCCCAGGCGCAGGCGCGTGACTTTCTTGCGCGGCCCGCCGCCTTCAATCGCCACTTCGCCGCTGCGCATGCGCCGGCTGATGCTTTCCGGCCCGGCCCAGAAGGTCGATTGCAAGCCGCCCTCGCGCGCCAGGGCATTGACCACGCCGCCCTGGGCGGTCTCGGCCAGCAGGCGCAAGGCCCGGTACAGGTTGGACTTGCCGCTGCCGTTGGGGCCGGTGATCAGGTTCAGCCGCTCCAGCGGAATTACCAGTTTGTTGATCGAGCGGTAATTGGCCACCGCCAGGGTCTTGAGCATGCCGGGTCTCCTTTGCGTGGTGGGGAGTGTGCCTGATTTGGCGCAAAGGGAGGGTTGCGGCGAGGGAGCCTGCTCCCGTTCGTTCGCGCAGCGGACGCAAAACCTGAGGCTGCGGTGGTGCTCAAACGCCCGTGCGGGCATGTTCGCTTGCCCCGGTGAACAGGGTGCGTGCAGGGATGGAACCCTGTTCTAAGCTCACAGTCGTAACGTCACTGGCACGACAGCATCACGCAAAGGAGCCTGCATGGCTGGTCTCGAATCGAAGTGGATCGTAGCGATGAGCTTGCTGGCTCTACTCTGCGGCTGCGGTGCGGAAAAGCCCGTGGAAAAGGAGCGCCCGCGGGTGCGGGTGATGGAGGTGCGCAGCAGCGACTTCGCCCCCTCCGTGACCCTGACCGGCGACATCCAGGCCCGGGTGCAGACCGAATTGTCGTTTCGCGTGGGGGGCAAGATCATCCAGCGCGCAGTAGACGTCGGCGACCGGGTTTCAGCGCAACAGGTACTGGCCCGGCTCGACCCCAAGGACCTGCAGACCAACGTCGACTCCGCCGCCGCCTCGGTATCGGCCGAGCAGGCGCGGGTCAAGCAGGCCGCGGCGGCTTTTGTGCGCCAGCAAAAACTCCTGCCCAAGGGCTACACCAGCCAGAGTGAATACGACTCGGCCCAGGCCGCCCTGCGCAGCAGCCAGAGCGCCCTGACCGCAGCCCAGGCGCAGTTGGCCAATGCCCGCGAGCAACTGAGCTACACCGCGCTGGTGGCCGAGGCCCCCGGCATCATTACCGCGCGCCAGGCCGAAGTCGGCCAGGTGGTGCAGGCCACGGTGCCGATTTTCAGCCTGGCGCGGGACGGCGAGCGCGACGCGGTGTTCAACGTCTATGAATCGTTGCTGATGGCCCCGCCGGATAACGCGCTGATCGTCATCAGCCTGCTGGACAACCCTGAGGTCAAGACCACTGGCACCCTCCGCGAGGTGACCCCGGTGGTTTCGGCCGACAGCGGCACGGTGCAGGTCAAGGTGGCGCTCAAGGAGTTGCCGGCGGGCATGGACCTGGGCTCGGTAGTGAGTGCCACCGCCAGTGCGCCGGGCACCGCCAGCGTCGAGCTGCCCTGGTCGGCGCTGACCAAGAACTTAAGCGAGCCCGCCGTGTGGCTGGTGGGCGCGGACGGCAAGACCGAGCTGCACACGGTCAAGGTCGCGCGCTACCTGACCGGCAAAGTGATCATCGGCGAAGGCCTCAAGGGCGGTGAAAAAGTCGTGGTGGCCGGCGGGCAGTTGCTGCATCCGCAGATGTTCGTCGAGATCGCCGCCGAGGATAAAGCCCAGGGAGCCCAGCCATGATGCGCCTGTCGTTGCCGTTCGCCGCGCTGTTGTGCAGCGTGCTGCTGTTGCCGGGTTGCTCCAAGGAAGAGCCGGCGCCCGAGCCGGTGCGCCCGGTGCTGTCGATTGAAATCAAACCCGAATCCGAGGAAAGCCTGGGGCGTTTTGCCGGGAGCATCCAGGCGCGCTACGAGACCCAGCTGGGGTTTCGCGTGCCGGGGCGGATCGCCAATCGCAACGTGGATGTCGGCGCCGAGGTCGGGCAGGGCGCGTTGCTCGCGACCCTGGACCCCACCGATCAGCAGAACCAGTTGCGCGCGGCCCAGGGTGACCTGGCGCGGATCGAGGCGCAGTGGATCAATGCCCAGGCCAATGCCCGGCGCCAGCAGGAGTTGTTCGATCGCGGGGTGGGCGCCCAGGCCCAGCTGGACATCGCCCTGACCGATCTGCAAACCACCGGCGCTTCCCTGGCCCAGGCCAAGGCCTCGGTGAGCCAGGCCCGGGACCAGCTCACCTACAGCGAGTTGCGCACCGATCACGGCGGCGTGGTCACCGCCTGGAACGCCGAGGCCGGCCAGGTGGTCACCGCCGGCCAGCAAGTGGTGACCCTGGCCCGCCCGGACATCAAGGAAGCGGTGATCGACCTGCCGGCCGGCCTGGTGGATCAACTGCCGGCGGATGTGGTGTTCAAGGTCGCGGCGCAGCTGGACCCGAGCATCAACACCACGGCCATCGTCCGCGAGATCGAACCCCAGGCGCAGAGCGCGACCCGCACCCGCCGCGCACGCCTGACCCTGACCGAGACCCCCGATGGCTTTCGCCTGGGCACGGCGATCAGCGTCAGCCTCAGTTCGGCCATCGAGCCGCGCACCGAGCTGCCGCTGTCGGCGTTGCAGGAGGTCGACGGCAAGACCCGGATCTGGGTCATCGATACCCAGAACCAGACCGTGGCCCCGCGTGAGGTCACGGTGCTGCGCCGCGACACGCATTCGGCCCTGATCGGCAAGGGCGTCAAGGCCGGTGAGCGGGTGGTCAGCGCCGGCGTCAACAGCCTCAAACCGGGGCAGAAAGTCAAAATCGACGAGGACGCCCCGCGATGAAAGGGAGCTTCAATTTATCCGAGTGGGCCATCAAGCATCAGTCGTTTGTCTGGTACCTGATGTTTGTTGCGCTGCTGATGGGCGTCTTCTCCTACCTCAACCTGGGCCGCGAGGAAGACCCTTCCTTCACCATCAAGACCATGGTGATTTCCACCCGCTGGCCGGGGGCGACCCAGGAAGAAACCCTGAAGCAGGTCACCGACCGCATCGAGAAAAAACTCGAAGAACTCGACTCCCTCGACTACGTGAAAAGCTACACCCGCCCCGGCGAGTCCACGGTGTTCGTCTACCTGCGCGACACCACCAGCGCCAAGGACATCCCCGAGATCTGGTACCAGGTGCGCAAGAAGATCAACGACATTCGCGGCGACTTCCCCCAGGGCATCCAGGGCCCGGGGTTCAACGACGAGTTCGGCGATGTGTTCGGTTCGATCTACGCCTTTACCGCCGACGGCCTCAGCCTGCGGCAACTGCGCGACTATGTGGAACAGGTGCGCGCCGAGATCCGCCAGGTGCCGAACCTGGGCAAGGTGGAGATGGTCGGCGAGCAGGATGAAGTCATCTACCTGAACTTCTCGACCCGCAAGCTGGCGGCCCTGGGCATCGATCAGCGCCAGGTCCTGCAAAGCCTGCAATCGCAGAATGCGGTGACCCCGGCCGGGGTGATCGAGGCCGGGCCGGAGCGGATTTCCGTGCGTACCTCGGGGCAGTTCGCTTCCGAGAAGGACCTGGCCACGGTCAACCTGCGGCTCAATGACCGCTTCTATCGCCTGGCGGATATTGCCGACATCAGCCGTGGTTACATCGACCCGTCGACGCCGATGTTCCGCTTCAACGGGCAGCCGGCCATCGGCCTGGCGATTGCGATGAAGAAGGGCGGCAACATCCAGGACTTCGGCAAAGCGCTGCACGCACGCATGAACGAGCTGACCGCCGACCTGCCGGTGGGTGTCGGGGTGCACAAGGTCTCGGACCAGGCCGAAGTGGTGGAAGAGGCGGTGGGCGGCTTTACCAGCGCGCTGTTCGAGGCGGTGGTGATCGTGCTGGTGGTGAGTTTCATCAGCCTCGGCGTGCGCGCCGGGTTGGTGGTGGCCTGCTCGATCCCGCTGGTGCTGGCCATGGTCTTCGTGTTCATGGAGTACAGCGGCATCACCATGCAGCGCATTTCCCTCGGCGCCCTGATCATCGCCCTCGGGCTGCTGGTGGACGACGCCATGATCACGGTGGAGATGATGGTCACGCGCCTGGAGATGGGCGAGAGCAAGGAGCAGGCGGCGACCTACGCCTACACCTCGACCGCGTTCCCCATGCTCACCGGGACCCTGGTCACGGTGGCCGGTTTTGTGCCCATCGGCCTCAACGCCAGCTCCGCCGGCGAGTACACCTTCACCCTGTTTGCGGTGATCGCGGTGGCGATGCTGGTGTCCTGGGTGGTGGCGGTGCTGTTCGCGCCGGTGATCGGCATTCACATCCTCAGCAGCAACGTCAAACCCCACTCCAATGAACCGGGGCGCATTGGCCGGGCGTTCAACGGCGGCCTGCTGTGGGCCATGCGCAACCGCTGGTGGGCCATCGGCATCACCGTGCTGCTGTTCGCGCTGTCGGTGTTTTGCATGCGTTTCGTGCAGAACCAGTTCTTCCCGTCTTCCGACCGCCCGGAAATCCTGGTCGACCTCAACCTGCCGCAGAACGCCTCGATCAACGAGACGCGCCTGGCCGTGGATCGCCTGGAGGCGACCCTCAAGGACGACCCGGATATCGAGCGCTGGAGCACCTACATCGGCGAAGGTGCGATCCGCTTCTACCTGCCCCTGGACCAGCAACTGCAAAACCCCTACTACGCGCAGTTGGTGATCGTCAGCAAAGGCCTGGAACAGCGCACGGCCCTGACCCAGCGCCTGCAGAAGCGCCTGCGTGAAGACTTCGTCGGCATCGGCAGCTACGTGCAGGCCCTGGAAATGGGCCCGCCGGTGGGGCGGCCGATCCAGTACCGGGTCAGTGGCAAGGACATCGACCAGGTGCGCAAGCACGCCATCGAACTGGCCACCGAGCTGGATAAAAACAGCCATATCGGCGAGATCATCTACGACTGGAACGAGCCGGGCAAAGTCCTGCGCATCGACATCGCCCAGGACAAGGCGCGGCAGCTGGGGCTGTCTTCCGAAGACGTGGCGCGGGTGATGAATAGCATCGTCAGCGGCTCCACCGTGACCCAGGTGCATGACGATATTTACCTGATCAACGTGGTCGGGCGGGCCGACGATAATGAACGCGGTTCGCCGGAGACCTTGCAAAACCTGCAGATCGTCACCCCCAACGGCACCTCGATTCCGCTGCTGGCCTTCGCCACCGTGCGTTACGAGCTGGAGCAGCCGCTGGTCTGGCGTCGCGACCGCAAACCGACCATCACCATCAAGGCCGCGGTGCGCGACGAGATCCAGCCCACCGACCTGGTCAAGCAGCTCAAGCCGACCATCGACCGGTTTTCGTCGGCGTTGCCGGTGGGTTACTCGGTGGCCACCGGCGGTACGGTGGAGGAGAGCGGCAAGGCCCAGGGGCCGATTGCCAAGGTGGTGCCGCTGATGCTGTTTTTGATGGCGACCTTCCTGATGATCCAGCTGCACAGCGTGCAGAAGCTGTTCCTGGTGGCCAGCGTCGCGCCCCTGGGCCTGATCGGCGTGGTCCTGGCCCTGGTGCCGACGGGTACGCCCATGGGCTTTGTGGCGATCCTCGGGATCCTTGCGCTGATCGGCATCATCATCCGCAACTCGGTGATTCTGGTGACCCAGATCGATGCCTTCGAGCAGGACGGTTATTCACCCTGGGATGCGGTGGTGGAAGCCACCCAGCACCGGCGCCGGCCGATCCTGCTGACCGCAGCGGCGGCGAGCCTGGGGATGATCCCCATCGCCCGCGAAGTGTTCTGGGGGCCGATGGCCTACGCCATGATCGGCGGCATTATCGTCGCCACCCTGCTCACCCTGTTGTTCCTGCCGGCGCTCTATGTGGCCTGGTACAAAATCCAGGAACCGCAGCCGCAGGCGTGAGCCGCCGGCCGCGTCAGGCCTTGCGCCAGACGCTGGCCAGCCACGGCTGCTGCTCGCGCGGCAGGCCGGCGGGGCGGTAGTAGTGCTCCAGTTCGACAAAGCCGGCGGCGGTCAGCAAGGCCTGCCAAGCCGGCAGATCGTGGTACGAGCCGTAGCGTTCGCCGTTCCAGCCCTCGCGGTTGTCGCCGCGCGGATTGGAGCTGAAGAGCACGCCGCCCGGTTTCAGCGTGGCGTGCAGTTGCTTGAGGATCCGGGGCAACTCCTGCAAGGGGATGTGAAACAGCACCGCGTTGGCAAAGATCCCGTCGAAGTGGCCGGCGGGCAGTTCGAGTTTGAGAAAGTCCTGCTGCCAGACCTCACAGCCACTGTCGTCGCGGGCCATTTGCGCAAAACGTTCGCAGCCGTCGAGGCCGACCGCGACATGGCCCATACGGGTGAAAGTCTGCAAATCGCGGCCCGGGCCGCAGCCGAAATCCAGCACGGTAAACGGAGCCGTGCCCTGGATATGCCGCAGCAGCGCATCGATGTTCTGGCTCACATCATGATCGCGCGTACCTTCGCGAAAGCCTTCGGCAACCTGGTTGTAGTGGCCGAGTGTGGTGGCGGTGATCTGGTCGAGGTCGTCGGGGGCGAGTTTCATGGCGGCTGCGCGAGGAAGAGAGAGGGCCCGAATATACCCCAAGTCTCCCAGGGGCAACGCGGCGACGAATTGTAGCCGCTGCCGCAGGGGCCACCGTCAGCGTTTGTTGAGGATTCGGGCCAGGCGGTCGCCGCCCAGTTGGATGGCGGCCACCAGGATCACCAGCAGCACGATCACGGTGAGCATCACCTGGCTGTCGAAGCGCTGGTAGCCGTAGCGGTAGGCGATGTCGCCCAGGCCACCGGCACCGATGGCGCCGGCCATGGCCGAGGAGTTGATCATGGTCACCAGGGTGATGGTGAACCCCCCCACGATCCCCGGCAGCGCCTCGGGCAGCAGCACGTGCCAGACGATGTGCCAGCGCCGGCAGCCCATGGCCTGCGCAGCTTCGATCAACCCATGGTCGACCTCCCGCAGGCTGACTTCGGCGATCCGCGCGAAGAACGGCGTCGCGGCGATGGTCAGCGGCACCACGGCGGCCCAGACGCCATAGGTGGTGCCGACAATCAGCCGGGTAAAGGGAATCAGCGCCACCATCAGGATCAGGAACGGGATCGAGCGAAACAGGTTCACAAACGCCCCCAGCGCCCGGTTCAGCGCCGGCGCTTCATAGATCCCGCCCCTGGAACTGGTGACCAGGATCACCGCAAGCGGAATCCCCGCCAGCAGGGCGATCAGCGAGGACACGCCGACCATCAAAAAGGTGTCGATGACCCCTTGCAGCAAACGGTCAAACCACATAACCCAGCACCTCCACCTGTTGTGCCCAATCGCCCGCGCGCTGGCGCAGTTCTTCCGCGCCCAGGGACGAACCACTCACCGCCAGCAGCAATTGCCCCAGGGCATGCCCCTGGATCCGTTCCACACCGCCCTGCAACAGCCGCACACGCCCGCCCAGAGCACTGAACAGCGCCGCCAGGTCCGGCTCGTCGCCGCTGGCGCCGGTGAACTGCAAGCGCAGCACCACGGCGGCCTGGGCCGACTCCGGTTGCGCCCGCAGGCGCTGTTGCAGCTCTTGCGGCAAGCCATGCTGCAAGGGCGCGAGCAGGGTTTTGCTGACCTCGTGCTGCGGGTTGCCGAACACTTCCCAGACCGGACCCTGCTCGACAATGCGCCCGTGCTCGAGCACCACCACCCGGTCACAGATATCGCGGATCACCGCCATCTCGTGGGTGATCAGGACGATGGTCAGGCCCAGGCGCTGGTTGATCTCCTTGAGCAGGCCGAGGATCGATTGGGTGGTCTCCGGGTCCAGGGCCGAGGTGGCCTCGTCGCACAGCAGGATCGCCGGGTCGTGCACCAGGGCCCGGGCGATCCCGACCCGCTGCTTCTGCCCGCCGGACAACTGCGCCGGGTAAGCCTTGTGCTTGTCTTGCAGCCCCACCAGCTCCAGCAGCTCGCGGACTTTGTTCTGGCGTTGCTCCTTGGGTACGCCGGCCACCTTCAGCGGCAGCTCGACGTTCTGCCACACGGTCTTGGCCGACATCAGGTTGAAGTGCTGGAAGATCATGCCGATGCGCCGACGCAGTTGCACCAGGCGGTCTTCGTCGAATTCGCCGATGTCCACCTGGTCGATCAGCACCCGGCCGCTGCTGGGTTGCTCCAGGCGGTTGATGGTGCGGATCAGCGACGACTTGCCGGCGCCGCTGCGGCCGATGATGCCGAACACCTCGCCGTGCTGGATCGCCAGGTCGATGCCTTGCAGGGCCGGCACCGGGCCTTGCGCGCCCTGGTAGGTCTTGCCCAGGCCGATAAAGCGCACGTGGGCGCGGTTGAGCTGCGGGTGCAGCTCGGCCTGCTGGGCGCTGTGGGGCTGTTGTTCGGGCAGCTTGCGCTGAAGGCTGGCGACGCTCATCTCAGCCTTCCCAGCCGGCTTGGTAGAGCTTGCCGTGGGCTTTATCCAGGGCGGCGCGCACAGCCGGCGAATGCTGGTAGATATCGACGAACTTGATCAGCCGCGGGTCGGTCTTGCTCTTGGGCTGGATCACGAACTGGATCACGTATTCCTTGTGGTCCAGGCCGTCGAACAGCAGGGCGGAGCCGGCGTCGAAGGTCTTGGCCAGGCGGATGTACGCCGGGTAGCCCTGGACCAGATCGGCATCGTCATAGGCGCGTACCAGTTGCACGGCCTCGACCTGGAGGATCTTGATCTTTTTCGGGTTGGCGATGATGTCGTCTTCGGTGGCCTTGTAGCCCACGCCCGGTTTGAGAGTGATCAGGCCGGCCTTGGCCAGCAGTTGCAGGCCGCGCCCGCTGTTGATCGGGTCGTTGGCGATGGCGACGCTGGCGCCTTCGGGCAGCTCGTCGAAGCTTTTGTATTTCTTCGAGTACAGGCCGACGTTGTTGATGATCCCCGGGGCGAAGGGCACCAGGTCGAAACCGGCGGCGGCCTTGGCGTTTTCCAGGAACGGGATGTGCTGGAAATAGTTCACGTCGATATCACCGGCCGCGAGGCTGACGTTGGGCGCGATCCAGTCGGTGAATTCCACCAGCTCGACGTTCAGGCCCTGTTTGCCGGCCTCTTCAACGGCGGCTTCCAGGGGGATGGCAAAGGCCGCGGTGGTGCCGACCTTGAGGGGTTTGTCGGCGGCAAACACGGCGCCGCTGAAGAGTCCGAGGGCGAGGACCAGTGCTTTGACTGGGTGGCTCAGGAGTTTGCTTTTCATGGTGGTTATTTCCAGTCAATACGAATGAGTTGAGCAATTTTTGTGGGTGCAGCGAAGAGCGTTGTCTGTGGCGAGGGAGCTTGCTCCCGCTGGCTTGCGAAGCAAGCCCAAACCCTGATGACGCGGTATTGCTGGAGAAACTGCGTCGCCCGGATTTGGGGCCGCTACGCGACCCAGCGGGAGCAAGCTCCCTCGCCACAAGGGTTGCAGCCACGGCGGCTCGCTAGAGCCGCCGGGACTCAGCGGCGGTAGGCCGCGCCGGTGTGTCGTTCAGGCAGCTTGCGGTCCTGGCGGAACAGCTTTTCGCGCAAGGTGCCGTCGTCGTAGGCGGTCTTGTACGAGCCGCGCCGTTGCAGTTCCGGGATCACCAGATCGATGAAATCGACGTAGCTTTCCGGGGTCACGATGCGGGTCAGGTTGAAGCCGTCGAGGCCGGTTTCGGCGATCCACGATTCCAGTTCATCCGCCACTTGCTGCGCCGAGCCGACCACGGTGATGTAGCGTCCGCCGAGGGCGTGCTGGTCGAGCAATTTGCGTCGGGTCCAGTCGTTGTTCTGCAGGTTTTTGGTGGCCGACTGGATGGCGTTGCTCTTCACGTACTGGATCGGCTCGTCGATTTCGTACTGGGCGAAGTCGATGCCGGTCGAGGCCGAAAAGTGCGCGACACCGGCTTCGGCGCTGGCGTGGCTGCGGTACTCGGCGTGCTTGGCCCAGGCGGCTTCCTCGGTCTCGCCGACGATCACGTTGAGGCCCATGAACACCTTGATGTCCTCGGGGTTGCGCCCGGCGGCCACGGCGCTGGCGCGGACCTTGTCCACCTGGGCCTTGGTCGACGGCTTGTTCTGGCCGCTGATAAAGACGCACTCGGCATGGCGCCCGGCAAACAGCAATCCGCGGTCCGAACTGCCGGCCTGGAACAGCACCGGGGTGCGTTGGGGCGAGGGCTCGCACAGGTGATAACCCTCGACCTGATAGAACTCGCCCTGGTGCTCGACCTTGTGCACTTTGTCCGGCTGGGCGTAGATGCGCTGCGCCGGGTCGTTGAGCACCGCGTCGTCTTCCCAGCTGCCTTCCCAGAGCTTGTACAGCACCTCCAGGTACTCGTCGGCCTGGTCGTAGCGCCGGTCGTGTTCCACCTGTTCCGAGAGCCCCATGGCCTTGGCTGCGCTGTCCAGGTAGCCGGTGACGATGTTCCAGCCGACCCGGCCGCTGCTCAGGTGGTCAAGGGTCGACATGCGCCGGGCGAACAGGTACGGCGGCTCGTAGGTGAGGTTGGCGGTCAGGCCGAAACCGAGGTTTTTCGTCACGGCGGCCATGGCCGAAACCAGCAGCAGCGGGTCATTGACCGGCAGCTGGATCGACTCTTTCAGCGTGACGTCCACCGAGTTCTGATAGACGTCGTACACGCCGACGATGTCGGCGATAAACAGCCCGTCGAACAGCCCGCGCTCCAGCAACTGGGCCAGTTCGGTCCAGTAGGCGAGGGTTTTGTATTGGGTCGAGTTGTCCCGTGGGTGAGTCCACAGGCCGTGGTTGATGTGCCCGATGCAGTTCATGTTGAAGGCATTGAGCAGGATCTTTTTTTTCGCCCCCATCAGATCGTCCCCCGCAGTGGCGGGTTCGTTTCATTCAGGTAGTAATTGCCCACGGCGTGGTACTTCCAGCGCACCGGGTCGTGCAGGGTGTGCACCCGGGCGTTGCGCCAGTGACGGTCAAGGCCGTGCTCGGCCAGGGTCGCCTGGCTGCCGGCCAGCTCGAACAGGGTGCTGCCGGCGGCCAGGGAAATTTCGGTGCTCAGGGCGCGGGCTTCGGCGACCGCGATCGAGGCGGCGGCCACGGTCTCGGCGTTGGTCTGGGCCTGGGCCAGGTCGAGGAACTCTCCTGAGCGTTCCAGCAGCGCCTCGGTGGCGTGCAGACGGATGCTCAGGTGGCCGAAGCTCTTGAGGGTCAGCGGGTCTTCGGTGGCCTTGTCGCTGGTGGCGTCGATCCACGGCCGGGTCTTGGTCCGCACGAAATGCAGCGCGTCCTCGTAAGCGGCGCGGGCGATGCCGGTGTCGATGGCGGCGTGGAGGATCTGCGCCAGCGGGCCGACCGTGGTCGGGCGCTCGAAGGCGCTCTGGAACGGGACCACGTCCTGGGCGGCGACGTACACGTTTTCAAACAGCACCGAGCCACTGCCGGTGGTGCGCTGGCCAAAACCCGACCAGTCATCGATCACGCTCAGGCCTTGGCTGTCACGCTGGACGAAGGCCAGTTGCTGCACGCCGTGTTCATCCACCACCGAGGTCGGGATGCGCTGGGCGTAGATGGCGCCCGTGGCGTAGAACTTGCGGCCATTGATGCGGTAGCCATCGCCGTCGCGGGTCAGGGCCGTGGTGCGGTCGTGGGCGGTCTTGGTCCCCAGTTCCGCCAGGGCATTGCCGAAGCGGCGGCCAGCCAGGACTTCGGCGTACAGCCGTTGTTTCTGCTCGGGGCTGCCATTCACCCGCAGCACTTCCAGGGCGTAAAAATGGTTTTGCGGGATCTGCCCCAGAGAGGCATCCGCCTGGGCGATCAGCGCGGTGACTTTGGCCAGGGTGACGTTGGATACGCCAGCACCGCCGTACTCCTTGGGCACGCTGATGCCCCACAGGCCCGAGCGGGAAAACACTTCCAGCTCTGGGTGCGGCAGGCGGCGTTCGCGGTCGCGCAGGGCGCTGTCGCGCTTGAAATCTTCGGCCAGGTCGCTGGCGACAATCAGGGCTTGCTCATCGCTGGTTATGACCGCGACGTGTTGGGAAAGAGTCATGTACTTCTCCAGTGGTCTGGTTGTCAGATCCAGGAATGGCGAGCAGGCAACGTGCCGTTCAGGTGATAGGCGCCTACGGCGTGGTATTTCCAGCGCACCGGGTCGTGCAGGGTGTGTACCCGCGCGTTGCGCCAGTGGCGGTCGAGGTTGAATTCGGCCAGGGTGGCGCGGCTGCCGGCCAGTTCGAACAGCTTCTCGCTGGCCAGCAGCGAGATCTCGGTGGTCAGTACCTTGGCTTCGGCCACGGCGATCGAGGCGCGGGCGGCGGACTCGGCGGTGATCGGCGCCGCGTTGACTTGGTCCAGCACCCGGCCGGCCTTGCGCAACAGCGCCTCGGCGGCGTGCAGTTCGATTTTCAGCTTGCCGATATCGGCGATCACATACAGGTCATCGCTGGCGCGCTCGACGTTGGCGTCGACCCAGGGCCGCGCCCGCTCGCGAACAAAACTGATGGCGTCGTCGATCGCCGCACGGGCAATGCCGGCGTCGATGGCGGCCTGGATCAGTTGCGACACCGCGCCCTGGATATTGGGCACCTCGTTGATCCGCCAGTTGTCCACCACCAGGTCGGCGTCGACCCGCACGTTGTTGAGCAGGATGGTGCCGCTGGCGGTGGTGCGCTGGCCGAAGCCCGACCAGTCGTCGACGATGCGCAGGCCCGGGGTGCCGCGCCGCACGAACGCCAGCACTTGCTTGCCGTCATCGTTGAGCGCCTTGACCGCCACCCAGTGCGCGAACAGCGCGCCGGTGGAGTAGAACTTCTGGCCGTTGATCACATAGCCGTCACCGTCGGCGGTGATGCGTGCCTTGAGTTCCAGGGTGTTTTTGGTGCCGCGCTCGGGGCCGGCATTACCGATGCGCCAGCCTTCGAGCACGCTCTGGAACAGTTGTTTTTTCTGCCGTTCGGTGGCGCTGGCGAGGACCAGGTTGAGCACCCCGAACTGGTTTTGCGGGATCTGCCCCAGGGCCGGGTCGGCGGCGGACACAATGGCGAAGACCTCGGCCAGGGTCACGAATGAAACCTGCGGGCCACCGTATTCGCGGGGGATGGCAATACTGCCCAGGCCGCTGCGGGTGAATTGCTCGATCTGCGCCCAGGGCAACTTGCGCTGGCGATCGCGCTGCGCGGCCTGCTGGCGCGCGGCTGCGGCCAGTTCATGGGCGGCTTGCAGGGCTTGGGCGTCGTTGAGCAGGACCTGTGCGGGCAGCAACAGGGGGGCGATATCCAGATCGCTCTGGACTTTTGCATCGGCCAGATTGGACATCAGCGCCACTCCTTGGCTGCACGCAATGCCCTGGCGATCTGCACTGGGGTGATTGTGTTCCGGACCATACCTACCTCACATCTCATGGATATGCCGCGGTCGTGCGGCGAAATCAGAATCAAAGAATGTCCGGTGGTCCGGTGCATATACCCTATGCGTGTATAAAAATTAAATAAACTAACTTTTAGGAATATACATAGAAGGGGTTTACGTATACGGCAGGATGGCCGATGGCGGCCCAGTGGCTGCGGGCTGGCGCGGTGTGTGGCCGCCGTCGGCGAGCATTTTTCGTCGGCAGCAACGAGCACGGCGGGAGGGATGAAAACACCCGATGGGAGGCGATCAGCGGCGGACGTTCAGGCGGCGTCGCGGGCGTTACTGGTACTGGTCGAGCTCGTCGGTGAGCGATTGCAGCAGCGACTCGGGGGGCAGCAACAGGCCTTGCCCGTGCGCATCCGCAAACACCAGGCAGAGCGTGGCGTCACGCTGCATGCCGGGCAGCCAGTGGGAGAGGAAATGGGTCAGCTCAATGGGCTTGGGTTGGAAGCCCTGCCATGGGCCGTGGGCGCACAAGGCGGCGAAATCCGCCTCCGGCCAGAACGGGATGGCGCTGGCCTGGGCAGCGCCGGCGCTGGCCCAGCCGTCCGCGAACAGCCCCCAGATGACCTGGAAATCCGCCACCTTGCGGATCAGGTAATCGCACCGGGCCTGGGGCGAGAGCCGGAGCAGGTTGTGGATTTTCTGCGGCGCCAGCATCAGGTTTCCAGGGGCTGAAATGGGAGCGGGTAGTCGACGGTGGGAGTTTGAAGCTTCATGTGCCGGGGTTGAGAAACTTGCTCAGAAACTGCCGGGTGCGTTCTTCCTTGGGGTGGGCGAACAGCTCCTTGGCGTCGCCCTGTTCGACGATCACGCCCTTGTCGAAGAAGATCACCCGGTTGGCCACGTCGCGCGCGAAGCTCATCTCGTGGGTGACGATGACCATGGTGCGTTTTTCTTCAGCCAGGCTGCGGATGGTCGCCAGCACCTCGCCCACCAGTTCCGGGTCCAGGGCGGAAGTGGGTTCGTCGAAGAGGATCACTTCCGGCTCCATGGCCAGTGCCCGGGCAATCGCCACGCGCTGTTGCTGACCACCGGACAGGCGCCGGGGGTAGGCGTCTTCCTTGCCCGCCAGGCCGACCTTGAGCAGCAGCCGACGGCCCAGGGCTTCGGCCAGGGGGCGCGGTGTTTTTTTTACCACCAGCGGGCCCTCGATCACGTTCTCCAGTGCGGTGCGATGGGGGAACAGGTTGAAGTTCTGGAACACGAAACCCACCTGCTGGCGCAACTTGCGCACCAGGCCTTGTTGCTGGCTCAGGGGCCGGCTGCCGTCGATTTCGATGTCGCCGACCTTGATCCGGCCGCTGCTGGGTTCTTCGAGAAAATTCAGGCAGCGCAGGAAGGTGGTCTTGCCCGAGCCGCTGGGGCCGATGATGGCCACCACTTCGCCGGCGGCGACGGTCAGGTCGATGCCATTGAGCACCGTCTGACCCTTGAATTGCTTGGTCAGTTTTTCAACCACGATCATGGGTTCAAGACTCCTGGTCATGCCGATTGACCCGCGCTTCCAACCGGTTCTGCAGGTGCGCCAGGGCGCTGGCAAGAATCCAGTAGATCAGGGCGGCGGCAAGATACATGGTGAAAATTTCGAAGGTCCGGGCGGTGATCAACTGCGCCTGGCGGAACAGTTCCGGCACCTGGATGGTGGCGGCCAGGGCCGTGTCCTTGACCAGTGAAATAAAACTGTTGCCCAAGGGCGGCAGGGCGGTACGCATGGCCTGTGGCAGGATCGCCCGGCGCAGGGTCTGGGCGCGGGTCATGCCGATGCTGGCGGCGGCTTCCCATTGGCCGCGCTCGATGGAGCTGATGGCGGCCCGCAGGATTTCACAGGCGTAGGCGGCCATGTTCAGCGAGAAGCCGATCAGCGCCGCCGGCAACGGGTCCAGTTCGATGCCCAATTGCGGCAAGCCGTAATAGATCACGAACAGTTGCACCAGCAGCGGCGTGCCGCGAAAGAACGACACATAGACCCTGGCGGTCCAGCTCAGCAGCTTGAAGCGCGACAGGCGCATCAGCGCCAGGCCGAAGCCCAGCAGCAAGCCGAAAAACATGCCGCCCAGGCTGAGAATGACCGTGTAGTAGGCGCCCTTGAGCAGAAAGGGCGCCGAATCCAGCGCCAGTTGAAGGCCTGCTTCCATTATTGAGTGACGTCAGCGTTGAAGTATTTTTCCGAGAGTTTTTTCAGCGTGCCGTCGGCGCGCAGTTCCTCGATGGCCTTGTTCACCGCGGCCAGCAGTTCGGGTTCGCCTTTGCGCAGGGCGATACCGGCTTCCTGACGGGAGAACGGAGCGCCGGAAACGGCCAGGGTGTCGTTGGTTTTCTTGATCAGCTCGAAGGCGGCCAGGCGGTCCACCAGGATCGCTTCGATGCGGCCTACGCGCAGGTCCTGGTACTTGGTCGGATCATCGTCATAGGTCTTGATGATCGCGGTTGGTACGTTGTCCTTGAGCCATTGCTCGTAGTTGGTGCCCAGGCCGACACCGACCTTGTGGCCACCCAGGTCGGCGGCGGTCTTGAATTTGCCTTCGTCCTTTTTCTGGGTCAGGGCCTGGATCCCGGAGACGGTGTACGGCACGGAGAAGTCGTACTTCTTCTTGCGCTCTTCGGAAATGGTGACCTGGTTGACCACGGCGTCGAGGCGCTTGGATTCCAGGGCGGCGAGGATGCCGTCCCACTTGGTTGGTTGCAGCTTGACCTTGACCCCGAGCTTTTGCGCCAGGGCTTCGGAGAACTCCACTTCAAAGCCGGCCAGCTTGCCGTTTTCATCGACGTAGCTGAAAGGCGGGTAGGTGCCTTCCAGGCCGACGTTGATCACGCCGGCGTCCTTGATCTTTTGCAGTTGCTCACCGGCAACCGCCTGCCCCAGCATTCCGGCGCCGATGGCCAGACCCAGTGTGCCAATAAGCAGATTTCGACGTAGTGCAGAAAAATTCATGACAAGCCCCTGTGGTTTCTTATGCGCAATGCGGGTGGGAGTTGCAGGTCAATCGAGGAACGTGACGAGCGCTCATCCTGCCTTAAATGCAGCCTGCGCGTCTCGCGGCAAATGAGCCTGCGGCGCGACTATAAAGCGCCTTTTATAGGTTTAAAAATAATATAAATATAGTTTGTTATTCCTTTTTGTTTGGTTGCGTAAATTGTGAACCCTCCCCGCAAACTGTAGCTGCTGCCGAGCCCGCGAGGCAGCGGCTATAGCGGTCACAGAGGGTTAGGCGAAGGCGCTGGCGTAGGCGAATAAGGCTGGGGCGCCGCCGGTGTGGAGGAAGATGATCGGGCCGTCATTGAAACGCTGGCGGCCGACACCATCGAGCAGGCCGGCCATGGCCTTGCCGGTGTAGACCGGGTCCAGCAGCAGGCCTTCCTGGCTGGCCAGCAATTTCACCGCGGCCAGGGTGCCGGCATTCGGCTCGCCATAGCGCGGGGCGAAATATTCGTCCCACAGTTCCACCTTGAAGCTCGCCGGCAGCTCGACGCCCAGCAATTGGGCCGTGCGTTCGGCCAGGCCCTGGACCTTCGGCCGCTGGGCTTCATCGGTGCGCGACACGGTCACCCCGATCACCGGCAACTGCGGCAACGCCTCGCTCAGCGCCAAGGCCAGGCCGCTGTGGGTGCCGGCGCTGCCCGAGGCCAGGACCACGGCGGCGAATTCCAGGCCGCTGTCCTTGATCTGCTCGGCCAGCTCCAGGCCCGCCCGCACATAACCCAGGGCGCCGAGGGCGTTGGAACCGCCAATCGGCACCAGGTAGGGCTTCTTGCCATTGCTGCGCAGGCGCTCGGCCAGGGCCTGCAATTGCTCGTCGGCGTGGTCCAGGTTGTCCACCAGCTCGACCTTGGCGTCGAACAGGTCCAGCAGCAGGCGGTTGCCGCTGTGCAGGTAATGGCTGTCTTCGGTGCCGATGGGGTTTTCCAGCAGGGCGACGCAACCCAGGCCGAGCTTGGCCGCCAGGGCGGCGGTCTGGCGCACGTGGTTGGACTGGATGGCCCCGGCGGTAATCAGGGTATCGGCGCCGGCCGCCAAGGCATCCGCCGCCAGGTATTCGAGCTTGCGCAGTTTGTTGCCGCCCATGGCCAGCGGCGTGGTGTCGTCGCGTTTGACGTAGACATCGCGCCCGAGCCAGGTGGACAGGCGTTCGAGTTTTTCCAGGGCGGTGGCGTGGCCAAGCAGGTCGAGGCGGTCGAAGCGGGCTAGCTGTTGTTTGATCATGGGGGTGCACGGGCTGAGGGAATGCGGGGACTATAGGCAGCGATATTTGCCCGGGCAACCGCCAATCGCATATGTCAAAAAGTGCTAAGACCAGCACAATTAGTTCTTAATTTTGCCTGCGGCCCATACCGTAAAGTGGATGCCGTTTCCGTAGCCAGACTGTCCGGCTACCTGAGTGAGGAGTGTTGAGCGTGAGCGAGCGATCCAGCCATTGGCAACTGCAGACCATCGTCGGCCAACTGCGTGATGCCCGCGACCAGTGGCGTACCCGCAATGGTCGGGTCAGTGGCGAGCAGGGCGGCCGGGAACTGCCGTCTCGAGCGGCCATGGCCGAGATTCTCGAAGCCCTGTGCGGCGCCTTGTTCCCCATGCGCCTGGGCCCGGTGGACCTGCGCGAGGAAAGCGAAGACTTCTACGTCGGCCACACCCTGGACGCCGCCCTCAATGCGCTGCTGGCCCAGACACGCCTCGAACTGCGCTACGCCACCCGCCATGGCGGTGAGCAGGCCGAGGACGTCGAGGCCAAGGCCATCCGCATCATCCAGGACTTCGCCCTGGCCCTGCCGGGCCTGCGGGTGCTGCTCGATACCGACGTGCTGGCGGCCTACCACGGCGACCCCGCGGCGCGCAGCGTGGATGAAGTGCTGCTGTGCTACCCGGGGATTCTGGCGGTGATTCACCATCGCCTGGCGCACCACCTGTACCGCGCCGGGTTGCCGCTGCTGGCGCGGATCAGCTCGGAAATTGCCCACTCGGCGACCGGCATCGATATTCACCCGGGGGCGCAGATCGGCCGCAGTTTCTTTATCGACCACGGGACCGGCGTGGTGATCGGCGAAACCGCGATCATCGGCGAGCGGGTGCGGATTTATCAGGCGGTGACCCTGGGCGCCAAACGCTTCCCGGCGGACGAAGACGGGCAATTGCAGAAGGGCCATCCACGGCACCCGATCGTCGAGGACGATGTGGTGATCTACGCCGGCGCGACCATTCTCGGGCGCATCACCATCGGCCAGGGTTCGACCATCGGCGGCAACGTCTGGCTGACCCGCAGCGTGCCGGCCGGCTGCAACCTGACCCAGGCCAATTTGCAGCATGACGATGGGACGCAGAAGTAAACCTGGCACCCCTCAGCACCCTCGCGGCCCAACGCAGCCTGTAGCCGCTGCCGAGCCCGCGAGGCTGCGCTGGCCCTGTGCAACGCCTTGCACCTCCCTGACACCCCTCGGCGTTCTTGCGGCCCAGCAGCCACGCTCAACAACGATCTTTCTGCGGAACGATCCCGTCACGCCTACGTCATACCCTTCCTTGAGCTAGCGTACTGAAGGTACCGCTGAGCCTTGCGATTAGTCCTCGAACCCCCATCCATGTTTAACTTGAACGCTCGTTCAAGTTAAATCGGTAGTTCGCTGCCCGCTCACAACAGGAGGCTTGCCTTTGCTGAGTCCGTTTATTTCAGCCACGTCCAACCCGTTTGAGGTGCACCTTTCATGAGTGCGTCGCCTACTCCCGCCAACAGTCAAATTCGCATGAATCCGCCGGTGTTCTACTTCGCGGCGAGCTTTATCCTGATCTTCGGCCTGGTGGTCATCACCCTGCCGCAACAGGCCGGCGCCTGGCTCCTGGCGGCGCAAAACTGGGCGGCCAACACGGTCGGCTGGTACTACATGCTGGCGATGACCCTGTATCTGGTCTTCGTGGTGGTCACCGCCTTGTCCGGCTACGGCAAGATCAAGCTCGGTGCCGACCACGACGAACCCGAATTCAGTTACCTGTCCTGGGCCGGCATGCTGTTCGCCGCCGGGATCAGCATCACCCTGTTCTTCTTCTGTGTCTCCGAACCCCTGACCCACATGCTGCAACCGCCCCAGGGCGAGGCCGGCACCGCCGACGCCGCGCGCCAGGCCATGCAGTTGCTGTTCCTGCACTGGGGCCTGCACGGCTGGGGCGTGTTCGCCTTCGTCGGCATGGCCCTGGCGTACTTCGCCTACCGGCATAACCTGCCGCTGGCCCTGCGTTCGGCGCTGTACCCGCTGATCGGCAAGCGCATCAACGGCCCCATCGGCTATGCGGTGGATGGCTTCGGCATCATCGCCACGGTGTTCGGCCTGGGCGCCGACATGGGCTTTGGCGTGCTGCACCTCAACTCCGGGCTGGATTACCTGTTCGGCATCGCTCACACCCAGTGGATCCAGGTCGGCCTGATCACCCTGATGATGGGCGCGGCGATCCTGGTCGCGGTGGCCGGTGTCGACAAGGGCGTGCGGGTGATGTCCGACATCAACATGCTGTTGGCGGTGGCGCTGCTGCTGTTCGTGCTGTTCGCCGGACCGACCCAGCACCTGCTCAACACCTTGATCCAGAACATCGGGGACTACCTCGGCGCGCTGCCGACCAAGAGTTTCGACGTCTACGCCTACGACAAACCCAGCGACTGGCTGGGTGGCTGGACAGTGTTCTACTGGGCCTGGTGGATTGCCTGGTCGCCGTTCGTGGGCTTGTTCATCGCACGGATTTCCCGCGGCCGCACCATCCGTGAATTCGTCTTCGGCGTGCTGCTGATTCCCCTGGGTTTCACCCTGGCCTGGATGTCGATCTTCGGCAACAGCGCCATCGACCAGGTGCTCAACCACGGTATGAGCGCCCTGGGCATGAGCGCCCTCGACAACCCGTCGATGACCCTCTACCTGCTGCTGGAAACCTACCCCTGGGGCAAGACCGTGATCGCGGTCACGGTGTTTATCAGCTTCGTGTTCTTCGTCACCTCGGCCGACTCCGGCACCGTGGTGCTCTCGACCCTGTCGGCCAAGGGCGGCAGCGCCGATGAAGACGGGCCGAAATGGCTGCGGGTGTTCTGGGGCGCGATGACCGCCCTGGTGACCAGCGCGCTGTTGTTCGCCGGCAGCATCGATTCGCTCAAGTCCGCGGTGGTGCTGACCTCGCTGCCGTTCTCGCTGATTCTGTTGCTGATGATGTGGGGGCTGCACAAGGCCTTCTACCTCGAATCGCAGAAGCGCATCGCCCAGTTGCATTCCCTGGCACCGGTGGCGGCGTCGTCGCGGCGGGGCAAGGGTGGCTGGCGCCAGCGCCTGAGCCAGGCGGTGCACTTTCCATCGCGTGACGAGGTGTACCGCTTCCTCGACCAGACGGTGCGCCCGGCTATCGAAGAGGTGAGTGCGGTGTTCGTCGAGAAGGGCCTGAATGTGGTGACCCAGCCCGACCCGGCCAACGACAACGTCAGCCTCGAGATTGGTCACGGCGACCAGCATCCGTTCATCTACCAGGTGCAGATGCGCGGGTACTTCACCCCGTCCTTTGCCCGTGGCGGCATGGGCCCGAAAGAGCTGCGCAACCGTCGCTACTACCGGGCCGAGGTGCACCTGAGCGAGGGTAGCCAGGATTACGACCTGATGGGCTACACCAAGGAGCAGATCATCAACGACATCCTCGACCAGTACGAACGCCACATGCAGTTCCTGCACCTGGTGCGTTGATCGGGAGCGCCGTGGCGGGGGCGCAGGCTTCCCGGCCCGGCTTCAGGGCCGGGTGGACAGCAGATACAGAGCCAAGGCCACCACCGGCACCACGAACACCAGGCTGCCGACCACCAGCTCCGAGCGCAGGGGCTGGTTGGCGGTGACCACCCCCACTGCCCCGTTGATTACCGTCAGCGCCAGCCACAGGCCGACGAAACCGTAGGTCAGGGCCTGGCGGCTGATACCGATCTTGTTGCCGATAAACAGCATCAGCGCCAGCAGAAGCAGGCCGAAGGTGATGACGATGGTGGTGTGCATGATGGATACCGCCCTATGGGAAAACCGGTTGGCCAGTGACAGGGCGGCCGTGGCGCACCCTTCAACGAGCATAGGCCCCAGCGCCGCGCTCGACCTCAAACCAGCCCGCCGTTGGTGCGCAAAATCTGCCCGTTCACCCAATCCGCCGCCGGGCTCACCAGGAAGGCGATGACCCGGGCGATGTCTTCCGGCTGGCCGAGGCGTTCCAGGGGCGGCATCTTGGCGAAGGCCTGGATCTGCTCCTCGCTTTTGCCCTGCAGGAACAGCTCGGTCGCCACCGGCCCCGGCGCCACGGCGTTGACCGTGATGTTGCGCCCGCGCAATTCCTTGGCGAACACCTGGGTCAGGGATTCCACCGCCGCCTTGCTGGCGATGTACACCGCATAGCCCGGCAGGTTGAGACCGACCGTACTGCTGGAAAAGTTGACGATGCGGCCGCCGTCATTCAGGCGCGTGGCGGCTTCGCGCAGGGTATTGAAAGTGCCCCGGGTGTTGATGGCGAAGGTCTGCTCGAACAGCTCGTCGCTGTGTTGCGCCAGGGGCAGGACCTTGAGGATGCCGGCGTTGTTGATCAGCACATCGACCTTGCCCAGCTTGGCTTCGGTCGCATCGAACAGCCGACGCACGTCCTCGCTGTTGGCCACGTCGGCCTTGATCGCGATGGCCTGATGCCCGGCCTGGCGCAGCTCCACCACCAGCCTTGAGGCTTCGTCGGCGCTGTTGGCGTAATTGATCGCGACGGCAAAACCCTGGCTCGCCAACTGCCGGGCGATCACCGCGCCGATACCGCGGGAGGCGCCGGTGACGATGGCGACTTTCGATTGTTCAGTGGTCATGGTTCAGGTTCCTGTGGCTCAAGGTGCATGTGGGGGTGGCAGCAGATTCACATGCTTGCCCGGATCGATAAATGCAGCGAAGTTGCCTTGACTGTTCAATAATCGCCAACAATCGAAGCTCTGGAGGTGCTGATGGATCAGGTCAAGGCGATGAAGGTTTTTGTGCGCATCTACGAGCGCAGCAGTTTCACTCTGGCGGCTGCGGACCTGAACCTGCCGCGGGCGACCCTGACCCACACCCTCAACCAGTTCGAGGCCTGGCTCGGTACGCGGTTGCTGGAGCGCAGCACGCGCCGGGTGCGCCCGACCCTGGATGGCGAGGCCTATTACCAGCGTTGCGTGCAGTTGCTGGCGGAACTGGAGGAGGCCGAACTGGCATTTCGTGAAGTGGCGCCCAAGGGGCTGCTGCGGGTCGATCTGCACGGGACCCTGGCCAAGTACTTCGTGATTCCGGCGTTGCCGCAATTCATGGCGCGGTATCCGCAGATCGAGCTTTCACTCAGCGAATCCGATCGTTTTGTCGACCTGATCGCCGAAGGTGTGGACTGCGTGCTGCGGGCGGGCACCCTCGGGGATTCGGCGCTGATCGGCCGGCGGGTCGCCAATTTGCGCCAGGTGACCTGTGCCAGCCCCGATTACCTGCGGCGCTTTGGCGAGCCTGAGCGCCTTGCCGATCTGAGCCGCCATCGCGCGGTGAACTACGTGTCGCGCACCACGGCCAAGCTGTTCCCGTTTGAATTCATGGTGGCGGGCCAACGCCAGGAAGTGGCCATCGACGGTGCACTTTCAGTGTTTGGCGCCGAGGTCTACAAGGCGTCGGCGGTGGCCGGCCTGGGCATCATCCAGTGCCCGCATTACGGCGTCGCGCAGCAGATGGCCCAGGGCCTGTTGCAGGAAATCCTGGTCGAGACCCCACCGCCGCCGATGCCGGTGTCAGTGCTCTACCCGCACAATCGCCATATGTCGCCTAGGGTCCGGGTGTTTGTCGACTGGCTGGCGCAGGTGTTTGCCCAGGCGGATTGAACGGGACATCCGTCCAGGCAGAATTTGGTTGCTTGATGTGTATAGTGTGTATTAGTGTCTGGCTGTTGGTTAGAGTGCCTGTTCGATGGGTATCGAAGGGCAGGGATATGCGCAGTCGCGACATGATCAGGATGATCGAGGCCAATGGTTGGTATCGGGTTGCAATCAAGGGCAGTCACCACCAGTACCGGCATCCGTACAGGCCGGGGCGGGTGACGGTTCCCCAGTCTGATTCGGATCTGCCCAGGGGCACGATCAACAGCATATTGAGACAGGCGGGCTTGAGATGAGCTGCGACCTGCAAGAGGAGCCCAAGGTCATGAAATTCCCAGTCGTACTGCACAAGGACGCCGACTCCGAATACGGCGTGACAGTCCCGGATGTGCCGGGTTGTTTTTCTGCCGGGAAAACCGTGTCCCTGGCGTTCGAGAACATCAAGGAGGCCTTGTCCCTGCACTACGAGGGATTGGTGGCCGACGGTGAGCCGCTGCCCCAGGTGCATGAGATTGACGACCATCTGCACAACCCCGACTACGCCGGGGGCGTGTGGGGCGTGGTGGAGTTTGATGTGGCGCCCTATTTCGGCAAGTCGGTGCGCTTCAACGCCACCTTGCCCGAGCAACTGCTGGAGCGCATCGACCAGACCGTGAAGCGCGATCAGCGCTACCGCTCGCGCTCCGGCTTCCTCGCCGCCGCCGCCCTGCGCGAGCTCGCCCTGTAGCCGCTGCCGAGCGCGCGGGGCTGCGCTGGCCCTCCAGACCGCCGCTTAAATGTCAGGTGTCCAACCGGCCTCAGATCAAGCCAGCTTCCAAACGCCCCCCGAGCCTGCGGCAGCAACCACAATCCAGCAGAGATCAGCTGCTTTCGCGCTCGATCACTTGGCACTGCAACAGGTTCAGGCGTTGTACTTCGTCTTCCACCGGCAACACGCCCAGGCTCTGCAGGACGCGGGTGGCGGCGAGTACGCCGATCTCCAGGGCGGGTGGCTTGATGGTGCTCAGGCTGGGCAGCAGCATCTCGGCGAAGGGGTAGTCGCCAAAGCCCAGCACCGCGCAATCGGCGGGGATCTGCAGGCCGGCCCGTTGCGCGGCCAGCGAGCCGCCGGCCGCCAGGTTGTCGTTGGCGAAAATGATTGCGTCAGGTCGTGGGCTGGCCTGCATCAGGGCGTGCATCGCCTGTTTGCCGGCCTCGAACGGCGCGCGGTCGGCGTCCGGGGTGAAGATCCAGGGTTCCAGCCCCAACCCGCGCAGCGTGGCGGCATAGCCCTCGCTGCGCTCCAGGGCGCTGAGGTCGCCGGGCGCGCTGTTGAGCACGAAAGCGATGCGTCGATAGCCTTTGCCGTGCAGGTAGTTCGCCGCGCTGACCCCGACCTGATGATGGGAAAACCCGATCTGCACCGGCGCGCGATCCGGTTGGTAATCCCAGGTTTCGATCAGTGGGATATCGGCCTCGGCGAGCATCTTCTCCGTGCCTGCGCTGTGAAAGTGGCTGGTCAGCACCAGTGCCGCCGGTGACCAGCCGAGAAAGGCCCGTACGGCGCTTTCTTCCTGGGCCACGTCGAAATAACTGGAGGCCAGCAGCAGTTGATAGCCATGGCGGCTCAGGGTGTCGCTGAAGCCCTGGATGGTGCTGGCAAAGATCGGCCCGGAGATGTTCGGGATCACCATGGCCACGATCCTGCCCCGTGCCGAGGCCAGCCCGCCGGCCACCAGGTTGGGTACATAGCCCAGTTCCGCCACCACCTGGGCGATGCGTTCGCGAAGCTCGGCGGATACGCTCTCGGGCTGGTTGAAGTAACGCGATACGGTGATGGCCGAGACCTCGGCCTGCCTGGCCACGGTGTTCAGGGTCACCCGTCCGGCGCCGCGGCGCTTGCGGCCTGGAGTGTTCTCGGTGGTCAAGGGCGTGATCCTCTCTTCAAACAAAAAAGCATATAAAAGTAATTTTTCAGTATTGGACGGTCTATGGCCGTCTTGCAGATACTGCCGATGTTAGCGCTAACAAGGCGCCGTGTCTGCTACTCGCTCGAGCGAATGCCCAAGACAGATATTCAGGCGCTGCCGGCGTAGATCGGCAGCGGTTCAGGGCATATTTCCAGCAGGCAGACCATGCATAACATTCTTGGGGATCAGCAAAAACTCGCGCAATCGATTCGCGCCGCCACACCGCGCCGACCGCACCTGGGCTGGTTGCTGGCAGGGCTGGCCGCCTTGCCGCTGCCGGGGGCATACGCCGCCGACGCCGACGCCACGACCACTGCCGCAGAGCAGGAGCCGACCCTGAAATCGGTGACCGTCACCGCCACCCGCCGCGAAGAGTCGCTGCAAAAAGTGCCGGTTGCCGTCTCGGTGGTGGATGGCGAACAGCTCGAGCGGGATAACCGCAATGGCGTGGCGAGCATCGTGCAGCAGGTGCCGTCGCTGAACTTCCGCACCGGCGCCTCGAACAAGGACACCTCGCTGTTCATTCGCGGCGTGGGCACGATTTCCACGTCGCCGGGCGTCGAGCCGACCGTGGCCACCGTGATCGACGGCGTGGTTTACGCCCGTCCGGGCCAGGCCACCCTCGACCTGCTGGACCTGGAGCGCATTGAAGTCCTGCGCGGGCCCCAAGGCACCCTGTTCGGCAAAAACGCTTCGGCCGGGGTGCTGAACATCGTGACCAAGGCGCCCACCGCCGAGACCCACGGCTACATCGACCAGGCCTATTACAGCGGCAATGAAAGCCGCACCCGCTTCGGCATCGGCGGCAGCCTGATTCCGGATACGCTCAAGGGCTCGCTGACCACCTTGTTTGGCAGCTACGACGGTAACGTCGACAACCAGCACAACGGTCAGGAGGTCAACGGCTACAACCGCAAAGGCGTGCGCGGCAAGCTGGAATTCACCCCCAGTGATGACCTCAAGCTGACCCTGGCCGCCGACTACATGCAGTCCCATGACGATGCGCCCAATGGCGTGGTGAGCAAGGCGCTGACGCCGGCGTTTGCCGGTGCCCTGAACCCGGTGCGGGCCAGCAGTGACAACCGCGATATCAACACCGACACCCGCAGCCATGTCGAAGACATCAACAAAGGCCTGTCGGCCCAGCTCGACTGGAACCTGGGCGATTACACCCTGACCTCGATCACCGCCTGGCGCGGCTGGAACAACACCCAGTATCAGGATGGCGACCGCCTGGGCACCGTCACCGCAGCCTTCCCCGGCACCGCTGACCAGGGCGACCTGGACTTCAACCAGTACTCGCAGGAGCTGCGCCTGGCCTCGCCCAAGGGGCAGTTCCTGGAGTACGTCGGCGGCCTGTTCTACATGCATGGCAAGGATGAAGAAACCTACCAGCGCACCCTGACCACGACCACCAGTGTCAACCGCGGCATTGCCGACTACAGCACCCGCAGCGACAGCTACTCGGCGTTCGGCGAGACCACCCTGAATTTCACCTCCAGCCTGCGGGGCATCGCCGGCCTGCGCTGGACCCATGACCAGCTGGAATACGAGCACCGCCGCCGTTCCACCTCGGCGGTGCAGGTCAGCGGCATCCAGCCGGCCACCAACAGCTCCGGCTCGGTGGATGAAGACGGCTGGTCCGGGCGCCTGGGCCTGCAATACGACCTGAGCGACACGGTGACCACTTACCTGACCTATTCCCGCGGCTACAAGGGCCCGGCCTACAACGTGTTCTTCAACATGCAGCCGCGTGACACCGATGCGCTGAAACCGGAGACCTCCAACACCTGGGAAGCCGGGATCAAGGCCACCAGCTGGAACAACCGCCTGACCACCAACCTCGCGGTGTTCCACAGCGCCTACGACAACTACCAGGCCAACTTCTTCGACACCGTGGCCGGGCAGGTCGTGACGCGCCTGATCAATGCCGGCAGCGTCAGCACTGAAGGGGTCGAGCTGGACTACGCGTTGCAGGCCACCCAGCAACTGAAGCTGTCCGGGGCCCTGGCCTACACCCGGGCGCGCATCGATGAGTTTGCTTGCCCGGCGGGTGCGGCGGCTTCGTGCAACGTCAATGGCAAGCCGCTGCCCTTCAGCCCGGACTGGAAAAGCTACGTGCGCGCCGATTACAGCATCCCGCTGGATAACGGCCTGGATATCGAATTGGGCACCGACTACAGCTGGCAAAGCGAAGTGCAGTACGACATCAGCCAGAACGTCGACACCAAGCAGGGCGCCTACGGCATCTGGAACGCCAGCGTGGCCCTGGCCGACTACAGCAACGGCTGGCGCGTGGCCCTCTTGGGCAAGAACCTCGCCGACAAGTCCTACTCGCCTTTGCTGGCCAGCGGCGGCAGCTACATTTACCGCGCCGTACCACGGGATGACGAACGTTACTTCGGTGTCCAGCTGCGCAAGGATTTCTAAGGAGCGGCCGGCTTGGCCCGGGAGCGCATCCTGCTCTCGGGCCCTCACTGCTGCGCCCCGTTATGCGTGAATCAAGGAGTGCTGCATGACCCAACCTGCTCGCCAACTCAAGCTGGGCGCGTTTTTAATGGCTACGGGCCATCACGTGGCTGCCTGGCGCCACCCGTACGTACCGGCAGACGCCGGACTGGACTTTGCCGCGTACAAGCAACTGGCGCAGATTGCCGAGGGCGCGTTGTTTGACGCGCTGTTCGTGGCCGACAGCATCGCCGCGCCCGCGGGCGCCATCGCCAGTCATATGGCGCGTTCAGACCACTTCGAGCCCCTGACCCTGCTCTCTGCCTTGAGCGCTGTGACCCAACATATAGGGCTTATTGCCACGGCTTCGACCAGTTATAACGAGCCGTACCACGTAGCACGTAAGTACGCATCGTTGGATCATTTGTCGGGTGGCCGGGCCGGTTGGAACCTGGTGACTTCCGATAACGCCGCCGAAGCGCAGAACTTCGGACGCGACCAGCACATCGGTCACGCCGAACGCTACAGCCGGGCCCGGGAGTTTCATCAGGTGGTCACCGGGCTGTGGGACAGTTGGCAGGACGATGCCTTTGTCCGCGACAAAGCCAGCGGCCAGTACTATGACCCGGCCAAGCTGCATGTGCTGAACCACCAGGGCGAGCACTTTCGGGTCCAGGGGCCGCTGAACGTGGCGCGCCCGCCCCAGGGTTACCCGGTGATCGTCCAGGCCGGCTCCTCGCCCATCGGCCGCGAGCTGGCGGCGCAGACCGCCGAAGTGGTGTTTACCGCGCAAAGCTCCCTGGCCAATGCCCAGGCGTTCTATGCCGACCTCAAGGGGCGCCTGGCGCAGTACGGGCGCAGCCCTGAATCACTGAAGATCATGCCGGGGGTGTTTGTGGTGGTGGGGCAAAGCGAGAGCGAAGCCCGGGACAAGTTCGAGTCGTTCCAAGCGCTGGTCGAGCCCGAGGTGGGCGTGGCGTTGCTCGGGCGGATGCTGGGTAACTTCGACCTGTCGCACTACCCGCTGGATGGTCCGTTGCCTGAGTTGCCGTTGACCGAAAGCGGCCAGCAGAGCCGACAGAAACTGCTCACCGATCTGGCCGGGAAGGACAACCTGACCCTGGCCGAACTGGGGCGAAAAATCGCCGGCGGCCGGGGGCATTACAGCCTGATCGGCACCCCGTCGCAGATTGCCGACGAGCTGCAAGCCTGGTTCGAAGAGGGCGCCGCCGATGGCTTCAACGTGCTGGTGCCGCACCTGCCGGGAGGCTTGCAGGACTTTGCCGAGGGCGTGGTTCCGGAACTGCAACGCCGTGGCCTGTTCAGAACAGAATACGAAGGCCGCACGCTGCGGGAGAACCTGGGGCTGGCGCGGCCCACCAATCAGTTTCAGCCTCAATGACGCCGGGGGCGCCGCAAGGCGGCGACCCCGGCCAATCCAAGTTTCAGCAACACCCCAACGAGAGAGGATTCGATGACTTACCTGGCTGCCGAAAACCGCTACGACTCCATTCCTTATCGCCGCGTCGGCCGCAGCGGGCTGGTGCTGCCGGCACTGTCCCTGGGCCTGTGGCACAACTTCGGCGACAGCACGCCGATCGACACCCAGCGCGCGCTGCTGCGCACCGCCTTCGACCTGGGCATCAACCATTTCGATCTGGCCAACAACTACGGCCCGCCCTACGGCAGCGCCGAAATCAACTTCGGCCGCCTGCTGCGTGAAGACTTCAAGCAGTACCGCGACGAGCTGATCATTTCCAGCAAGGCCGGCTGGGACATGTGGCCGGGCCCTTACGGCCAGGGCGGCGGTTCGCGCAAATACGTGCTGGCCAGCCTCGACCAGAGCCTGCAGCGCCTCGGGCTGGACTACGTGGATATCTTCTATTCGCACCGCTTCGACCCGGACACCCCACTGGAAGAAACCGCCAGCGCCCTGGCCACGGCGGTGCAGCAGGGCAAGGCCCTGTACATCGGCATCTCCTCGTATTCCGGAGTCAAGACCCGCGAAATCGCGGCCCTGCTCAAGGAGTGGAAAGTGCCGCTGCTGATCCACCAGCCGGCCTACAACCTGCTCAACCGCTGGGTGGAAAAAGACCTGCTGGACACCACCGAAGAATTGGGTGCGGGCGTGATTGCGTTCACCCCGCTGGCCCAGGGGCTGTTGACCGACAAGTACCTCAACGGCGTCCCCAAAGATGCGCGGGTCAACCGCCCGGGGGGAGGCTCGCTGCAGGCGGCTCATCTGTCGGAGGCCAATATCACCCACGTCCGGGCCTTGAATGAAATTGCCAAGCGCCGTGGCCAGAGCCTGGCGCAACTGGCCCTGGCCTGGACCCTGCGCGACCCGCGGGTGACCTCGGCGTTGATCGGCGCGAGCCGCCCGGAGCAGATCATCGAAAACGTCGGGGCGTTGCAGAACCTGAGTTTCAGCGCTGAAGAGCTGGCAGAAATCGATCGCTTTGCCCTGGAAGGCGGGATCAACCTCTGGGAAAAACCCTCGACCGCCGAATAAGCCTCGATGGGGCTGGCGCCGGCCCGGCGGGTCGGCGTTCAGTGCCGCTGGCGGGCTAAATCTCCAGCGGCTGCCAGGGGTTGATCAGGTCCACGCCCGACTCTTCGAAGTCCCTGATATTGCGCGTGGCCAGGGCGGCGTCGTGGGTGCGGCAGATCGCCGCGATCTGCGCATCGGCCATGCTCATGGGGCGTCCGGCTTGACCGCGGGTGGTCATCAGGTGGGCGTAGTACAAGGCTGCGGGGGTATCGAAGGGCAGTATCCGTTCGCCGAAATCCTCTTCGAACATGATCATGGCCGACTCATGGAGATCCCGTTGACGCTTGCCCTTGGGCAGGCGCGCCACGCCGTGAAGAATCTCGGCCATGGTGATCGAACTTATGCACAGGTCATCGGTGCGTTGCGTGCTTATCCACAGGACTACCGTCGGTTCGGGCTTGGGTCGCATCAGCTCCGAGAGCACGTTGGTATCGAGCAGGATCATTGGCCAAGATCCACCAGCCGTCCCGGCTCCTTGCGTTCAGGCAGATCAAGCTCGACCCCGCCAAGGCCCGCAAAGCGTGAGTGGATACGGCTGGCCAGGTCCTGATCGTTCAAGGATTTTGTCAGCGCTCTGCGCAAAATCAGTCGCGCCTCTTCCTCCATGGAATGGCCGTTATGGGCGGCCTCGATGCGCAGGCGTTCTTTGATCTGATCGTCCAGGTTACGGATGGTGAGGCTGGCCACGGGCGTGCTCCGAATGCAATCAATGAAATCATTGCGAGCATAATCGTTT
Organism: Pseudomonas sp. CF161; assembly: GCF_000416215.1. Lineage (NCBI taxonomy): Bacteria > Pseudomonadati > Pseudomonadota > Gammaproteobacteria > Pseudomonadales > Pseudomonadaceae > Pseudomonas > Pseudomonas sp. CF161. The sequence goes on from NZ_ATLP01000112.1 coordinate 239,331, forward strand.
TTTTCGCAGAGGACGGGCCGTTGGTCGTGCCAGGGGTGGTGGCCGTCCTAGAACGGCACATCCCCGACAATGGTCGCGCGCTGCATCACCCGGCGTTGTGGGCGGTAGTCGTCGACGGCGTAGTGCTGGGTCACGCGGTTGTCCCAGAACGCCACGTCGTTTTTCTGCCAGCGCCAGCGGATGGTGAATTCCGGGCGGGTGGCGTGGGCGAACAGCAGTTTCAGAATGGCTTCGCTTTCGGTCTCCGACAGCTCGTTGATCCGGGTGGTGAAGCCTTCGTTGACGAACAGCGACTTGCGCCCGCTGACCGGGTGGGTGCGGATCACCGGATGGGACAGGGGCGGGTTGTTGCGCCGGGTCTGTTCCCAGCGCGCCAGGTCTTCGGGGGTATTGCCGAAGCGCTCCAGGGGAAAGGACTTGGTGAAGTCGTGGGTCGCGGTCAGGCCTTGTAGCAGCCCCTTGAGCGGTGCCGACAGGGCCTCGTAGGCGGCGATGCCGCTGGCCCACAGGGTGTCGCCGCCAAACTCCGGCAGCAGCTTGGCGCTGAGCACGGCGCCCAGGGCCGGGGTCGGCAGGAAGGTGACGTCGGTGTGCCAGATGGCGTTGTCGCGCACATCGGTTTCGGCGGTGTCGAGGATCAGCACCTCGGGTTGCTCCGGCACATTGGGGTAGATCGGGTGAATGTGCAGATCGCCAAAATTCGCCGCAAACCGCGCCTGCTGCTGCGGGGTGATCGGCTGGTCACGCAAGAACAGCACCTGGTGCTTGAGCAGCGCCTGCTCGATGGCATCGCGCTGTTCCACATTCAGTGGCTGGCTGAGGTCGACGCCACTGATCTGGGCGCCGAGGGCGGAGCTTAAGGGGGTGATGGTCAGGCTCATGGTCATTCTCGAAGTCGGCGCCGAAGTGTCGGCGTGGTCAGATAGCGTGTGTAGCCGCTGCCGATAGGTTGCGCGGGCCTTGGAAAACGCCGTGTGTACACCTGACACACTCATGGTGTTTTGAGGGCCAGCGCAGCCTGCGGCAGCGGCTACAGGGGCTGTGGATCAGTGGGACTGGCCGTGCCAGGGCACGAGTTTGCGTTGCAGGGCGCGCAGGCCCATTTCCATGCTGAAGGCGATCAGGGCAATGACCAGGATCCCCAGCACCACCACGTCGGTGACCAGGAACTGCGCCGCGGACTGCACCATGAACCCCAGGCCGCTGGTGGCGGCGATCAATTCGGCAGCGACCAGGGTCGACCAGCCCACACCCAGGCCAATCCGCACCCCGGTGAGGATATCCGGCAGGGCGCTGGGCAAAATCACATGGCGAATCAGCTGTGCCCGGGTCGCGCCCAGGGACTGCGCCGCGCGCAGTTTGGCCGGATCCACGGTGCGCACGCCGGTGGCGGTGGCGATGGCAATCGGGGCGAAGATCGCCAGATAGATCAGCAGCACCTTGGACAGCTCGCCAATGCCGCACCAGATCACGATCAGCGGCAGGTAGGCCAGGGGTGGAATTGGCCGGTAGAACTCGATCAGTGGGTCGAGCACGCCCCGGGCGATGCGGTTGGCGCCGATGGCGATGCCCACCGGAATCGCCGTCAGCACGGCAAAGCCCAGGGCCAGGCCGATGCGTTGCAGGCTCGCCGCCAGGTGCTGCCACAGGGTGGAATCCATATAACCGCTGGTCGCCAGCAGCCAGCCTTTTTGCAGCACGGCAGCAGGCGGCGGCAGGAACAGGGGCTCGATCCAGCCGCTGGCGGTGACTGCCCACCACAGGGCGAGCAGGGTGATCAGGGTCAGTAGGCTGATCCAGCGCGTACTCAGGCTGCGGCGCACGGGGATCACCGTGGTGGGCGGGGCAGGGGCAGGGGCGGTCGCGGTCGCGGTGGCGGGGATCTGGTAGCTGCTCATGCGCGCTCCTGCTGTTGGGTGGCGCTGCGTTGGGAGAACACCCGGGCCAATACGTGCTCGCGGGTTTCGATAAAGCGCGGATCAGACTTGATGGCCCGCGCCGATTCACCGGCCGCGTAGCGCTGGCCGAAGTCCAGGCTCAGGCGCTCGACGATCTGCCCCGGATTGGGCGCGAGCAGAATCAGGTCGGTGGCGAGAAAGACCGCCTCTTCGATGTCATGGGTAATCAGAAAGGTGGGCTTGGCGGTGCGCTGCCAGACTTGCAGCAGCAGCTCCTGCATCTGTTCGCGGGTAAAGGCATCGAGGGCGCCGAAGGGTTCGTCCATCAGCAGCACCCGTGGGTCGGCCGCGAGGGCGCGGGCCAGGCCGACGCGTTGTTTCTGGCCGCCGGAAAGCTGCCAGATGCGCCGCGTGTCAAACCCGGCCAGGTCCACCAGGGCAAGCATTTCCCGGGCGCGGGTTTCGCGTTTGTCGCGGGCGACGCCGGCCAGTTCCAGGCCGAAGCCGACGTTGGCCAGCACGTCCTGCCAGGGCAGCAGGGCATCGTCCTGGAACACCACGCCGCGCTCGGCGCTCGGTCCCTTGATGGGCACGCCATCGAGGGTGATGCGCCCGGCACTGGGCTCGACGAAGCCGGCAATCAGGTTCAGCAGCGAGGTCTTGCCGCTGCCCGAGGGGCCCAGGGCGACCAGCAGTTGCTGTGGCCCAAGGCTCAGGGATATATCCGCCAGCACCGGCTCGGCCGCGCCGGGGTACTGTGCGCTGATGCGCTCCAGTTGTAGCAAGGCCATGACGGCTATCTCCTCTCCCGACGGGTTTCAGTTAGTGATGAACTTGGCGCTGACAAAGGGCGCGTAATCCGGCAGCACGGCTTCGACCTTGCCTTGCTCCTTGAGGAACACTGCGGTGTCGGTGATGGCCTTGGTGGTCGGTGCGCCCAGGCTGATGACCTGATCGGCGGCCAGTGGGTAGACGTTGCCTTGCAGCAGCAACGGAATGTCGCTGGCCTTGGCGCCGGAGAGTTTCACCAGCTTGTCGACATTGCTCTGATTGGCCAGCCAGGCTTGTGGGTCTTTACGGTAATCGGCGTAGGCATCCAGGGTGACTTTGGCGAACGCCGTGACGATTTCCGGGTGCTTCTCGGCAAAATCCTTACGCACGATCCAGGCATCGAAGGTCGGAGCGCCGAACTTGGCCAGCTCGCCGGAGGTAATCAGCACCTTGCCGTTTTCCTTGGCCACGCCCAGTGCCGGATCCCAGACGTAAGTGGCGTCGATGTCGCCGCGTTTCCAGGCGGCGATGATCGCCGGGGGAGCCAGGTTGAGAATCTGTACTTTCGAAGGGTCGATGTTCCAGTGCTTGAGCGCTGCCAGCAGGCTGTAGTGCCCGGTGGAGACGAAGGGCACGGCGATCTTCTTGCCGATCAGGTCCTGCGGGCCTTTGATCCCGGACCCCTCGCGAGCCACCAGGGCTTCAGCGGCGCCGATCTGGGTGGCGATCAGGAAGGTCTGTACCGGCACCTTGCGGGTGATGGCCGCGGTCAGGGGGCTGGAACCGAGGTAGCCGATCTGCACGTCGCCGGAGGCGATGGCGGCAATGATGTCGGCGCCGTTATCGAATTTGCGCCAGTCGATCTTGGCTTGGGTGGCTTTTTCATAAGCGCCGTCGGCCTGGGCGACTTTGGCCGGGTCGACGGTGGTCTGGTAGGCAACGGTAAAGTCGGCCGCCTGGGCAAACAGACTCGCAGCCGCCAGGGAAGCGGCCGCCAGGAGGCGAAGGGGGAAATGCAGTTTCATGGAGGTGCTCCTCATGGGCGGCCGGTGATCGGCGTGTGAGGAGACTAAATGATCTAAGAATGCAGAAATAAATAACTTATTAGCATTAGCTTATGAGGGAAGTACGCGGGCCTGGCCCGCAGGCTGTTGTGGCGAGGGAGCAGGCTCCCTCGCCACGCTTTCAGTTGCTGATAGCCAGGATGCTGGCCTGGTAGGAACCCACGAACACATCGAAATCACCGACTTCGTTCTGCTCCAGCTCAGCCTGTTGCGCCAGGGATTTGCGCGCCGCTTCTTCAAACGCTGCCTGCTCTTCCTTGTCCAGCCCCGGGCTGCGGAAGAACTCGGCGTGGGCCTGGCTCTGGCGTAGGGAGAACTGGGTAAAGCTCTCCTTGCGTTCCTGCATGGCCGCCAGCACCTGGGCCGATGGGGTCCGGGACGAATCCTTGACCTTGGCCAGTTGCGCATCCAGGGCCTTGCTGTGGGCGTCGTCGCCATGGCTCTGGTCGAGCAGGGCGGCCAGTGGCGCGATCTGCTCCAGCAACTGGGCGGCCCATTCCTTCATGTCCACGGCCTGGCCCTTGCGCTGCAATTGCAGGCCCGGGCGCCGGCCTTCCTTGACCACGCTGAGGAAGTTCGAGGTGGCATTGCCGCACTCGTTGTTCTCGAACAGCGGGCTGTCGCTCAGGGCGCAGTACAAGAGGAAGGCGTCGAGGAAGCGGGCTTCCTGCAGGTCGATGCCCATGGGCAGGAATGGGTTGATGTCCAGGCAGCGCACTTCAACGTACTGGATGCCACGGGCCATCAGCGCCTGGATCGGCCGTTCGCCGGTGTAGGTCACGCGCTTGGGGCGGATGTTGGAGTAGTACTCGTTTTCGATCTGCAGGATGTTGGTGTTGAGCTGTACCCACTCGCCATCCTTGTGGGTGCCGACCGCCACATAGGGCGCGTAGGGCGTGGCCACGGCCTCGCGCAGGCTGTCGGTGTAGCTGGCCAGGTCGTTGTAGCAGGGCGTCAGGCCGGCCTGGGCATTGCTCTGGTAACCCAGGTCGCTCATGCGCAGGCTGGTGGCGTAGGGCAGGTACAGGGTCTCCGGGTCCAGCTGTTCAAGCTGGTGCGAGCGCCCGCGCAGGAAGCCTGCGTCCAGCGCCGGCGAGGCGCCGAACAGGTACATCAGCAGCCAGCTGTAGCGGCGGAAGTTGCGGATCAGCGCGATATAGGCGGTGGACTGGTAGTCGCGATCGGTGCCGACAAAACCTTCGGCTTCCTTGAGCAGCGGCCAGAGTTTTTCCGGCAGCGAGAAGTTGTAGTGGATCCCGGCAATGCATTGCATGGTCTTGCCGTAGCGCAGGGCCAGGCCCTTGCGATACACGTACTTGAGCTGGCCGATGTTGGAGGTGCCGTAGTAGGCGATCGGAATATCTTCCTCGGCCGGCAACGGGCACGGCATCGATGGACTCCACAGGTACTCGTTGCCGAGCTTGCTGTAGGCAAAGCGGTGAATCTTGTCGAGGCTGCTGAGGGTGTCTGCCGGATCGGGCAGCGCGGGAGTGATGAACTCCAGCAGCGACTCGGAATAGTCGGTGGTGATCTGTTCGTTGGTCAGCGCGGAACCCAGTTCCTCCGGGTGCGGAGTCTGTGCCAGGCGGCCTTCGCCGGTCACACGCAGGCATTCACGTTCGATGCCGTGCAGGCACTGCTCGAGCAGGGATAGGTTAGCGCGCTCGCCGAGCAGAGCCAGGCGGCGGTTGAGAAGTTCGCTCAAGTTGGATTCCTTCACGCGTCAGTCGCCCCAATATGGGGGTGGGCAGGACGGTCTACAAGGGTGAAGTTAAAACTGGCGTTTTCGCCTTGTTCGTAAGCCCATGGGCTCATCTGGAAACGCCAACACTCCATCCTTGAATCTGGCTCTGGCGCCGGGAAAAAATTCCGACGCCGCTTTCGCAGCGCCGAAATTAACCCAATTTGATGGCAGGCAGCTATAGGACGGCGAAGGTGCCTTGTGCTTTTGCGACCAGTTTGTCGCCTTGCACCACATCCGCCTCGACCACCAGGGTCCGGCGGCCGGGATGGATGACCCGGGCGCGACACAACACCTCGCCCTCGGCCACCGCACGGATGTAGTTGATCTTGCACTCGATGGTCGCGCTCTGCTGGTCGAAGCCGTGGGTGCTGGAGCAAGCCAGGCCCATGGCGATGTCCACCAGGCTGAAAATCGCCCCGCCGTGCAGCTTCTGCCCGCGATTGCGCAGTTCAGGCGTCAGCGCCAGGGCAACGTCGGCTTCACCGACTTCCAGGCGCTGCAAGCGACAGCCCAGCAGCTGGAAAAAGGCGCTTTCGGTCAGGCCGGCGGGGATTTCCATCAGCGTTTCTTCAACTGTTTGGCGTTGGCGAACAGCGAGGCCATGGCGTTGTTGGCCGGGGCTGCGGTGGTGGTCTCCTTGCGCGGCGCACTGTTTTGCGACTGGCGCGGTGCCGAACCCGGGCGCGAGCCACGGGCACCGTCGATTTTCTCGCCCGGGGTGTCGCTCATGCGCATCGACAGGCCCACGCGTTTGCGCGGAATGTCGACTTCCATGACCTTGACCTTGACCACATCACCCGCCTTGACCGCTTCACGCGGGTCCTTGATGAACTTCTCGGACAGCGCCGAGATGTGCACCAGGCCGTCCTGGTGGACGCCGATGTCGACGAAGGCGCCGAAGTTGGTGACGTTGGTCACCACGCCTTCGAGGATCATCCCCAGTTGCAGGTCCTTGAGGTCTTCGACGCCTTCCTGGAACTCGGCGGTCTTGAACTCGGGACGCGGGTCGCGGCCCGGCTTGTCCAGTTCCTGGAGGATGTCGGTGACGGTCGGCAAACCGAAGGTCTCGTCGGTGAATTTCTTCGGGTCCAGGCGCTTGAGGAAGGCGCTGTCGCCGATCAGCGAGCGAATATCGCGGTCGGTCTCGGCAGCGATCCGTTGCACCAGCGGATAGGCCTCAGGGTGCACCGCCGAGGCGTCCAGCGGGTTGTCGCCGTTCATCACGCGCAGGAAGCCGGCGGCCTGTTCGAAGGTTTTTTCACCCAGGCGTGCGACTTTCTTCAGCGCGGCGCGGGTCTTGAATGCGCCGTTCTCGTCGCGGTGGCTGACGATGTTCTGCGCCAGGGTTGCGTTGAGGCCGGAGATCCGTGCCAGCAGGGCCACGGAGGCAGTGTTGACGTCGACGCCCACGGCGTTCACGCAGTCCTCGACCACGGCGTCCAGGCCGCGTGCCAGTTTCAGCTGCGACACATCGTGCTGGTACTGGCCGACACCGATGGATTTCGGGTCGATCTTCACCAGTTCGGCCAGCGGATCCTGCAGGCGGCGGGCAATGGACACCGCGCCACGGATGGTCACGTCCAGGTCCGGGAACTCGCGGGCGGCCAGTTCCGAGGCCGAGTACACCGAGGCGCCGGCTTCGGAGACCATGACCTTGGTCATCTTCATGGCTGGGTATTTTTTGATCAGTTCGGCAGCCAGTTTGTCGGTTTCACGGCTGGCAGTGCCGTTGCCGATGGCGATCAGGTCCACCGAATGCTTGGCGCACAGGGCGGCCAGCACGGCGATGGTCTGGTCCCACTTGTTGTGCGGCACGTGGGGGTAGACCGTGGCGTGGTCCAGCAGCTTGCCGGTGGCATCCACCACCGCCACCTTGCAGCCGGTACGCAGGCCCGGGTCGAGGCCCAGAGTGGCGCGCGGGCCGGCCGGGGCGGACAGCAGCAGGTCGTGCAGGTTGTGGGCGAATACGTTGATCGCCTCGGTTTCCGCACCATCGCGCAGCTCGCCCAAGAGGTCGGTCTCGAGGTGGGTGTAGAGCTTGACCTTCCAGGTCCAGCGCACCACTTCACCCAGCCATTTGTCGGCCGGGCGATTCTGGTTCTGGATGCCGAACTGCTGGCCGATCATGCCTTCGCACGGGTGCATGGTGCCCGGCAGTTCGTCGCCGACTTTCAGCGCGGAGCTGAGGATGCCTTCGTTGCGGCCACGGAAAATCGCCAGGGCGCGGTGCGACGGCATGCTTTTCAGGGGTTCGTCGTGTTCGAAGTAGTCGCGGAACTTGGCGCCTTCCTCTTCCTTGCCGGCGATCACGCGGGCACTGAGGGTGGCTTCCTGCTTCAGGTAGCTGCGCAGTTTGTCCAACAGGCCCGCGTCTTCGGCGAAGCGTTCCATGAGGATGTATTTGGCGCCTTCGAGGGCAGCCTTGACGTCAGCCACGCCTTTTTCGGCGTCGACAAAGCGTGCGGCTTCGGTTTCCGGGGCCAGGCTCGGGTCGTTGAACAGCCCGTCCGCCAGCTCGCCGAGGCCGGCTTCCAGGGCGATCTGGCCCTTGGTGCGGCGCTTCTGCTTATACGGCAGGTAAAGGTCTTCGAGGCGGGTCTTGGTGTCGGCCAGCTTGATGTCGCGGGCCAGTTCCGGGGTCAGCTTGCCTTGCTCTTCGATGCTGGCGAGGATGCTGATCCGCCGTTCGTCGAGCTCTCGCAGGTAGCGCAGGCGCTCTTCCAGATGACGCAGCTGGGTGTCATCGAGGCTGCCGGTGATTTCTTTCCGGTAGCGGGAGATGAAGGGCACGGTGGAGCCTTCATCCAATAGAGCGACGGCCGCTTCGACCTGTTGTGGGCGTACGCCGAGTTCCTCGGCGATGCGGCTGTTGATGCTGTCCATAAAACCACCTGACAAATTGTGAAAGCAGGCTCGCAGGCGCGGATTGATGGGCCCGGCGAGCCTGGTTGAGCGGCCTGACCAGCGCCGCCACCTGGGTCAACAGGCAGCCTGTTGACCCGCGAAATCGAAAAATTACTGCCGGCCATGAAAAATAAAAAAGCGGCCATTGGCATAACGATCAGATAATGCCCGACACAAAAGGCGGCGCATTATAACCAGCGTTCTGCTGTTCCGGGGTAGTGCGCGGCGCCGGCCGACGGCGGGTTTGCTGGCGACCGAGGAAAAATCTGCTAACAATGCACACGGTGCGTATAACGGCAGCTACGCCATAATGCGCACCGAGATTAGAGGAGCATCCAATGAGCAGCACTGCACAAACTGCTGAAGGCGAAAAAATTCTTATTGTTGACGACGACCCCGGGCTGAGCAGCCTGCTGGAGCGTTTCTTCGTCAGCAAGGGCTACCGTGCCCGCGCAGTACCCAACACCGAACAAATGGACCGCCTGCTGGGCCGCGAGGTCTTCAACCTGGTGGTCCTGGACCTGATGCTGCCTGGCGAAGACGGCCTGACCGCTTGCCGCCGCCTGCGCAACGCCAACAACCAGATCCCGATCATCATGCTCACCGCCAAGGGCGACGAGCTGAGCCGCATCAAGGGCCTGGAACTGGGGGCCGACGACTACCTGGCCAAGCCCTTCAACCCGGACGAACTGATGGCGCGGGTCAAGGCCGTGCTGCGTCGCCAATCGGCGCCGGTGCCAGGGGCCCCGGGCAGCGAAGACGAAAGCGTGACCTTCGGTGACTACGAACTGTCCCTGGCGACCCGCGAACTCAAGCGCGGCGAAGAAGTGCACATGCTCACCACCGGTGAGTTCGCGGTACTCAAGGCGCTGGTGATGAACGCCCGCCAACCGCTGACCCGCGACAAGCTGATGAACCTGGCCCGTGGCCGTGAATGGGACGCCCTGGAGCGCTCCATCGACGTACAGATCTCCCGCCTGCGGCGGATGATCGAGCCCGATCCTTCCAAGCCGCGTTACATCCAGACCGTCTGGGGCGTGGGTTATGTGTTTGTGCCGGATGGCACTGCGACCAAGTGATCGGTGATTTGTAGGAGCGAACGCCCGGGCCATCAACGCCCGGGCGTTCGCATTCCGCAACGCTGCGAGTGCGACTCGCTCCTGCAAAGTGTGTATGGGCTGTTATGAAAACCCCGCTGTGGTTCCCGCAAAGCTTCTTCTCCCGCACCCTGTGGCTGGTGCTGATCGTGGTGCTGTTCTCCAAGGCCCTGACCCTGGTTTATCTGCTGATGAACGAGGACGTGCTGGTGGACCGCCAGTACAGCCACGGCGTGGCCCTGACCCTGCGCGCCTATTGGGCCGCCGATGAATTCAACCGCGACCAGATCGCCGAAGCCGCCGGGTTGATCAAGGTGGTCGGCAGCGGCGTGCCGGCCGGCGAACAGCACTGGCCCTACAGCGAGATCTACCAGCGGCAGATGCAGGCCGAGCTGGGCGCCGACACCGAAGTGCGGTTGCGCATGCATGCACCTCCCGCCCTCTGGGTCCGGGCACCGAGCCTGGGAGACGGCTGGCTGAAAGTGCCGCTGTACCCGCACCCGTTGCGCGGGCAGAAGATCTGGAGCGTGCTGGGCTGGTTCCTTGCCATCGGCCTGTTATCCACCGCGTCGGCCTGGATTTTCGTCAGCCAGCTCAACCAGCCGCTCAAGCGCCTGGTGTATGCCGCCCGGCAACTGGGGCAGGGGCGCAGCGTGCGCCTGCCGATCAGCGATACGCCGAGCGAGATGACCGAGGTCTACCGCGCCTTCAATCAGATGGCCGAGGATGTGGAGCAGGCCGGACGTGAGCGCGAGCTGATGCTGGCCGGGGTCTCCCATGACCTGCGCACCCCGCTGACGCGCTTGCGCCTGTCCCTGGAGCTGATGGGCAACCACAGCGACCTGAGCGACGACATGGTGCGCGACATCGAGGACATGGACGCGATTCTCGATCAGTTCCTGGCGTTTATCCGGGACGGGCGTGACGAGTCGGTGGAAGAGGTCGACCTGAGCGACCTGGTGCGTGAAGTGGCAGCGCCCTACAACCAGAACGAAGAGCGGGTGCATCTGCGCCTGGAGCCGATCCAGCCGTTCCCGCTGCGTCGGGTGTCGATGAAGCGCCTGCTCAATAACCTGATCGGTAACGCGCTGAATCACGCCGGCACCGAAGTGGAAGTGGCGGCCTATGTGTCCGGCGACACCAACGCGCCGTACGTGGTGCTGAGCGTGATGGACCGTGGGGCCGGGATCGACCCTTCGGAGCTGGAGGCGATCTTCAACCCCTTCACCCGCGGCGACCGTGCCCGTGGCGGCAAGGGCACCGGCCTCGGGCTGGCGATCGTCAAGCGCATCGCCTCGATGCACGGCGGCAATGTCGAGCTGCGCAACCGCGCCGGTGGTGGCCTGGAAGCACGAGTACGCCTTCCTCTAGGCCTGCTGCTCCCCCGGGATGCGGATTAAAGGTTGTTGCAAGCGGCAAGAGTAGAGCGGCTCTTCACTTGCCGCTTGTAGCTCGCCGCTTGTAGTTGCTCCTATCCCTTGCCTTTGGTGCGGGTCATGTTCGGCCCGCCGTTCTTTTCCAGGTGCTCGATGATGATCCCCGCCACGTTCTTGCCGGTGGTGGTCTCGATGCCTTCCAGGCCCGGCGAGGAATTGACTTCCATCACCAGCGGCCCGTGGTTCGAACGCAGGATGTCCACGCCGGCCACCGCCAGCCCCATGACCTTGGCGGCGCGCAGGGCGGTCATGCGTTCCTCGGGGGTGATCTTGATCAGGCTGGCGCTGCCGCCACGGTGCAGGTTGGAGCGAAATTCGCCGGGCTTGGCCTGGCGCTTCATGGCGGCAATCACCTTGTCGCCGACCACGAAGCAGCGAATATCGGCACCGCCGGCTTCCTTGATGTACTCCTGGACCATGATGTTCTGCTTCAGGCCCATAAAGGCCTCGATCACCGATTCCGCTGCGGTGGCGGTTTCGCACAGGACCACGCCGATGCCCTGGGTGCCTTCCAGCACCTTGATCACCAGAGGCGCGCCGTTGACCATTTCGATCAGGTCGGGGATGTCGTCCGGTGAGTGAGCAAAGCCGGTCACCGGCAAGCCGATGCCTCGGCGCGACAGCAATTGCAGCGAGCGCAGTTTGTCCCGCGAGCGGGCAATCGCCACCGACTCGTTGAGGGGGAACACCCCCATCATTTCGAACTGGCGCAGCACCGCGCAGCCATAGAACGTCACCGAGGCGCCAATCCGCGGGATCACCGCATCGAAGCCCTCCAGCGGCTTGCCGCGGTAGTGGATCTGCGGCTTGTGGCTGGCGATATTCATGTAGGCGCGCAGGGTATCGACCACCACCATTTCATGGCCACGCTCGGTGCCGGCTTCGACCAGACGACGAGTGGAATACAGACGCGGGTTACGCGACAGCACAGCGATCTTCATGCAACACCTGTGGCAGAGGTAGTGGACACCGGGAACACCGGCTTGTCTTGAACGTATTTGATCCCTGGATTGACCACCAACTGGCCGTCGATCAGGGCTTTGGATCCCAGCAACAAGCGGTAACGCATGGACTTGCGGCAGGCGAGGGTGAACTCGACCCGCCAGACTCGATCGCCCAGGGCCAGGGTGGTGCTGATCACATAACGCACCTGGGCCTGGCCGTTGGAGCTCTTGATGGTCTTCATCGCCACCAGCGGCGCTTCACAGCGCCGATGTCGCAGTTGCACCACGCTGCCCAGGTGCGCGTTGAAGCGTACCCAGCGCTCACCGTCGCGCTCGAATGGCTCGATCTCGGTGGCATGCAGGCTGGAGGTGCTGGCGCCGGTGTCGATCTTGGCGCGCAGGCCGGCCACTCCCAAATCGGGAAGCGCCACCCACTCGCGCAAACCCACGACGGTCAAATGGTCAAATGTCTTCAAAATGGTAACCAGCGATTACGCTTTCCAGGCCTCGGGAGGAACCTCGGCCAATGCTTTGAATGCAGGCTTGGCGAACCAGTAGCCCTGCATCAGAAAAATTCCGCAGTCGGCGAGAAAGTCCCGTTCACCGGCACTTTCAATGCCTTCGGCGATGACTGTAATGCCCAATTCCGCACAGATTGTGACAATCCCTCGAACGATGGCCTGCCGGACGCGGTCACGGTCGACATCGCGAATCAACGCCATGTCGAGTTTGATCAGGTCAGGTTGGAAATCGGCCAGCAGGTTCAGCCCCGAATAGCCGGAGCCGAAGTCGTCGATGGCGGTCTTGAAGCCGAATTCGCGGTATTCACGCAGAATATTGGTCAAATGGCGATAGTTATCTACGTGCTCACTTTCCAGGGTCTCGAAAATCAGCCGATCCAGCGGGAAGTTGTGCTGGCGGGCAGCCTCCAGGGTGGTGCGAATACACAACTCGGGACGGTACACCGCGTTGGGCATGAAGTTGATCGACAGGTGACTCTGCATCCCCAGTTGTGCCGCGCCGGCAATTGCCTGGGTGCGGCAGCGCTGGTCGAAGCGATAGCGATTGCTGTCGTTGACCTGGCTCAGCACCGTCAGCGCGCCTTCGCCCTGGACCCCGCGTACCAGGGCTTCGTGGGCGAAAATCGAGCGGTCGCGCAGATCGACGATGGGTTGATAGGCGAAGGCAAAGTCAAAGTCCAGCGGCTGGCTTTGCTGGCAACCTTCGCAGCGGGTCTTGGGCGAGGTCAATGATGTGGGGAAATCAGTCACAAGGACTCCTCGCTGGTCAGGTGCAAACCTGGGGTATTTTAGGTGAGGCACGGGGTTTATGCGCCCCTGCAATCAAGTAGTACAGTTGCGACATTTTTCAGAGAGGGGAATTCCAGTGGCTCAAAAGCAGGAAGAGGACGACAAGGTCCGTCTCGATAAGTGGTTGTGGGCGGCGCGGTTCTTCAAGACTCGCGCCCTGGCCAAGGCGGCGATCGAGAGCGGCAAGGTGCATCACCGGGGGGAGCGTTGCAAGCCTGGCAAAGAGCCGCGAATCGGCGATGAGTTTCAGATCCGCGCCGGTTTCGACGAGCGCACCGTGGTGGTCCTGGCGTTATCCATCGTGCGCCGTGGCGCGCCCGAGGCGCAGGCCCTGTACGCGGAAACCGAAGCCAGCATCGCCAAGCGCGAAGGCGCCGCCGCCCTGCGCAAGGCTGGCGCCCTGGGCGTCAGCACCGACGGCAAGCCGAGCAAGAAGCAGCGCCGGGACCTGTTCAAGTTTCACGGCAGCAGCCACGAATGATTGTCCGGCGACCGCCGCATGGCGAGGGAGCTTGCTCCCTCGCCACGCCACCGGCCTGACGCCGTTACCGCCTCAGCGCAGCCGAACCACGCTCAGCCGCGATACAAGCGGCATCCGCTCCAGCAGGTTGAACAGCGGCGCGGTCAGGCGCAGCAGCAGGTCCGAGGCCTTGGCCGCATACGGCGTGTAGTAACCCCAGCCCAGGGCCCAGATTGCCAGGAGCACGCCGCCGATGTAATCGTCCTGCCCCCAATGGGCGCCCGCCACCAGGCGCGGCATCATGAACAGCAGCGCCAGGCCCCAGACCACCACGCACTGTCCCAGGCTGCGGCTGAACAACCCCATGAACATCGCCCAGATCAGCAGCACCGAGGCATGATCGCCGGGGAAGCTCTGGCTGGAACGGTCCTTGAGTTCCCAGGTTCTTTCCAGCCCGGGGAAGTACTCGCTCATGTGCACCGCGCCGTCGATCACCATCGACGGGCTTTGATGTTGCCAGCCCATGAAGGCGGCGAATTTTGAAAACAGCACGCGAATCACCAGCATCAGCACCAGGATCGAGACAAAACCGAAGAACGCCCGGCGCACGTCGCTGGCCTTGAACACCCAGTCACCGCGAATCAACAGGCTCAGCAGAATCACCCCGACCACCGCATCGAACGGGCGCAGGCTGGCCACGGCCCAGATATGCAGCCAGGTCGGGTGTGTCGCCAAGGGGGAATTGAGCAGATGAAACAGCCATTCGTCGAACATCACACAGAGCATTTGCCCGGTCGGCCACAACCAGAAACCCAGCAGGGCCAAAGGGAGTAAATTACACACAGCCAATCTGCCGAGGTTCCACCTTGCTTGGAACAGACCCGGATTGTTCATAAAATGCCTCCAGCAAGCGAAAATACGCGCACCATAACGGTGCGAAAAAACTGATTTTCGATGCTTGTACACATTTTGTCATCACTTCAGATACCCAGACCTATGACTGATTTGCCGGATACCGACTTCACCCAACGCTTCATCTTCGATGACAGCGACACCCGCGGCGAGCTCGTGGGCCTGGAACTCAGCTACGCCGAAGTCCTTGCCAAACACGCCTATCCCGAGCCGGTTGCACAGTTGCTTGGCGAGCTGATGGCGGCCGCCGCGCTGCTGGTCGGCACCTTGAAGTTCGACGGCTTGCTGATCCTGCAAGCACGCTCCGAGGGCCCGGTTCCGCTGCTGATGATCGAGTGCTCCAGCGACCGTGAAATCCGTGGCCTGGCCCGCTATGACGCGGCGCAGATTGCCCCTGATGCCACCCTGGCCGACCTGATGCCCAACGGCGTCCTGGCCCTGACCGTCGACCCGACTCAGGGCCAGCGCTACCAGGGCATCGTCGACCTGGACGGTGCGACCCTGTCGGAATGCTTCACCAACTACTTCGTGATGTCGCAGCAGGTTGGCACCCGTTTCTGGCTGTACGCCGACGGCCGCCGCGCCCGCGGCCTGCTGCTGCAGCAATTGCCCGCCGACCGCCTGCGCGACCAGGAAGAACGCGACGCCAGCTGGCAGCACATCACCGCCCTGGCCAGCACCCTGACCGCCGACGAGTTGCTCAGCCTGGATAACGAAACCGTGCTGCATCGCCTGTATCACGAAGAGGCCGTGCGCCTGTTCGACGTGCAGTCGCTGCGTTTTCGCTGCAGCTGCTCGCGCGAACGTTCGGGCAATGCACTGGTCAGTTTGGGTCTGGAAGATGCCAAGCAACTGGTCATCGAACATGGCGGCCACATCGAGATCGATTGCCAGTTCTGCAACGAACGCTACCTGTTCGATGCCACCGATATCGCTCAATTGTTTGCCGGAGCGGGTGTCGACACGCCGTCAGATACTCGTCACTAAAACGATTCAGCGCAGGTAAATTACCTGGCAAGTGCCGGAATAACGCCGTTCTGACGGGAGGGCCCTACTCTTTTTGGGCTTTTCTGGCATAATCCGGCCCACTTTTTTCGCGGTAGTAGTGCACGACTTTCTACTACAAAACGTTTGGAGCACTCGGCCACTGGCCGACGGGGAACCTCATGACGCAAGCCAATAACGCCGTGTACACCGATCTGAGTGTCGATGATCTGGTCAAAGAAGCCCTGAGTCGCGGTGAAGGCGAGCTTGCCGATACCGGCGCGCTGGTGGTTCGCACCGGTCACCGTACCGGCCGCTCGCCAGTTGATCGTTTCATCGTTGAAGAGCCGTCCACCTCGGCTGCCATTGCCTGGGGCCCGATCAACCGCAAGTTCCCGGCCGACAAGTTCGATGCCCTGTGGAACCGCGTCGAGGCATTCAACAACGCGCAGGAACATTTTGTTTCCCATGTTCATGTAGGGGCGTCTGCCGATCACTACCTGGCCGTGAAAATGACCACCCAGACTGCCTGGCAGAACCTGTTCGGTCGTTGCCTGTTCATCAACCCGGCCCAGTACAACCCGGCTGGCCGTGACGAGTGGCAGGTGCTCAACGTTGCCAACTTCGAATGCGTTCCAGAGCGTGATGGCACCAACTCCGATGGTTGCGTGATCCTCAACTTCGCCCAGAAGAAAGTGCTGATCGCCGGCATGCGCTACGCCGGTGAAATGAAGAAAGCCATGTTCTCGGTGCAGAACTTCCTGCTGCCGGCCGCCGACGTGCTGCCAATGCACTGCGCTGCCAACATCGGTGAAGCAGGCGACGTGACCCTGTTCTTCGGTCTGTCCGGCACCGGCAAAACCACCCTGTCCGCCGACGAAAGCCGTTACCTGATCGGTGACGACGAACACGGTTGGGGCGAGGGCGTGGTGTTCAACATCGAAGGCGGTTGCTATGCCAAGTGCATCGACCTGTCCGAGAAGAACGAGCCGGTCATCTGGAAAGCCATCAAGCACGGCGCAGTCCTGGAAAACGTCGTTATCGATGACGCCAAGCACGCCGACTACGCCGATGTCAGCCTGACCCAGAACAGCCGCGCCGCCTACCCGCTGGAGCACGTTGCCAAGCGTTCCGAGAAAAACCTCGGTGGCGAGCCAAACGCGGTGATCTTCCTGACCTGCGACCTGACCGGCGTGCTGCCACCTGTGTCGATCCTCAGCGAAGAGCAAGCGGCCTACCACTTCCTGTCCGGCTACACCGCGCTGGTGGGCTCGACTGAAATGGGCTCGGGGACCGGCATCAAGTCGACCTTCTCCACCTGCTTCGGCGCACCGTTCTTCCCGCGTCCGGCTGGCGAATACGCTGAGCTGTTGATCAAGCGCATCCGTGGCTTCGGCTCCAAGGTCTACCTGGTCAACACCGGCTGGACCGGCGGTGGCTACGGCGTCGGCCAACGCTTCAACATCCCGACCACCCGTGGCGTGATCGCAGCGATCCAGAGCGGCGCGCTGATCGGTGCCGAGACCGAGCACCTGGACACCATCAACCTGGACGTGCCACTGGCCGTTCCAGGCGTCGAAACCGGCCTGCTCAACCCACGCAACACCTGGGCTGACAAAGCCGCCTACGACGAGGCTGCCAAAGCCCTGGCCGGCCTGTTCACCGAGAACTTCAAGAAGTTCGACGTCAGCGACGCGATCAAGGCTGCCGGCCCGAAGCTGTAAGCATCGGTTCAGTGGTTTGAGAAGCCGCCCTTCGGGGCGGCTTTTTTGTGGGCGCAAGGTTTGGGTTCAGTTGCCGCCGCCAGGCGTTGACGACCATCAGAACGGCGCTGGAAACGAGGCGCTGATCAGTCCCGGAACAGGTTCAGGTTCTGCTCTGGTTCAGGGCTAGCGGCTTTCCAGCGTCTGTGTGTCCCAACGCTGCGCCTTGATGGCTCGATACAGCATGCCGATGGTCAGCGGCAGTTTATCGCCCCGGCCCTTGGCCCGGCGCTTGAGGAAGACGTCGAAGCCTTCGGGCTGGAAGTAGCGATAGGCGTCGTAGTCGACGAACTCGATGACGAACAGTTCTTCCAGCGCCAGCATCAGCTGTTCGGCATCCGCGCCGTCGCAACCCAGGTCGAAGTTGATGGCGGTATCCAGGCTGATGGTCTTGCGCTCGGGCAGGCCAAGTTCTTCGTGCAGCAACTGCATGAGCTGGCGCATGGCCGGGTCATCGGGGAAGTGGGGGGCCAGGTGCATGCCTAACAGTCCTTGTGAGAAGAGCCGGCGGCCCGCTCATGGGCTTCGGACAGGCTCAGTAGCAGGTTGAGGTTGTCGATGGCACAACGGATGTCGTCCCGTTGTTCGTCATCGCCTTCGTCGGCCTCCAGGCTCATGGCCTCCAGCGATTGGATGCGCTGTCTGATTTCTGCTCTTTCCGCTGCGCCACATTGGGTGGCAAGGGCTCGCCATTTTTCGTCGCTGATGGACTGCATGACGCTGAGTCCTTGCCTGGCTTCGGCGATCAGGTGTTGCAGCTTGCTCATGGGGATTGCTTACCAAGGTTGTGGTGCAGGGGCGTGATCACTGCAGGGTTCGGTGAAGGAGGATGATGCCAGACTCGGGAGTAGGAAGTACCTGCCGCTGTGGCAGGCGAGGTTCCTCAAGCAGTGTGCGGATAATCTGTGTATCGTGCGCGCCAAATGGCCGGGGGCTGTCAGCCTATGGCGGTTAACACGTAAAGGGATGTGGTATGCGCAGGTTTCGCATGGCGTGGTGGTTGTCGCTCTGGCTGGTGGCGTGTTCGGTGCAGGCGTTGCCCTGGACGATTGAAGTGGTTGATGGCTTGGACCGCCAGCAGGCGCTCGCCGAGGTCCAACTGCAATTGCTTCCCGCACGGCAGCAGGTCGCTGGCGGGCTGACCGATGGCTCAGGCCGGTTCAGCCTCAACACCGAGATGGCGGACGACTCGAGCACCACTCTGACCCTGAAAAAGCATGGGCTCGTGGTGATCGAGGCACCTTGCCCGTGCAATGGCAAAACCTACGCCATGTTGCCGGTGAAGCAGAACTTCGATGGCCTGCGGATCGTGCTGACCTGGGAGGCCGATGGGCTGGACCTGGATGCGCGCCTGATCTATCCCGGCAAGAACCTGTACTTCGAGACCCTGAAGGGGCCCGACACCTTGCTGGAAGGGGCTGACAAGCCAGGTCAGGGCCCGGAAGTCATCACCCTGCAAAAAAAGCAGGCCGGCGACAGTTACATCTACGCCGTGCATGACTTCACCCACGGCACTACCGCGCGCGCCCACCAGCTTTCCCTGAGTCAGGCCAAGGTGCAGCTGTACCTGGGCAAAACCCTGCTACGCACCTACAAGCTGCCGCGCCAGCGCGTCGGCAATCTGTGGACGGTGTTCCGCATTACCGGTAACAGCGAGCTGCAGGACATCAATCGCCTCGGCGAAGTGCGGGGCGAGCCTGCCGACGCCATGAGCGAGGTCGAGGTGTTGCTGGACGACAAGGTCGCGGTGAGCAGCCTGGAGGTAGGGGCGGTGCCTCAGGGCGATGCGAAAACTCTGAATGAACAGGGCGAAGCGACCTACAAGGCCGGTGACGTGCTGCGCTCACGTGACTTCTTTCGCCAGGCCATCGAGCAGGACCCGTCTTACGCCCAGGCGTACAGTAATCTCGGGCTGACCCACCGCAAGCTCGGCGAGCTGTCCAGGGCCCTTGAGGCCGACAATCAGGCCATCGCCCTGGCCAGCGGCGCGACGGCGGCCACTGTACGTGCCAGCGCCTATTACAACTCGGCGTCTATCTATGAGGCCGCCGGGCGGTTTGCCGATGCCCTGGCCCTGTACCAGAAGGCTCGGGAGCAGAAGGCCAGCCCGGTGTATGACCAGGCCATCGAGCGCGTTAGAAAACTCTGATCTCCCTGACAAAGTTCTACCCACAACGCGCCTACCCTGGCGCGTTGTGTATTTTAGGAAGTGGCTATGCGCTTAAGAATTCTCCTTTTGATGTCTGCGTTTTATCTGACTCCTTGCGTGACTTCTGCTGCGGGGCCGCTGGTTTTTGCCACCATCGACCGCAGCGGTTGGCCAACTACCCTGAACAGCGTCGAGGGCTTCGACACCGCCTCCCGCGCCGAGATTCTGATGTTCGCCAAGGCGCTATTGGCCAGCGAAGCACTGGATGAAAAGGCGCTGCAGCAACAGCTGGGGGTCAAGCATCTCGACCTGGCAGCGGTGAACCGGGTGCGTGAGCGTTTCTGGCAGCGGCTGCTGAACAACTTCCGCCTGGCCAGCCAGCAGTGTGAGGGTGAGGCGTTCTGCCTGAGGGTGCGCAACCTGGGGGAGTTCCGCCAACTGGTGGCCGGCTTCACCGGCCAGAGCAAAGCCACGTATGGCGCCTGGGCTGAGGCCAGCCTGGGTTTTCACCAGCAATACCTGCGTGAGCAATTGCGGCTGGCGGCGTTGTTCCCGATGGTCAGCAGTGAGATTGAGCGTTTCTCCGAAGCTGAAATCCTTGGCGATGAACTGGGCGACCGGCAATTTCTGCTGACGTTCGACGATGGTCCGACGGCGCGGAGCGGGTCTACCGACCGCCTGTTGGATGTGGTGCGGGCCGAGGATGTGCATGCTTTTTTCTTCGTGTTGGGCGCGCCATTTCAGAAGCGTCTTGAGCAGTCCTCGGCGGACGACATGCGCAATCTTTACAGCGATCAATGCGTTGGCCTACATGGCTGGGAGCACAAGTCCCACAGCTCCTGGCGCGATTGGCAGGGTTCGATTACCCGATCGGCAGGCCTGGTCAGCGCAGCCTTGACCGAGGAGTACCAGCCGCTGTTTCGCCCGCCCTATGGCCAGCGTCGCAGCGACAGCGCTGCGTTCTTCAAGGCCCAGGGCGTGCAGTTGATGCTGTGGAATATCGACTCCCAGGACTGGAGCAAGGCCGTTGATAGCCGTGCGGCGAGCCAGCGGGTGCAAACCTTGATGCTGCTGTGGCGCAGTGGCGTGATCCTGTTTCACGACACCCATGACAAAGCCGCCAAGGCCTTGCCCGCGCTGTTCGAGACCAATCGGGGCAATGGCGTGCAATGGGTGGATTGCCGTATGGGCCGCTGATTGTCGCGGCTGTCGAGGCTGCGCTGGCCGGCTTGGGCGCCGAGGGGTGTGTCAGGTGAATCGCGGTCGCGGGCCAGCGCAGCCTGCGGCAGCGGCTACGGTGCGGCCACCGCTTTGGCCGTGTGCCTGTATCATCCGGTATCCCTTTCCTCTCGACCTTTTCTCGACCTGCTGACGGGCCACGCTAGGCTTCAAAGCATGTCAGCGGTCAATGGAGTGACAGCTTATGCACAACACCCTCGAACAGGTCTTTGGTTATCCACAGTTTCGCCCGGGCCAGGAGGCTGCGGTCAGCGCGGTGCTGGGCGGGCGTTCGGCGGCGGCGATTTTTCCTACCGGTTCCGGCAAGTCCCTGTGTTATCAGCTGCCGGCCCTGCTGCTGCCGCACCTGACCCTGGTGGTTTCGCCGTTGCTGGCGCTGATGCAGGATCAGCTGGCATTCCTGCAACGCCACGGCATCGCCGCGGCCAGCATCGATTCCGCCCAGAGCCGCGACGACGCCAACGCCGTCATGGCCCGTGCGCGCTCCGGTGAGCTGAAGATTCTGATGATTTCCGTGGAGCGCCTGAAGAACGAGCGCTTCCGGAATTTCCTGCAACAGGTGCCGATTTCGCTGCTGGTGGTGGACGAGGCGCACTGCATCTCCGAATGGGGGCACAACTTCCGCCCGGACTACCTGAAGCTGCCGGACTACCAGCGCCAGTTCAACATCCCCCAGGCCTTGCTGCTGACGGCCACCGCGACGCCCAAGGTGATCGCCGACATGCAGGCCAAGTTCGCCATCGCCCCGCAGGACGTGGTCACCACCGGTTTCTACCGGCCCAACCTCAACCTGCTGGTGGAGCCGGTGCGCGGGCAGGACAAACGCCGGCGCCTGGTGCAGTGGATGGGCGAACGGCCCGGGCAGCCGAGCATCGTCTACGTCACCCTGCAGAAAACCGCCGAGCAGATTGCCCAACACCTGAGCCAGCACGGCATCCAGGCCCAGGCGTATCACGCCGGCTTGCCCCATGAGCAGCGGGAGGCGATCCAGCGCCAGTTCATGGGCGGCCAGTCCAATTGCATCGTCGCCACCATTGCCTTCGGCATGGGCATCGACAAGAGCGACATCCGCAATGTGGTGCATTTCGACCTGCCCAAGTCCATCGAGAACTACAGCCAGGAAATCGGCCGCGCCGGGCGTGACGGGCAGCCCTCGGATTGCCTGGTGCTGGCCAACCGCGACAGCCTCAACGTGCTGGAGAACTTCGTCTACGGCGACACTCCGGAACTGGACGGCATCCGCTGTGTGCTCGACGAACTCCAGGCCGCGGCGCCGGATGGGCAATGGGAGTTTCTGCTGGGGCCGCTGGCGGATCAGAGCAATATTCGCCAATTGCCACTCAAGACCTTGTTGGTGCAACTGGAGCTGCGCGGCTTGATTGCGCCGCGTTATGCCTATTTTGCCGAGTACCGCTTCAAGTTCCTGCTGGAGCCGGATGCCCTGCTGGCGCGTTTTGAGGGCGAGCGGCGGGATTTCGTTGAGGCCATCATCCAGACCTCAAGCCGCGCTCGCACCTGGGCCACGGTCAATTTCGATGCGCTGTACCTGCAGCATCAGGCCGAGCGCAGCCGCGTGGTCAAGGCCCTGGATTATTTCCAGGAGCGCGGTTGGGTCGAGCTGGAAAGCAAGCAAATGACCGAGGTCTACAGCCTGCTGCAGACCGACTTCGACGCGGCACAACTGAGCGCGCAACTGCACGGGTATTTCACCCGGCACGAGGGCGCCGAGATTGCGCGGATCCACGCCATGCTCGATCTGTTCGGCACCGAGCAGTGCCTGGGTTACCGCCTGGCGCAGTACTTTGGCGACGATAATGCGCCGCGCCGTTGCGGGCATTGTTCGGTGTGTCACGGTCAGGTGGCGCGTCTGCCGGCGCCGCCCGACTTGCCTGCGCTTGTGGATAAAAACTTTGCCGAGCTCTGCGAGCCTTTTATCCACAGGCATCAGCAGCACACCGGGCACTTGCCGGGTGCCGAGCGCCTGACGCGGTTTGTGTGCGGCATCAGTGTGCCGCTGTTCACCAAGCTCAAGGCGCGGGCCATCCCCGGGTTTGCGGCGCTTGAAGATTACCCCTACGCCGAGGTGCGGGACTGGGCCGACAGCAACCTGCGCGCTTGAGGTTCGGGTGAGTGCAGCCGCTGCTGCATCCATCTGCTGAATGGCCCTCATCACAGGAATAAATTTCAAAAATACCCGGTGCCTGACTATGGTGTGGGCTGTCTTCGCATCGCCAACAAGAGAGCCAATATGAGCCAGACAGCCGTCGATATTCAGCACGCCGCCGTGATTGGCGCGGGCACCATGGGCCGCGGAATCGTAATGTGCCTGGCCAATGCCGGGGTGCGGGTGCAGTGGGTGGACAACAACCCGCAGATGCTGGAGCAGGCGTTGCTGGCGGTGGCCGAGACCTACGCGCACAACGTGCGCCAGGGGCGGATCGAGCAGGCCGAAGCCGACGCGCGTATCGCAAGGGTCAGCGCCGCTGCGGACTATCCGGCGATCCGCGAGGTCGACCTGGTGATCGAGGCGGTCTACGAGAACCTCGAGCTCAAGCAACAGATCTTTCGCCAACTCGATGTCCTGCTCAAGCCCGAAGCGATCCTGGCCAGCAACACCTCGGCTCTTGATATCGACGCCATCGCTGCCGTCACCCAGCGTCCGCAACAGGTGCTGGGGCTGCACTTTTTCAGCCCGGCGCACATCATGAAACTGCTCGAAGTGGTGCGCGGCGCGCGCACTGCACCCGAGGTGCTCGAGGCGGCCCTGGCCCTGGGCCGGCGCATGGGCAAGGTCAGTGTGGTGGCGGGGAACTGTTTCGGTTTTATCGGCAACCGCATGCTCAATACCTACGTGCTGGAGGCGCGCAAGATGTTGCTCGAGGGCGCTTTCCCCTACCAGGTGGATGCGGCCCTGCAAGGTTTTGGTTTCGCCATGGGGCCGTTTCGCATGTACGACGTGGTGGGTATCGACCTGGGCTGGCGGGCCCGGCAACTGGACGGCGTCGGCCAGGATGAGCCCGAGGTGCAGGTCGATAATCGTCTGTGCGAGCTGGGGCGCTTCGGCCAAAAAAGCGGCAACGGCTATTACCACTACGAGCCCGGCAGCCGTCAGGCGGAGCACGATCTTGAGGTGGATGCCCTGGTGCAGCAGGTCAGCGAGGGCCTGGGCTATCAGCGCCGGCAGATCGGCCCCGAGGAGATTCTTGAGCGCTGCCTGCTGGCATTGGTCAACGAGGGGGCGAAGATCCTCGAGGAAGGCATTGCCGAGTCGGCCCACGACATCGACCTGGTTTATCTCAACGGCTATGGCTTTCCCAAGGACCAGGGCGGGCCGATGAGCTGGGCCGATCGGCAAGGGCTGGCGGCTGTGCACCAGCGTCTGCTGCGGCTTGAGGCCGAGTTGGGCGAGCACTGGCAGCCGGCACGCCTGCTCACTGAACTGGCGCAAGCCGGTAAAGGGTTTGCCCAACGCTAGGCGCGGTTGATGTTTGCTGGCAGGCCCTGTCCCTTTGGGCTGCACGCCAAACTGTGCGAGGCTGCGCTGCGGGATCTGCCAGGCAAATAACCATATGTGGCATCCCGCGCGATCAATGGATCGCCCTCGCGGGCCAGCCCGCGCCTACCAGAATTGTGAGAGAGCCTTATGACCGAGCGGATGCCGCAACGCAGCGACTATCGCCACTTTCAGCCGATCATCACCCGTTGGCACGACAACGATGTGTATGGGCATGTGAATAACGTCACCTACTACAGCTTCTTCGACACGGCGGTAAACACCTACCTGATCGAAGAGGGTGGGCTGGATATCCATGACGGTGACGTGGTGGGGTTTGTGGTGAGTTCCGCCTGCGACTACTTCGCCTCGATCGCCTTTCCCGAGCGTATTGAAATCGGCCTGCGGGTCGGCAAGCTGGGCAACAGTTCGGTGCAGTACGAGTTGGCGGTATTCAAGGCGGGGGAGGAGGATGCCTGTGCTGCCGGGCGCTTTGTGCATGTGTTTGTAGAGCGGGCGTCGAATCGGCCGGTGGCGCTGCCGGCCGGATTACGTGAAGCGTTGGAACGTCTGGTGCTGGAGCCGATCCGCTAAGCCGCGGCCCAGGGTCCCGGCGATGCCTGCAGAGCCTGCGCTCGGGCGCAGGCTTGAGCCGCGTTGATCAGTCGCGGTGATGGCGATGTTTGCGGTGGCCATACGCATGGCCGCGACCGCGGTGATCGTCACGGTAGTAGCGGCGGTTGTCGCGACCACGGTACTCGCGATCGTCGCGCGCACTTTCATTGCCCATGTAGTTACCCAGTGCGCCGCCGGCGCCACCGCCTGCCGCTGCGCCGATCAGGCTGCCGGTGTTGCCACCCATGCTGCGCCCGACCACGTTGCCGCCCGCTGCGCCCAAGGCGCCGCCAATGGCTGCCTGGCCACGGCTGCGTTTGTCGGCACCCACCGCACTGCCGCCCGCGCCGCCCAATGCCGCGCCGATGGCCGAGCCGGTATTGCCGCCGATCGACTGACCGACCACCGAGCCCAGAACCCCGCCCAATGCGCCGCCCACACCTGCTTCAGTGGTGCCTCCGGCAGAGGCGAAGCCGCTGACCAGGCCAAGGGACAACAAGAGAATCGAGGAAAACTTCATAGAGGAACCTCAAAGGGATGACGGCGCGATCCTGAGGCTGTGTCTGAAGGCTTACAATCAAAATCCGACGAATAGCACGAGTTGTACACAATCTCGTAAGTTATTGTTTTGGTTGTGGAACTTAAGTCGTTTTGGCGGGTCTTTAGCTACTTCGGACAGGCCGCTTTTGCACAAAAGCGGCTTTTTTTTGCGCGCTGGAAAAGCCCGGCTGACAACCCCGGCTCCATGGTGATGGAGCCGGGGCCGCCATCGATTTACGCCGACTTGGCCATGATCAACCCACTGTCACTGGCGGCTTCCAGGCGAATCGCCACGAACTTCGAGGTCGGCGTATGGCTGCCGTCGCCGGTGCTTTCCAGCGGCACCAGCGGGTTGACCTCCGGGTAATAGGCCGCTGCCTGGCCCGCCGGAATATCGAAGGCCAGCAGGGTGAAGCCCTTGACCCGACGTTCGCGGCCGTCGTCCCAGATCGACACGATGTCGGCCTTCTGCCCCGGCTTGAAGCCCAGCCGGATGATGTCCGCTTCGTTGACGAACAGCACATCGCGCTGGCCCTTGACCCCGCGATAGCGGTCGTCCAGGCCATAGATCGTGGTGTTGTACTGATCGTGGGAGCGCATGGACTGCATGATCAGGTCCGGTATCTGCCCGGTGGCCCGGGTGCGTTCATGGACCAGGTCCTTGGGCAGCACGTTGGCGCGGAAGTTGGCGCGACCGGACGCGGTGCTCCAGCGCCGCGCGCCGGCCGAGTTGCCGAGGTAGAAGCCGCCCGGGTTTTGCAGGCGCTGGTTGAAGTCCTTGAAGCCTGGAATGGTGTCGGCGATCAGGTCGCGGATGCGCCCGTAGTCGGCCACCAGCCAGTTCCAGTCCACCGGGCGGCTGCCCAAGGCTGCGGCGGCGATGCCGGCGATGATCCACGGCTCCGAGCGCATCTGTTGCGACAGCGGCTGCAGCTGGCCGTTGGAGGCGTGCACCATGCTGAACGAGTCTTCCACGGTCACTGCCTGCGGGCCTTCGCTCTGCAGGTCGATGTCGGTACGCCCCAGGCACGGCAGGATCAGGGCCTGTTTGCCATGGGCCAGGTGGCTGCGGTTGAGCTTGGTGCTGATCTGCACCGTGAGGTCGCAGTTGCTCAGGGCCTGGAAGGTCCGCGGGCTGTCCGGGGTGGCCTGGGCGAAGTTGCCGCCCAGGGCGATAAAGACCTTCGAACGGCCCTCGGCCATGGCGTGGATCGCCTCGACCACGTTGTGCCCGTCGCTGCGTGGCACCTTGAACTGGAAGCGTCGCTCCAGGGCGTCGAGAAACGCCACCGGAGGCCGTTCGTTGATGCCCATGGTGCGGTCGCCCTGCACGTTACTGTGGCCGCGCACTGGGCACAGGCCTGCGCCCGGGCGCCCGATATTGCCGCGCAGCAGCATCAGGTTGGCGATTTCCTGGATGGTTGCCACGGAATGCCGATGCTGGGTGATGCCCATGGCCCAGCACATGATCACGTTCTTGCCCTTGGCGTACATGCGCGCCGCTTGCTCGATCTCGACCAGGGTCAGGCCGGACTGCTCGACGATCTGCTCCCAGGAGGTGTCATCGATCACCCCCAGGTACTCGAGCACGCTGGCGGTGTGTTCATTCAGGAAGTCGTGGTCGAACACCGACGGGCTGCCGGCTTTCTGCGCCTCGCGTTCCCACAGCAGCAGGAACTTGGCCATGCCGCGCACCAGCGCCATGTCGCCACCCAGGGCCGGGCGGAAGTAGGCAGTGTTGGTGGGCTTGTCACCGTTGGTGAGCATTTCCAGCGGGTGCTGCGGATGCTGGAAGCGTTCCAGGCCGCGCTCTTTCAGCGGGTTGACGCACACCACCTGGGCCCCGCGCTTCACCGCTTCACGCAGCGGTTCGAGCATGCGCGGGTGGTTGGTGCCGGGGTTCTGGCCCCAGACAAAAATCGCATCCGCATGCTCGAAATCGTCGAAGGTCACCGTGCCTTTGCCGACGCCGACGCTTTGCGCCAGGGCCACGCCGCTGGCTTCGTGGCACATGTTCGAGCAGTCGGGGAAGTTGTTGGTGCCATAGGCGCGCACAAACAGCTGGTACAGGTACGCCGCTTCGTTGCTGGCCCGGCCCGAGGTGTAGAACTCGGCCATGTCCGGGCTCGGCAGCGCCTGCAAATGCTGGCCGATCAAGGCGAACGCGGCTTCCCAGCTGATGGGTTTGTAGCGGTCGCTGGCGGCGTCGTAGCTCAGGGGTTCGGTGAGGCGCCCCTGGTATTCGAGCCAGTAGTCACTCTGTTCCAGCAGCGAGGTCACGCTGTGCTTGGCGAAGAACGCCCCGTCCACGCGGCGTTTGGTGGCTTCCCAGTTGACCGCCTTGGCGCCGTTTTCGCAGAACTTGACCATGCCGCTTTCCGGCGAGTCGCCCCAGGCACAGCCCGGGCAGTCGAAGCCGCCGTTCTGGTTGGTCTTGAGCATCATGCGCAGGTTCTTCAGCGCGTTGTCGCTGGTCAGCCAGGCCTGGGCCACGCTGATCAGCGCCCCCCAGCCGCCGGCCGCGCCTTTGTAGGGCTTGTAGCGCGGGGTTGGGGTCTGGTCGGCTTGGTTGTGGTTGCTCACGCTTGGTTCTCCATCACGGGGCTATAGACCCGCGGCGCACTTTTCTGCGGCAGGTGAATGAGGTTGAGGTTGTGCCGGCGTGCCCATTGCACGGCCAGGCCGGTGGGGGCCGACAGGCTGACCAGGGTCTGGATGCCCGCGCGCAGGACTTTCTGGATCAGTTCCAGGCTGCAGCGGCTGGTGACAATGGCCACGCCGCCGGCCGTGGGGATGTCCTGGCGGATCAGTGCGCCGATCAGCTTGTCCAGGGCGTTGTGCCGGCCGATGTCTTCCCGGCCCAGCAGCAACTGCCCCTGGTGGTTCATGAACACCGCCGCGTGCACCGCGCCGCAATGCTGGCCCAGGGGCTGGAAGCTGCCGATGCGCTGGCGCAGGCCGTCAAGCCAGGCCGCCGGTGGCAAAGGGGCGCCGGGCAAGACCTTGAGGTCGGGCAGTGCCTGTTCCACGGCCTCGACGCCGCACAGGCCGCAGCCGCTGGTGCCAGCCAGCTGACGACGTTGCTGCTTGAGGTTCCAGAACGCGCGGTTGGCGATTTCCACTTGCGCGTACTGCGCCGAGCCCGAACCGCTCAGTTGCAGGTCATAGATCTCGGTCGCGTCGCTGATGATGCCGCTGCCCAGGCTGAAGCCGACGATAAAGTCTTCAAGGTCCGACGGGGTCACGAGCATCACCGCCTGGCTGATGCCGTTGTAGGCGATCGCCAGGGCGACTTCCTCGGCCAGCGCGGTGCTGTCCGATTCGCAGTGTTCAAGGTTGCTGTAGCTGTAGTTCTGACTGGCGGCGGGCGCGGGCGTTTCTAGGGCTGGCGTCGCGCGGGTCGGGCGCTTGGCGGTCATGGGGCAATACCAGCGGAGTATTCAGCGCCAAGACTAAGCGCGGCAAAGTGTCACGTCTAATTGCTAGTACTGATGCGTTGATAGATGGCGTCGATCAAGAAGGTTTGGGCGATTTCTGGTAAAGCGCGAAACAGGCCTCGGCCAAGGCTGAGCGTGGCGCGCTGCGCCGCATGATCAAACCCAACCGCGCCAGGGTCTGGGCGCCTTCGATGGGTTGCAGGCGCAAGTGCTCGGTGAGGGTTTCCAGGCCGCCTTCCAGCGGCATCACCGCGCAGCAGAAACCGCCATGGACCATTTGCACCAGCTGATGAACTGCATCGGTTTGTAACAGCGGTTGCGGGCTAAGGCCTCGGCTGTGGAAGTTGTGGTCGATGGATTGGCGAAAATGCATGCCGCTGGTGAGCATGCCCAGGGGCAGTTCGATCAGCGCCTCCCAGCTCAGGGGCTGCTCGCCGAAACTGAAAAACCGTTGGTCGTAGAGCAAGCCCATGCGGGTTTCGCCCAGGGCCAGGGAATCGAAACGCTCGGTGTCCAGGCGCTCCAGGTAGGACACGCCGAGGTCCAGGCGGTTGCTCGCCAGTTGTTCGAGGATCTGTTCGGAGCTCAAGGCCGAAAGCTCGAAGCGCAAGTTCGGGTGCTGCTGGTGCAGGGCCTGCATCAAGTGCTGCGGGTCGAAGCTCGACAGCGGCACCACCCCCAGGCGCAGGGTGCCGACCAGATTGCCGCGACAGGCGGCAGCTTCCGCCTGCAACCCGTCATAGGCCGCCAGCACGGTGCGTGCCCAGGCCAGCACCCGCTCGCCCGGGGCGGTAAACCCCTCGAAGCGCTGGCCGCGATTGACCAGCGGCAGTTGCAGCTCTTCTTCCAGGCTGCGCAGGCGCATGGACAGGGTGGGTTGGGTGATATGGCAACGGGCGGCGGCCTGGCCGAAATGCCGGGTTTCATCGAGGGCGATGAGGAATTTCAGCTGCTTGATGTCCATCTTCGCTCCAGGGCGCCGGGAAGGTGCCGATTCTAGCGTGCTTGTGCGGCACTGGGTCAC
Organism: Pseudomonas sp. CF161; assembly: GCF_000416215.1. NCBI lineage: Bacteria > Pseudomonadati > Pseudomonadota > Gammaproteobacteria > Pseudomonadales > Pseudomonadaceae > Pseudomonas > Pseudomonas sp. CF161. The sequence goes on from NZ_ATLP01000112.1 coordinate 269,115, forward strand.
TGGTCGCTTTTGAACCTCATCTGCCGAGGCTGGTCTAGTCTTTCGCGTCTGGACCCCATAACCCAAGGAGTGTGCACCATGAGTATTTTTAGCTTTGTGAAAGAAGCAGGCGAAAAGCTTATTGATCTGTTGACGCCGGGTAACGCCAATGCGAGCGAGCAGTTGAAGGAACACATTGCCAAGGTCGGCCTGGGCAATCCGAATGTGCAGGCCAGCGTCGACGGCGACAAGGTCACGGTGACCGGTGAGGTCGCAAGCCAGGAAGAGAAAGAAAAAATCCTCCTGGCCGTGGGCAATATCGCCGGCGTCGGCAGTGTCGACGACCAGATCACCGTGACCGGGCCGGTGGCAGTGGCGGCGGTGTTTGTCACCGTGAAGAAGGGCGACACCCTGAGCGCGATTGCCAAGGTGCAGTACGGCGACGCCAACAAGTACAACAAGATCTTTGAGGCCAACAAGCCGCTGCTGTCCCATCCGGACAAGATCTATCCGGGTCAGGTGCTGCGAATTCCCGAGTGATGGTGGGTGCCTGATAGGGCCAGCGCAGCCTGCCGCAGGCTGCGCTGGCCCTGACATCCAACACCTGATCCCGGGCCCTTCTACAGCCCCTCGATCAAGTCTCGATAATCTCCCACCGCCGCGAACTCCGCGGTGTCTTTCGGCCCTTTGCGGCTGTCCGGTTCACGCACCGCCAACAGATGAGCCACGCCGAAGTCCCGCGCGCTGCGCAGGATCGGCAGGGTGTCATCGATAAACAGGCTGCGGCTCGGGTCAAACCCGATATCGGCCTGCAGGGCATCCCAGAACTGCGGGTTTTCCTTGGCGAAACCGTAGTCATGGGAGCTGATCAGGCGTTCGAAGTAAGGCGCCAGTTCGATCCGCTCCAGCTTCAGTGACAGCGAGTCGCGGTGGGCGTTGGTGATCAGTACCACACGTTTGCCGGCCTGTTTGATGGCGGCCAGGAAGGTGTCGGCGTCAGGGCGCAGGGCAATCAGGTGGGCGGTTTCCAGCTTCAGTTCGCGCACCGGCAGCTTCAGTTCGGCGCTCCAGAAGTCCAGGCAATACCACTTCAACTGGCCGGCGTTGTTCTCGAACAGGGGCTGCAGCTCCATCTCGGCCATGGCCCGGCTGACTCCGTGCAGCTCGGCGTAACGCTGGGGCAGGTGCTCCATCCAGAAGTGGTTGTCGTAATGCAGGTCGAGCAGGGTGCCGTCCATATCCAGCAGAACGGTGTCGATATCGCGCCAGGGCAGTGAAGGCATGGGAAACGTCTCGAGCGGTAGAAAGATATCCGACACAAACTATCGGGAAAGCCGCGTTATAGTAGCGCGTTCACGCCAAGGAGCCCTTCATGCGCCAGAAACCCACTGTACTCGCCCGCGAGATCGTCGCCACCAGCCGTCTGTTTTGTGTCGAAGAAGTGCAGTTGCGCTTTTCCAATGGCGTGGAACGTACCTATGAACGCCTGGTGGGCAAAGGCGCCGGTTATGGCGCAGTGATGATCGTGGCGATGCTCGATGCCGAGCACGCGGTGCTGGTGGAAGAATACTGCGGCGGTACCGATGCCTATGAACTGTCGTTGCCCAAGGGCCTGATCGAGCCGGGCGAGGATGTGCTGGCCGCGGCCGAGCGGGAACTCAAGGAGGAAGCCGGGTATGGCGCACGGCAGCTGGAGCACCTGACCGAGTTGTCCTTGTCGCCCGGTTACATGAGCCAGAAAATCCAGGTGGTGCTGGCCACCGACCTCTACGAAGAAAGCCTGGAAGGCGACGAGCCCGAGCCGATGGGCGTGGACAAGATCAACCTGCGTGAACTCTCGGGCCTGGCCCAGAACCCCAACTTCACCGAAGGCCGTGCCTTGGCGGCGCTGTACCTGGCCCGTGACCTGCTGACCCAGCGCGGAGTGTTTCCGGCATGAGTCAGGCATCGATGACCTTTCCCCACCCGTTGCTGGCGCCGGTGATCGAGTTGGCCTTGCAGGCTGGCGAGGCAATCCTGCCGTTCTGGCGCGCCGATGTGGCGGTGACGCAAAAAACCGATGACTCGCCGGTGACCGCCGCGGACTTGGCTGCGCACCATCTGATCCTGGCCGGCCTGACCGCGCTGGACCCGAGCATCCCGGTATTGTCCGAAGAGGACGCGAACATTCCACAGGCGGTGCGCGCCGGCTGGCAGCGCTGGTGGCTGGTTGATCCGCTGGATGGCACCAAGGAATTCATTTCCGGCAGCGAAGAGTTCACCGTCAATATCGCCCTGATCGAACAGGGTCGCGTGGTGTTTGGCGTGGTCACGATGCCGACCAACGGTCGCAGCTACTGCGGCGGTGCCGGCCTGGGTGCCTGGCGCGCCGACCGTGGCCAGGCGCCGGTGCCGATCCAGGTGCGCGAAGCACCGGCTGCCGGCCAGGCCTTCACCGTGGTCGCCAGCCGGCGTCATTCCAGCCCGGAGCAGGAGCGCCTGCTGGCCGGGCTCAGCGCCAGCCTGGGCGAACTGCAACTGGCGAATATCGGCAGCTCGCTGAAATTCTGCCTGCTGGCCGAAGGCGCCGCCGATTGTTACCCCCGACTGGCCCCGACCTCGCAATGGGACACTGCCGCCGCCCAGGGCGTGCTCGAGGGGGCCGGTGGTGAAGTACTGGACTTGAGTGGCGCGCCGTTCTGCTACCCGGCGCGTGAATCGCTGCTCAATGAGTTTTTCCTGGCGTTGCCGGCCAAGGCGACCTGGCGCCAGAAGCTGCTGGAGTTGGCGCGCAGCTGATGGTCGTCGTCGCGGTGCTCAGCGGTGCAGCACGTACTGCCCGGTAAAGCGCACCGCGTCGGCATCGCTTCCCTCGTTGACGATCCGCGTCTCCAGGCTCAGCCGCGCCCGCCCGTGACGTTCATAGGTGCGCAGGAATTTCGTCCATTGCGCATCGCTGGGCGCGCTGCAGATGGCCGTGGCGTCGCGGGTCACGGGCAGCGGATAACTGATCTGGCCTTCCTGGATCACGATGTGCCCGTCCTCGATCCCTTCTTCCTTGAGCCGCAGGTGCAGCCAGCCCCAGCCCACCAGCACCGCGCCGCAATACAGGCTGCCGCCGAACATGGTGCTCTTGTGGTTGACGTTGGCCGCCAGCGGCAGTGACAGGCGCAGTTGCCGCGCCTGCCAGTCGAGCACCTTGAGCCCCATGTCCCGGGTGAGCGGGATGTCGTGATGGAGCACGGATTCCAGGTAACGACTGTCGCTGTTCATGCACGGGCCTCTGGCTTGAAAGGGGGGAAGGGGTGGACGCTGCTCAATCGAGTTCGTCGCTGCCGGTGCTGGCGCCGCTGTCGGCGAAGCTCAGGCCGTGTTTGCGCAGCTTGTCGTGCAGGGTCTTGCGCGGGATGCCCAAGGCCTCGGCCAGGCTGCGCACCGAGCTGTGAGCGCGGCTCATTTCGGCGGCGATCAGGCTCTTTTCGAAGTTCTCCACCTGCTCGCTCAACCCGCCCTCGACCAGGGTGGGGGCCGGCTGCGCACTGCCGTCCGGGGCGCTGTTGTCCAGGGCCAGTTCCAGGCCCAGGGCAAAGCGTTCGGCCGCGTTCTGCAGTTCGCGCACGTTGCCCGGCCAGGTGTGGCGCAGCAGCAACGCCCGTTGCCCGGGTTGCAGCTCATGGAGCGGCAGGCCGTGGCGGGTGCTGGCTTCGTCGGCGAAATGCTGGAACAGCATCAGCGCATCTTCGCCCCGCTCGCGCAGCGGTGGAATGCGCAGCGGCGCGACATTGAGCCGGTAGTACAGGTCGGCGCGAAAGCGCCCCTGATCGGCGGCCTGGCGCAGGTCCTCCTTGGTCGCGGCGATGATCCGGATGTCCAGCGGGATCAACTGATTGCCCCCCAGGCGCTCCACCACCCGCTCCTGCAACATGCGCAGCAGCTTGACCTGCACATCCAGGCTCATGCTTTCGATTTCATCGAGAAACAGCGTGCCGCCATTGGCGAACTCGAACTTGCCGATGCGGCGCTTTTGCGCACCGGTGAAGGCCCCGGGTTCGTGGCCGAACAGTTCGCTTTCCACCACCGATTCCGCCAGGGCCCCGGCATTGATCGCCACGAACGGGCCGTTGCGCCGGTTCGACAGGTCGTGCAGCGCTCGCGCCACCACCTCCTTGCCAGCCCCGGTTTCGCCGAGGATCAGCACGTCGGCCCGGGTCGCCGCCAAGGCGCCGATCTGTTCGCGCAGGCGCAGCATCGGCGCCGAGTGCCCGACCAGGCGCGTGCTCAGTTGCTGGCGGTCACTCAGGGCCAGGCGCAGGCTGCGGTTGTCCAGCACCAGCCGGCGCAAGGCCAGGGCGCGGCGCACGCTGTCGAGCAGGGCATCGCTGGCGAACGGTTTTTCCAGGAAGTCATAGGCCCCGGCGCGCATGGCCTGCACTGCCAGCGGCACATCACCGTGACCGGTAATCAGCAGCACCGGCAGCTCCGGGTCCTGGCCATGGAGTTCGGCCAGCAGCTCCAGGCCGTCCATGCCCGGCATGCGGATGTCACTGACCACCACGCCCGGCCAGTCGCGCTCCAGGCGCGCCGCCAGCCCGCGGGCTTCGGCCAGCGGCAGGATCTGCAGCCCGGCCAGGTCCAGGGTCTGGCTCAAGGCCTGGCGCAGATGGGGGTCGTCGTCGATCAACACCACCTGCACCTGGTGGTCGATGGGGGTACTCATACACTGCGGTCCTCGGACGGTTGCAGGCTCACACCCGGTGCGCCGGCGCGCAGTCGCAGGGTGATCAGGGCGCCGCCTTCGCGGTGGTTGGCGAACGACAGTTCACCGCCAAAGGCGCGCATCAGGGTGTCACAGATCGCCAGGCCCAGGCCAAGGCCCTGGGTCCGGGTCTTGGTGGTGTAGAACGGCTCGCCGGCGCGGCCCAGGGCTTCCATGCAAAAGCCCGGGCCATTGTCGCGAATGTACAGATTGACGCCGCTTTCGGTGGATTCGGCACTCAGCCACAATTTGCGCGGCGGACCTTTTTCGGTCAGGGCGTCGAGGGCATTGGCCAGCAGGTTGCCCAGCACCTGGCGCAGGCGGGTTTCCCCGGCTTCGACCCACAGTGTGGCGGCCGGCAGGTCGCGAATCAGCTCGACCTCCATCGCTCTGCGGCGCTTGGCCAGCAAGGCCAGGGCATCGTCCAGCGCCGGTTGCAGGGCCACGCTTTCCGGAGCATGGCGGTCGCGGCGGGCAAAGGCCCGCAGGTGGGCGATGATCGAGGCCATGCGCCCGGTCAGCTCGCTGATCAACTTCAGGTTGCCGCGGGCGTCTTCGGTGCGCTGGTGATCGAGCAGCACCTCGGCGTTTTCCGCGTAGCTGCGGATCGCCGCCAGGGGTTGATTGAGCTCGTGGCTGATGCTCGCCGACATGGTGCCCAGGGCCGAGAGCTTGCCGGCCTGGACCAGGTCGTCCTGGGCCCGCACCAACTCCTGCTGCGCGGTTTCGCGCTCTAGCACTTCCTGCTTGAGCCGGCGGTTGAGGCCTTCCAGGTCACTGGTGCGCTCGGCTACGCGCATTTCCAGCTCACGGCGGGCCTTGGCCTCGAAGGCAATGCGGTCCAGGTAGTGACGGCGGCGCTGCATCATCAGGCCCAGCAACAGCATCAACACCAGCAGCGCGGCCCCGCCCACCGCCACCACCGTGCGCACCGGGCGCGCCACCAAGGTCTGCGGAGCGAGGATGCTCACGCTCCAGCCGGTTTCATCGATCTGCACGGTCTGGGTCAGCCAGGCATTGGCGTTGAGCTTCAGGGGCCTGGGTTCGCGGGTCGGGTAGGGCTGGATGGCACTGATCGCCTGGCGCTCCGCATCGCTCAGGGGCCGGGTGGCACGGAAGCGCCACTCGGGGCGCGAGGTCAGGATCACCACGCCGTTGTGGTCGGTCACCAGCAATTGTTCCGGGGTTTTGCCCCACAGGCTCTCGGTGTGGTCGAGATCGACCTTGATCACCAGCACGCCGATGATCCGCTCGCCGTCGTGCACCGCCGCGGCGAAGAAATAACCGCGCTTGGCCGAGGTGGTGCCAAGGCCGAAGAACCGCCCGAGACGCCCGGCCATGGCTTCGCTGAAATACGGACGGAAGGAAAAATTGCGCCCGACAAAGCTGTCGTGCTTGTCCCAGTTGGAGGCGGCCAGGGTCTTGCCGTTGGTGTCCATCAGGTACATGACTTCGGCGCCGGTCTGGGCACTGATGTTTTTCAGCAGGCGGTTGGCATTGCCTTGGGTGACGCCATCATCCGGGGCATCGAGCACCGAGCGCAGGGCGGGCAGATCGCCAAGGATCTGCGGCAGCACTTCGTAGCGATGCAGGGTGCCGAGCAGGTTGGCCACGTACAGATCGAGGGTCTGGCGGTTCTGCCCTACCAATTCACTGCGGTAATAGCGCTCGGCCAAATGCTCCAGCGGCCACAGCAGCGGCGCCAGGCACAGGGCCAGCAACGCCAGGCTACGCCAACGGGGTCTGCGGGGGAGGGGTGGAGTCATGGGGGTCGGCGCCTGTGGATACAGGCGCATTATGCCTAGCCCTGCTCGGCAAGACACTCGCGCAATGCAGCCTGCCAGTCGGGCTGGGTCACGCCCCACTCGCGTTCCAGGCGGCTGCAGTCCAGGCGCGAGTTCAGCGGCCGGGGTGCTGGAGTCGGGTAGTCGCTGGAGGGAATCGCCTCCAGCGCGGCGCAGGCCTTGCCTTGGTTCCGCAGGTGCGCGGCGATCGCCTCGGCAAAGCCGAACCACGAGGTGTGGCCCGCAGCGCTCAGGTGATAAGTGCCCCAGGCACCCGCCTCCCCGGCCTGCCAGCGCTCGATCAGCAGGCGCGTGCTGTGGGCGATGGTGCCGGCCCAGGTTGGCGCACCGATCTGATCGGCGACCACCCGCAGCAGGGGTTTTTCCTGCAGCAGGCGCTGCATGGTCAGCAGGAAGTTCTTGCCGTGGCTGGAGTAGACCCAACTGGTGCGCAGGATCAGGTGTTGGCCGCCGACGGCGCCGATCGCGCGCTCACCGGCCAGCTTGCTCTGGCCGTAGACCCCAAGCGGATTGGGCGCGTCGTCCTCGGTATAGGGCGTGGCCTTGCTGCCATCGAACACATAGTCGGTGGAGTAGTGAATCAGCGGGATGCCCAGGGCTCGGGCCTCCTCGGCGAAGATACCGGGCGCCGTGGCATTGATGGCAAAGGCCAGCTCGGGTTCGCTTTGCGCCTGGTCCACCGCGGTATGGGCGGCAGCGTTGATGATCAACTGCGGGGCGATGGCCTGGACCTGGCGGCGGATCTGCTCCGGGTGCGCCAGGTCGAGCTGATCGCGACCGAGCACGATCAACTCGCCCAAACCCTTGAGGCGCTGGTGCAGCTCGCGGGACACCTGGCCATGCTGGCCGCTGATAAGGATCTTCATGGGCGTGCTCATGGAAACAGGTCGGCCTCGTTCAGGCGCTTGCCGGCCTGATCCTTGGCCGAGAGGGTGGGCGTGCCCGTGAGTTGCCAGTCGATGGCCAGGTCCGGGTCATCCCAGCGAATGCAGCGCTCGGCGGACGGGGTGTAGTAATCGGTGGTCTTGTAGAGGAACTCGGCGAAGTCGCTGAGGACGACGAAACCGTGGGCGAAGCCTTCGGGCACCCATAGCTGGCGATGGTTGTCGGCGGACAGCCGCACCGCCACCCACTGCCCGAAATGCGCCGAGCTGCGACGGATATCCACCGCCACATCGAGTACTTCACCCACGGTGACGCGTACCAGTTTGCCTTGGGTATTTTCCAGCTGGTAATGCAAGCCGCGCAGCACCCCTTGCTGTGAGCGGGAGTGGTTGTCCTGCACGAACTGGGTATCCAGCCCGGTGGCTTCCTTGAAGGCCCTGGCATTGAAGCTTTCGTAGAAAAAACCGCGCTCATCGCCAAAGACCTTGGGCTCGAGGATCAACACGCCAGGAAGGTCGGTAGGGATGACCTTCATTGTTCTTCTCCGGCAAGGGTGAAGAGGTACTGGCCGTAGCCGGTCTTGCCGAAGTAACTCGCCCGCTCCAGCAACTGCGCACGATTGATCCAGCCATTCTCGTAGGCGATCTCCTCAAGGCAGGCAACTTTAAGGCCCTGGCGGTGCTCGATGGTCTGCACGTACTGCGATGCCTCGAGCAGGCTGTCGTGAGTACCGGTATCGAGCCAGGCAAAACCACGGCCGAAACGCTCAACCTGCAGGTCGCCGCGCTTGAGGTAGGCATTGTTGACGTCGGTGATCTCCAATTCGCCCCGGGGCGAAGGTTTGACCGCCTTGGCAATCTCGATCACATCGTTGTCGTAGAAATACAACCCGGTGACTGCGTAGCTGGATTTCGGCTTCTGTGGTTTTTCTTCGATCGACAAGGCACGGCCTTCGCTATCGAAGTCGATTACCCCGAAGCGCTCCGGGTCCTTGACCCAGTAGCCGAATACCGTGGCACCACCGGTGCGCTTGGCCGCGCTTTTCAGCTGCTCGCCGAAATGCTGACCATGAAAAATGTTGTCACCCAGGATCAGGCACACCGGGTCCTTGTCAATAAACTCTTCGCCAATCAGAAAAGCTTGGGCCAGACCGTCCGGCGAAGGCTGCTCGGCGTAGCTGAAGCGCACCCCGAACTGGCTGCCGTCGCCCAGCAGGTTGCGGTACTGCGGCAGGTCCTGGGGGGTGGAGATCAGCAGGATGTCCTTGATCCCCGCCAGCATCAGCACCGAGATCGGGTAGTAGATCATCGGCTTGTCGTAGACCGGCAGCAGTTGCTTCGACACGCCGAGGGTGATCGGGTGCAGGCGCGTGCCCGAACCACCTGCCAGAACAATTCCCTTCATCATGCAATCAGATCCTTGGTGTCGGTGAAGCCCAATCGTTGGCCCTGGTAGCTGCCGTCCTGGACGTGCTGGCACCATTCGAGGTTTGCCAGGTACCACTGCACGGTCTTGCGCAGGCCGCTGGCGAAGGTTTCCTCGGGAACCCAGCCCAGCTCGCGTTCGATCTTACTGGCGTCGATGGCATAGCGCAGGTCGTGTCCGGGGCGGTCCTGGACAAAGGTGATGAGGTCAGCGAACTGCTTGACCCCGGTCGGTTTGTGCGGCGCCAGCTCTTCGAGCAGGGCGCAGATGCCGCGCACCACGTCGATGTTGGTCTGTTCGTTATGGCCGCCGATGTTGTAGGTCTCGCCGACCACACCTTTGGTCACCACTTCGAACAGGGCGCGGGCGTGGTCTTCGACGAACAGCCAGTCGCGCACTTGCAGGCCGTTGCCGTACACCGGCAGCGGCTTGCCCGCGAGGGCATTGAGGATCACCAGCGGAATCAGCTTTTCCGGGAAGTGGAACGGGCCGTAGTTGTTCGAGCAGTTGGTGATCAGCACCGGCAAGCCGTAGGTGCGCTGCCAGGCGCGGACCAGGTGGTCGGACGCAGCCTTGCTGGCGGAGTAGGGCGAGCTGGGGGCATAGGGTGTGGTTTCGGTGAACAGGTCATCGACCCCATGCAAGTCGCCGTAGACCTCATCGGTGGAGATATGGTGAAAGCGGAAGGCGCTTTTCTCCGCGGCCGGCAGGCCCTGCCAATAGGCGCGGCTGGCTTCCAGCAGGCTGTAGGTGCCGACGATATTGGTCTGGATAAAATCCGACGGGCCGTCAATGGAACGGTCGACGTGGGACTCAGCGGCCAGGTGCATGATGGCATGGGGCTGGAAGCGCGCCAGGACGGCACTGACGGTGGCCTGGTCGATGATGTCGGCTTTGACGAACTCGTAGCGACTGTTACTGGCAACACTGTGCAGCGACTCGAGATTGCCGGCGTAGGTCAGTTTGTCCAGGTTGAGCACTTCGTGTTCGGTGTGCTCGATCAAGTGGCGGACCAACGCCGACCCAATAAAACCGGCTCCGCCGGTAACGAGAATGCGCATGTTGGGTAGCCTGTTTCCTTAAGTCGGTCGTTGTGTGCAAACGGAAGCAGCATAGCTTGTCGGCATAGCCCATGCGGTGCAAGGGGCATGGGTGGTCCAAATCAAACTCGATAAGGTTTTTCAGACAATGCTAAACCCATAGTGGCGCTTGGCTTGTTCACTGACGGTCACACCTGGGGGGTTGCGTAACGTCGGGCGCGGTGGCGATATAAGCGCCTGATAATAATTGCCTGGGGTCGTTGTATGTTGCTCGCCACGTTGATTCACCGTGCCAGCCTGCCAAGTCCGCAGGTTAGCGCGCAGCAGGCGCTGGAGTTGCTGGAAACCCACTACGGGCTGCGCGGCACGCTGCAATCCCTGGGCAGCCAGCAGGACCTGAACTTTCGCGTCGACACCGACCAGGGTCGGTTTGTCCTGAAAATCTGCCATGGCGACTACGCCGCCCTGGAGTTGCAGGCCCAGCATGCCGGGCTGCGACATCTGGGCCAGCATCCCGAGTGGCGAGTGCCGCGGGTGATCCCGGCCAACAGCGGTGCCGACCTGCTTTCGCTGGAAATGTCCGGACAAACGGTACAGGTGCGCCTGCTCGATTTCATCGAAGGCCACTCCCTGACCCACCTGGATTACCTGGGGCCGCAACTGGTGGCTGGCTTTGGCCGGTTGTGCGGGCAGATGGACCTGGCCCTGGCCGATTTCCAGCATCCGGGCCTTGAGCGCACCTTGCAGTGGGATGCGCGTCACGCCAGCAGCCTGATCGGCCATCTGCTGCCGGTGATTGCCGATGGGCGCCAGCGCGGGTTGATTGCAGAGGCCGCCGAGCAGGCTGAGCGTCGCTTGCAGCCGTTGCTCGACGAGCTCCCGGTGCAGGCGATCCATATGGACATCACCGATGACAACGTGGTCTGGCAGCGTGATTCGCAACGGCACTGGCAGTTACAGGGCGTCATCGACTTTGGCGACCTGATCCGCACCTGGCGCATCACCGACCTTTCGGTCACCTGCGCCGCCCTGCTGCACCATGCTGAAGGCGATCCGTTGCGCATCCTGCCGGCAGTTCGCGCCTATCACGCGGTCAACCCCTTGCAGCATGCCGAGTTGCGGGCGCTGTGGCCGCTGATCGTGGCGCGCGCGGCGGTGTTGGTGCTCAGTGGTGAGCAGCAGGTCAGCATCGACCCGGGCAATGCATACAGCCGCGCCAACCTGAGCCATGAATGGGAAATTTTCCGGGTCGCCACGGCCGTGCCCTTCGAGTTGATGGAGGCGGCGATTCTGACAGCGCTCGGCCAGTCCTTGCCGAGCATTGTCAGTGAGGGTTTTGCGCCCCTGCTGCCGAGCCTGGTGGGACGGGAGTTTGCCCTGATCGACCTGGGGGTGCTCAGCCCGCACTTTGAAGCCGGCAACTGGGAACAGCCCGGCATCGACCAGCGGCTGCTGGAAGAGGCGGCCGCCACCCATGGCCTGGCCGCCAGCCGCTATGGCCAGTACCGCTTATCCCGGACCCGCCCTGACAGCGCCGTAGAGCCGGACACCTGCCCGCTGCATGTGCAACTGCAAGTGCCCAGTGGCACCCCGGTCGAAGCGCCGTTTGCCGGTGTACTGAAGGTGGCCGCCGACGGCAGCCTGCGCCTCGACAGCGGGCAATTGAGCGTGCGCCTGTGGGGCGTCAGGCCGTCCCTGGACTCGGGCGCGGCGCTGCTCAAGGGGCAGGTGCTGGGGGAGGTGAGCCAGGGCTTGCAGGTACAGTTGTGCCGTGGCCTGGAGCTTGACCCGCCGCTGTTTTGCGCGCCGGCCCGGGCTGCGGCCTGGCAGGCGTTGTGCCCGTCACCGGCGGCGCTGCTGGGGCTGGCCTGCGATGCCGAGCCGGAGCTTGATCCCCAACTGCTGCTGGCGCGGCGCGATGCCAGTTTTGCCCGCTCGCAAAAACACTATTACGTGGACCCGCCGCGTATCGAGCGCGGCTGGCGCAACCATCTGATCGACATGCAGGGCCGTTCCTACCTCGACATGCTCAACAACGTAGCGGTGCTGGGCCATGGCCACCCGCGCATGGCCGCTGAAGCCAGCCGCCAGTGGTCGTTGCTCAACACCAATTCGCGTTTTCACTACGCCGCGCTGGCGGAGTTTTCCGAACGTCTGCTGGCCCTGGCGCCGGATTCCATGGACCGGGTATTCCTGGTCAACAGCGGCACCGAGGCCAACGACCTGGCGATTCGCCTGGCCTGGGCCTACAGCGGCGGGCGCGACATGCTCAGCGTGCTTGAGGCCTATCACGGGTGGTCGGTGGCGGCGGACGCGGTGTCGACCTCGATCGCCGATAATCCCAAGGCCCTGAGCAGTCGGCCGGACTGGGTGCACCCGGTCACCGCGCCCAATACCTACCGTGGCGAGTTCCGCGGCCAGGACAGCGCGCCGGACTACGTGCGCAGTGTCGAGCACAACCTGGCCAGGCTGGCCGCGCAACAACGGCAGCTGGCCGGTTTTATCTGCGAGCCGGTGTACGGCAATGCCGGCGGGATTTCCCTGCCGCCGGGTTATCTGCAGCAGGTCTATGGCCTGGTACGGGCCCAGGGCGGCGTGTGCATTGCCGATGAGGTGCAGGTCGGTTACGGCCGCATGGGCTCCTTCTTCTGGGGCTTTGAAGAGCAGGGCGTGGTGCCGGACATCATCACCATGGCCAAAGGCATGGGCAATGGCCAGCCGTTGGGAGCGGTGATCACCCGGCGCGAAATTGCCGAGGCGCTGGAGGCCGAGGGCTATTTCTTCTCGTCCTCGGGCGGCAGCCCGGTGAGTTGCCGGATCGGCATGGCGGTGTTGGATGTGATGGAGCAAGAACAGCTCTGGGAAAACGCCCAGGTGGTCGGCGGCCATTTCAAGCAACGCTTGCTGGCGCTGATGGATATTCATCCGTTGGTGGGGGCGGTGCATGGTTCGGGCTTCTATCTGGGGGTGGAACTGGTGCGCGACCGCGAGACCCTGGAGCCCGCCACCGAAGAAACCACCCTGCTGTGCGAACGCCTGCGGGAGTTGGGCATCTTCATGCAGCCCACCGGTGACTACCTGAATATTCTCAAGATCAAGCCACCCATGGTCACCACTCGCCAGAGCGTGGATTTCTTTGTCGACATGCTATCCAAGGTGCTGGGCGAGGGGCTGTGAATGCCTGAGCTTTAACCGATTGTTATCGGCTTTAAGTGCGTAATTTGTCATGTTATGAATTGATATCGCTTTTAAAGTCGATTTTTATCGGATATAAAGTCGGCGTTGCTGAAACGCCCGCGTGTTCGCGCGTGGCCTTTTCTGTCATGGGCCGCTGTCACCATCGGTCCAACGCCCGCCAGCCCAGGAGATGCTCCATGAGTCGTATCGTTACCGTCGCCGCTACCCAGATGGCTTGTTCCTGGGATCTGGAAGCCAATATCGAGACCGCTGAAAAGCTGGTCCGCGAGGCCGCGGGTCAAGGCGCGCAGATCATCCTGATCCAGGAGCTGTTCGAGACCCCGTATTTCTGCCAGAAGCCGAATCCGGACTACCTGCAGTTGGCGACGACGGTGGAAGAAAACATCGCGATCAAGCATTTCCAGAAGGTCGCCAAGGAGCTGCAAGTGGTGCTGCCCATCAGCTTTTTCGAGCTGGCCGGGCGCGCGCGCTTCAACAGCATCGCGATCATCGACGCCGATGGCAGCAACCTCGGGATTTATCGGAAAAGCCATATTCCGGATGGTCCCGGCTACCACGAAAAGTATTACTTCAACCCGGGCGACACCGGTTTCAAGGTGTGGAACACCCGCTACGCAAAAATCGGCGTGGGTATCTGCTGGGACCAGTGGTTCCCGGAATGCGCGCGGAGCATGGCGCTGCAAGGGGCGGAAATCCTGTTCTACCCCACGGCCATCGGCAGCGAGCCCCATGACCAGAGCATTTCGTCCCGCGAGCATTGGCAGCGCGTGCAGCAAGGCCATGCCGGTGCCAACCTGATGCCGCTGATCGCCAGCAACCGCATCGGCAACGAAGAGCAGGACGGCTACGACATCACTTTCTACGGCTCGTCGTTTATCGCCAATCAATTCGGCGAGAAGGTCCAGGAACTGAACCAGACCGAAGAAGGGGTACTGGTCCAGAGTTTTGACCTCGACCAGCTGGAACACATTCGCAGCGCCTGGGGTTCGTTTCGTGACCGTCGTCCGAACCTGTATGGTGCGATCAAAACACTCGACGGTTCCCTGGAGTCCTAAGCACCATGAGCACTTTGCACAGCACGCCTCGCGCCGACGGCTTTTACATGCCCGCCGAATGGGCAGCGCAGACCCAGACCTGGATGATCTGGCCCGAGCGCCCGGACAACTGGCGCCTGGGCGGCAAGCCGGCGCAGGCCGCACATGCGGCGGTGGCCCGGGCCATCGCCCGTTTTGAGCCGGTGACCGTAGCGGTATCGGCCGGCCAATATGAAAACGCCCGGGCGCGCCTCGACGTACCCAATATCCGCCTGGTGGAAATGTCCAGCGATGATGCCTGGGTCCGTGATACCGGCCCGACCTTTGTCATCAACAACAGCGGCGAAGTCCGCGGTGTGCACTGGGGGTTCAACTCCTGGGGCGGTTTCGACGGCGGCCTGTACTCGCCGTGGAACCGTGACGAGCAGGTCGCGAGCAAGGTCCTGGAAATCGAACGCTGCCAGCGCTACCGCACTGAAGGTTTTGTGCTCGAAGGTGGTTCGATCCACGTCGATGGCGAAGGCACGGTCATCACCACCGAAGAGTGCCTGCTCAATCGCAATCGCAACCCGCACCTGAAGCGCGATGAGATCGAAGCGCTGCTGGGCGAGCACCTGGCGGTGGACAAGGTCATCTGGCTGCCGGATGGCCTGTTCAACGATGAAACCGACGGCCATGTGGATAACTTCTGCTGCTACGTGCGCCCGGGTGAAGTGTTGCTGGCCTGGACCGATGATCCCGAGGACCCGAACTACCCGCGCTGCCAGGCGGCGATGAACGTGCTGGAAAGCACCCGCGATGCCAAGGGCCGCACCTTCAAGGTGCATAAAATGCCGATCCCGGGGCCGCTGTACGCCACCCAGGAAGAGTGCGACGGCGTCGATGCCGTGGAAGGGACCCAGGAGCGCAACCCGTCCGTGCGCCTGGCCGGCTCTTATGTGAATTTCCTGATCGTCAACGGCGGCATCATTGCCCCAAGTTTCGACGATCCGCTGGATGACCAGGCCCGGGAGATCCTCCAGGGGTTGTTCCCGCAGCATGAAGTGGTGATGGTGCCGGGGCGTGAACTGTTACTGGGGGGCGGCAATATCCATTGCCTTACCCAACAGCAGCCTGCACCGCACAAAGGTTGAGTGGGGTTGTAACAGCCCATGTCACCTGAGTACGGGATGGGATGATGAATTTAATCCTGTACCGAGCAGCAAGCCCGCAGCCCTTATGGACTGCGGGCTTTTTTGTATCCGCCAACCGTCATTGCCGGCACATTGGCACAGCTCTTGTATCAGTTCAGAGGTAATTCTGAGACCGGTAGAACTGCGATGTTCTGTCATAAACCTTGGATAAGTTAGCCGCTCACGAACCAGGAGAGAGCGCTGGAATGAATATGATCAGCGAGCGGGCATCGCATCCCTTGGCAATGAATAACGAATCGCTTCAGGCTTTGGCCCTGTGGTTGAAATCCAATGGAACGCGCCAGATCAGAGAGCCTGATCCGCGCCGGATGATCACCGAGCGCTACCCTGCCGGCTTGCTCAGCGAGGCAGAACTGCAAGCGTTGTGGGATGTAATGGAAGGATAGTCAGCAACGGATTGATAAAAGCGCTGCCGGGATGGCAGCGCTTTTTTTTGCGCGGATTTTATAGCGGGGCTTCAGCGCCTTCCGTGGGGCGTCAGAAGCTGTAGGTGCCGGTGACCACCAGGCTGCGCGGGTCGCCGAACTGGATCTGCCCGGCACTGGTGGCCGTGGAGTAGTAAGTGCGGTCGCTGATGTTGTTCAGCGAGGCCCGCAGGTTCCAGTCTTTCTGGCGGAAGCCGGCCAGGGCATCCCAGCGGCCATAACCGGGCAGCACCACGGTATTGAGGTTGTCGGCGTAGCGATCGCCGACCAGGGTCAGGCCGGTTTCGGCGTACCAGCCCGCTTCCGGTTTCCAGGTGATGAACAGGCTGGCGTTGCGCTTGGCGACGTTATTGACCCGGTTGCCTTCGTCGCCGTTGTTGCTCTTGACCACGGTCGCGTCCTGCAAGCCGATGCCGCCACGCAGCGACCAGTTGCCGACGATCTTGCCGCTGGCGGTCAGCTCCACGCCACGTGAGCGTTGCAGGCCGGTGAGCAGGATGATGTTCGGATTGTCGACGCTGCGACTGCGGCGGTTGTACAGCTCCAGCTCGTAGACCGCGAGGGTGGTGCTGAAACGGTCGTCGAGCCAGTCGCTCTTGACCCCGACTTCCTTCTGCCGTGTGCGCTCGGGGCTCAGGTCATTGGTGTTGCCGTTGGCGTTGGGGGTGATGCCGATCAAGCCGCCGCCCACCGGAGAAAAGCTCTTGCTCCACGAGGCATAGAACGAGTGGTGCTCCAGAGGCGTCCAGACCACCCCCAGGCGCGGGCTGGTGCTGTGGCTGTCGCGGTCGTCCTTGCGGTGGGTGACCTGGTTGTCGGTCTCGATGCTGAAGTTGTCGTAACGCAGACCGGCGAGCAGTTGCCATTGATCGTTCAGGCGCAACTGGTCCTGCACATAGACGGCGCGGCTTTCGACTTCGCTCCGGTTGTGGGTGGAAATCACCATTTTCCCGGTGTGCCGCAGGTCGCGGTTCGGGTTGAACGGGTCCAGTGCCGGTACGGCCTGGCCGCCGGCGCCGATTGAGGCCGCGGTGTACAGCTTGGGGTCGCGGGTCTGATTGCCCAGCTCGACGCCGGTCAGCAACCGGTGCTCGAGGCCGAAGGTGTCGAAGGTGCCTTCCAGCTCGGTGTTGTTGTAAATGTTGCGGGTGTTGAGGTCCTGCTGCCAGCGCTGGCGGGTCACGGTCCTGTTGGCAGGGTTGTAGGTGGTGACGTAGGTGTTGTCGAAATCGCTGTCGAGCTTGAACAGCCCCAGGGTGTTGCGCAGTTGCCAGTTGTCGCTGAGCTCGTAGCTGAGCTTGGAACGCAGGGATTGGGATTTGTCGTTGATGTAGTCGCGCTTGTCACCGTAGGTGGTGTCGCGGCTGACATCGGCCGGGCGCCCATTGATGCCGGGAATCCCGCGGTCTGGCGTACGGTCGTAACGGCTGTATTCGTATTGCACCAGCCAGTTCAGGTCCGGGGTCAGTTGCCAGCTCATCGACGGTGCGAACAGCTGGCGGTTGCCGCTGACGCCATCGCGGAAACTGTTTCGATCCTCGTTACCCATGTTCAGGCGCAGGCTGATGTTCTCCGACGGATCGCTGCTGAGGTCGGCGTAGAGGCTGCGCAAGTCCTCGCTGCCGCCCCTGAGCTCGACGCTGGAGCGACGGCCGAACTGCGGCAGTTTGCTCACGCGGTTGATGATCCCGCCCTGGCTGCCGCGGCCGTAAAGCACGGCGGCAGGGCCCTTGAGCACTTCGATGCGTTCGATGTTGTGCAGGTCGCGCACGTACTGGCTGTCGTCGCGAATACCGTCGAGGTAGAAGTCGTTGCTGGCGTCGAAACCGCGGATGCGCACGCTGTCGAAACGCGTATCGGCGCTGTTGCTGACGTTGGGGATGCCGCTCAGCGCCGTGCCCAGGTCATTGACTCCGTAATCCATGACGTTGGCGGTCTTGATCGAGTCGATGGCCTGGGGCACGTAGCGCAATGGCGTGGCAGTGCGAGTCGCGGTGCTGCTTTCCCTGACCCGGGGATCGTCCTCATCGGCATCGGCTTGGGCATTGATGGCGGTGACCGGCAGGGTGGTGGCGGCATAGCTGAACCCGGAAGTCAGCAGGGCGCACAGGCCGATGGAAACGGGCGTGAGGCGAGGGTGGGCAGGCATTTAAAGCGCATCCGAAGGGTGGGTGAGTCGAAGGTGCGAATGGTAATGCTTGCTATTTACTTTCGTTAATTAATCCTGAAAAGTTCCCTTGGGTTTATGTTTCAAATTGTGTCTTTGTCGTAAGGGGCTGGATACACGCGGCAGGAGGGCCCATTCGACCGATTGGCGAAACAGACTGAATGCCATTCCGGGGTTTTTCCGTGGCGGACCTGGGCATAGGCTGCGGCATCGTTTTTTTTCAATTTTTTGCTGGAGCCCGTCATGTCTGCCGCGACCCTTCATTACATCTACGACCCTCTTTGCGGCTGGTGCTATGGCGCCAAGCCCCTGGTACAGGCCGCCCAGGCCCTAGTGCCGGTGGTGCTCCATGGCGGCGGCATGATGACCGGCCACAACCGCCAGGCCGTCTCGCCACAGCTGCGCGACTACGTGATGCCCCACGACCGGCGCATTGCCGAGTACACCGGGCAGCCGTTTGGCGAGGCGTATTTTGAAGGCCTGCTGCGCGATCACTCGGCGGTGTTTGATTCGGCGCCGCCGATTGCCGCGGTGCTGGCTGCACAGACCTTGAGCGGGCAGGGCCTGGCGTTGCTCGGGCGATTGCAGACGGCGCACTACCTTGAAGGCCGGCGCATTGCCGACAAGGATGTGCTGCTGGAGCTTGCGCAAGCGCTGGGGCTGGACGCCGACAGCTTCGACGCGGCGTTCGAGCTGGCCAGCGCGCAGCAGGTACCCGACCACATCAAGGACAGCCGTGGGTTGCTGGCCCAGGTTGGTGGCCAGGGGTTCCCGACCCTGGTGCTGGAGCTGGGCGGCCAGCGGCGGCTGTTGGATATCGGCCCCTGGCTGGGCAAGCCCGAAGCATTCGCCACCTGGCTCAAGGCGGCGCTGATCGATGAATCCGCTGTACCCTCTTCCAGCGCCCCGGTCTGTGGCCTGGACGGTTGCGCCCCTTGAATGTTCTTCCACCTGTTGCGGAGTCACCCATGGATAACCTTGCGCTGATCAAAAGCACCTACGAAGGTGCCAATTCCCAGGAAAACGCGAAGAACACCGCCGCTGCCCTGGCCCCCGATGCTCGCTGGACCGAAGCGGCGGGCTTTCCCTGTGCCGGCACCTATGTGGGTTTCGAGGCCATTGTCGAGAACGTTTTCAAGCGTCTGGCCACCGAATGGGAGGGCTTCGCCTTCAAGGTCGAGAACTATGTGGCCCAGGGCGACCAGGTGGTTGCCTACGGCAATTACACCGGCGTCTACAAGGCCACCGGCTTGCCGATAAACGTCCGCGTGGTCCATTTATGGACCCTGAAAAACGGCAAGGTCAGCCACTTCGAGCAGTTCGTCGACAGCCATCCGGTGCAGTTGGCGATGCAAGGGACTGCTGCTCCTCGATGACGAGCCGCGCATCCGTCGCGGCCTGTCATCAAAGGGCAAGGGCCCCTGGGCAAATGAATTCTTAGAAGATTTTTGCCTATTTCCAGAAGATTCTCGAAATTGACACACTGTTCTGGGCGCGGCTAGGATTCGCCCCAACGCCTGTGGCCAAGAGCCATAACTTCTTAAAATAATAAAGGCCCGCCACGCTTTCTCGTGGGGCGGGCCTTTTTATTTTCGGGTCGCAAAAGAGCGCTAAGACGCCATCCGGACCGGGTTCCACAGCGCGTAATCAACCCGTAATAAGGAAAATAAAAGAATGTTGAAACAACGGATCTGCCTGATCGCACTGGGGATTTTGGGCGCTACTCAAGCCATGGCTAACGACCAGGCTGAGTCCAAGGGCTTTGTTGAAGACGCCAGCCTGAAAGTGCTGCTGCGTAACGCTTACATCAATCGCGACAAGAAAGACGGTAATCACGATCAGCGCGAGTGGGGCCAAGCGGCTATCGGTACCTTCTCTTCCGGTTTCACTCAAGGCACGGTCGGTGTGGGCGTTGACGCCTTCGGCCTGTACGGCCTGCGTCTGGACCGTGGCAGCCACGCTGGCGGCGCCGGTATCGACTTCTTCAAGCAAAGCGAAAACGGCAACAAGACGCCGGCTGGCGACCTGGCCAAGGCCGGTGGTGCAGTCAAGTTCCGTGTTTCCAACACCACCCTGGCGTACGGCGACCAGATGCCTGAGCTGCCGGTCCTGAACTACGACAGTTCGCGCCTGCTGCCGGAAAGCTACACCGGCACCCTGATCACTTCCAAAGAGATCAAGGGCCTGGTGCTGAACGCCGGTCGTTTCACAGCCGAGTCGCGCAAGAGCGCCGAAGGCCGTGACAGTGGTGGCCTGAAGTCGATCAACGTTCTGGGCGGTGCCTATCAGTTCACCGAACAGTTCAAGGGCGCGCTGTACGCTTCCGACGTCGAAGACGTGCTGAAGAAGCAATACGTGAACCTGAACTATGTGTTCCCGTTGGCCACCTCCCAGTCCCTGACCCTGGACTTCAACGGCTACCGCACCGAGCTGGACAAGTCCTACGCGCAGAAGGCCAACGCTGGCGGCGAAGACAACAAGATCTGGAGCCTGGCCGCTGTCTACGCCGTGGGTCCGCACTCGTTCACCCTGGCTCACCAGCGCAGCACCGGTGACAGCAACCTGGGCTACGCCTATGGCGGCTACCAGAAGCAGCAAGGTCGTGTCGGTGACGGTGGTAACACCATCTACCTGGCCAACTCCTACTGGTCCGACTTCAACGCTGAAGACGAACGCAGCTGGCAGCTGGGCTACGGCCTGGACTTCGGTACGTTCGGCGTGCCTGGCCTGAGCTACAACCTGGCCTACGTGCGTGGTGACAACATCACGTCGACCAACAGCGCTGGCGCGACCACCACCGGTGGCACCGAGCGTGAAATCTTCAACCAGGTCAAGTACGTGGTGCAGAGCGGCCCGGCCAAAGACCTGAGCGTGAAGGTTCGTAGCTCGATCCTGCGCGTATCGCAGAAATCCAGCGGCTACAACGACAGCGGTAACGAACTGCGTGTGTTCGTCGACTACCCGATCAACGTGTTCTGATTCTGTCGCACACGGGTAACGCAAAAGGCCTCACAGCGATGTGAGGCCTTTTTTATGCCTGGCGATCGCCCCCGGTCTTATGGCTGCTCGGCAAAGGTCTGCAGATAGGCCAGCAGGTTGTCGATTTTTTCTGCATCGCTCAGCCCCCAGAAGATCATCCGCGTGCCGGGCACCACGGCCTTGGGGTCTTCGAGGTAGGCCACCAGCTTGTCGCGGGTCCAGACCACGCCGGAGTTCTTCATGGCCTGCGAATACTGGTAGTCGCTGGCACTGCCCGCCGGGCGCCCGAGGATGCCGTTGAGCTGGGGCCCAAAAGAGCTGCGTACCGAAGGCCCGACATTGTGGCAGCCACCGCAGATCCGCTTGAACAGCTTGCCGCCGGCCTCGGCATCGCCTTGCGCGTGGGCGGGACTGCCGAGCAGGGCCAGGGTGAACAGTAGGGCCAGGGCTGCGGTTTTCTTCATCGGGGACTCCAGATCGGCAACGGCTTGCGGCAAAAACGCGCGGCTATTTCAGCATGAAAAACCAGTGGCCGGGGTTCGCAGATCAAAGGTCCGGCGCGTGGGGCCAAGGGATAGGGATTGGCGCCGATCCGAAACTGCTCATAAACTGCCGCGCGACTGTGATTGGCAGGCAGATCGCCGCGCTCGGTCGAGCGTCGGCGTTATCGGATTTTTCAAGGAGGAGGCAGCGATGGCCCCGGCACGGGTGATTGGTACGTCGATAGCGGCCATCCAGGCGGCAGAGAGCGAGCTGGGGCGGCGTTTGCCCGAGTCTTTTACGCAATGGCTGTTGGTCAATAACGGCCGCTCGCCAGGCGCGCTGACGGTGTTTCCGGTGTTCGACGCGCGGGATCCGCGCAAAACCTGGGACTCGATCGTTCGGCAGTACCAGGAGGGCTGGCAGGTGTGGCTGGAGAACGTGGCCGACAGCGCGAGCGACTGCTCGGCGTTGCTGCCGTTTGCCGAGTTCGGCACCGGGGATTACTACTGTTTCGACTACGCCGTGGCAGGCGCTGCCGGCGAGCCGGTGGTGGTCCTGTGGTCCCATGAAAGCGGCGCGACCCAGCCGGTGGCGGACAGCTTCACGGCGTTTATGCAGCTGCACGCGCAACCTGTGAAGGGGGTTGATGATGAGCGATAAGTCGACGCAGGACGTGTTTGAAACCGCCGACGGCGAGGTGCGGATTGTGCTTGAACAAGGTTCGTCCATTCACCTCAAGGCGGTCAGCGCCTACAACGACCCTGTCGAGCTGACGGCCACCCAGGCCCTGGAAATTGCCGACAGCCTCCGTCACTTCGCCAGCCGCCTGGACGCTTGAACAGGCCAACGGATCTCTCCATGAACATGCCCACTCAGCTCCAGGCCTATGCCGCGGCCCAGGCCCTGGTCGACGCCCTTGATCGGCGCGACACAGTCACCCTGCAGCAGGACTTCTGCATCAGCGACGCGGTCCTGGAAGAGGTTTACCAATCCCTGGATGACTCATTCGATCCGGGCGCCCGCTTGTCTCTCGCGCCTGTTGCCCTGGCCTTCGCCGAGCGCGGTGGGCAACGTCTGTTGATCGACCTCTATCAACAGAACGACCAGGCCGTGGCCTTGGATTGCGTGCTGTTCGCCGATGGCGCGCCCAGCGAGACGGCGGTGTATCTGGCGCTGCACCTGGTCGATGGCCAGTGGTTGGCGCGCTACAAGTACATCGGTCACTGAGGCTGCCAGGTAGCGCGCGCGGGCTGACGGAAAGCGCTCGGTTTAAAGCAATTGCGCTGAGTTCGTATGCAAATCGCCGCACTTGTTGCGTACAAAGGTAGTTGTCGTACAACTGCTTGAGCTATCATGAGCGCTCATCCGTAAACCTGGATACACGCTCTTTATGGACCACCAGAACGTCCAACCCACCGTCCGCCGAAAGCACCGCAGCCTGGCCCAGGAACTGGTCACCGAGCTGTCGCGGCGCATTCGTGAAGGTGAGATCGAGCGCGGGGCGAAGTTGCCCACCGAGTCTCAGGTCATGGACGAGCATAAAGTCAGCCGCACCGTGGTCCGCGAGGCCATTTCCCGGTTGCAGGCCGCGGGCCTGGTGGAAACCCGTCACGGCATCGGCACCTTTGTCCGGGATATCCCCAGCCCCAGCGGCTTTTGTATCGACCCCGAGACCATCGTCACCCTGCATGACGTGCTGGCAGTGCTCGAGTTGCGCATCAGCCTGGAGGTGGAGGCGGCAGGCCTGGCCTGTGTGCGGCGTACCGATGAGCAATTGCGCCTGATGCGCGACTCCCTCGATGCCCTGAATTCCCCGGCGGTCAGTGTCGATTACGCAGTGGCGGCGGATTTTCAGTTTCACCAGCAGATCGCCCTGGCCACGGGCAATCGCTACTTCACCGACATCATGTTGCACATGGGGGTCAGCATCATTCCCCGGACCCGCCTGCACTCCAAGCGCCTGGTGAATGATGCCAAGGAGCCCTACCTGGAGCGCTTGAGCCGCGAGCACGAAGACATCTATCAGGCGATTGCCCGACGCGACGCCGACGCCGCGCGTGCCGCGATGCGCCTGCACCTGTCCAACAGTCGCGAGCGCATGCGCAAGGCGTACGAAGCCTTCGAAGCGGCGGCCGCGCTGACTTCCTGAGCGCCGCCGCCAAGGCCTTTCAGCCGAGTTTGCTCAACCGCGCGCCAGCGGCTCGGGCAAACCTTTGACCCCGGGGGTCAAGGCGAACACGCCACCGGCCAGCGGCTGGTCGCCAAGGTCGATGCCCTGGGGGCGAATCGAGGTCACAAACAAGGTGTCGAGCCCGGCGCCGCCGAAAGCGCACATGGTCGGTTTCTTCACCGGCAGCGGCAGTGAGCGGTCCAGCTTGCCCTCGGGGGTGAAGCGCAACACCAGGCCGGCATCGATGGCGCAGATCCAGTAGCAACCCTCGGCATCCACCGCCGCGCCGTCCGGGCGGCCGGGGTGGGCGTTCATGTCGACGAAGCTGCGCCGGTTGTGGGGGGTGCCGCTGTCGATGTCGTAGTCGAACGCCCAGATCTGTTGCACCGTGGGGTGCGAGTCCGACAGGTACAGGGTCTTGCCGTCCGGGCTGAAGGCCAGGCCATTGCCCACCAGCAGACCGTCCAGTTGTGCCCTCAGCGGCTCGACCAGGCCCGGGGTGTGCCCGTCGTAACGGTACAGCGCGCCCACCGGGTCGGTGCCCATATTGGGCTGCATGGTGCTGGACCAGAAACGCCCCTGACGGTCGCAGCGCCCGTCGTTGAAACGCATGTGGGCCCGAGCGTGTTCAACCCCGGCACGTTTTTCGGCGTGCAGGCGGCCGTCGGCCTGGGGCGTGAGTTGGAAGATGCCGCTTTCCTGGGCGCCGAGCCAATGGCCCTGGGGGCTGCGGACGATGCAGGCGAGCATCTCGTCGGCCTGCCAGGATTCGCTCTTGCCGTCCGCCTGCCAGCGATGCAGGCGGCCCGCTGGGATATCGACCCAGTACAAGGCATTTTCCTGCACATGCCAGACCGGGCTTTCACCGGTGGCATTGCGGGCATCGACGATGAGTTCGGCGTTCATACCGTGGGCTCCAGAAGGTAGAGGGCGGCGGCGCCCGTGCGCCGCCGCGCAGGGAGAGGGGCTGTGTCAGTCGCCGAACGGCCCGGCTGCGGTAAACGCGCCACCCTGGAACAGGCTGTTGGGATCATCGGCTGCAGGCTTGGGCTGCTGCTCGATCTGCGGGCGAAATTGTTCCGAGCTGTCCTGCGGGGCAAATTCCAGGTGCGCGGCGTGGCGGTTGTTCCACCACAGGTCGCGGTTGGCAGAGACGCCGTAGACCACGCTATGCCCGACATCACTGGCCAGCAGCGCGCGTTCCACCAGGTGGTCGAGGTCCTGGTAACTGAGCCAGGTGGACAGCATCCGCAGGTTGCGCGGCTCGGGGAATGACGAGCCGATGCGCAGGCTAACGGTCTCGATGCCGTAGCGGTGAAAGTAGAAGGTCGCCAGGTCTTCGCCATAGGACTTGGACAGCGCGTAATAACCGTCGGGGCGGCGCAGGCTGTGGGCGTCCAGTTCAGCGTCCTGCGGGTAGAAGCCGGTGACGTGGTTCGAGCTGGCGAACACCACGCGCTTGATCCCGTGTTTGCGCGCCGCTTCGTAAATATGAAAAGTGCCGCGAATGTTGGCGTCGAGAATCTCTTCGAAGGACCGTTCAACGGAAATCCCGCCGAGGTGGACGATGGCCTCCACGTCCTTGACCAGGGCTTCGACCCCGGCCTTGTCGGCCAGGTTGCAGTTGATCACTTCGTCATGCGCGCCGCGGCTGGGCGCCATGGGGCTGATGTCCGAGGAGCGGACGACGGCGGCGTGGGCCTGCAGGGTTTCCCTGAGTATCTGGCCCAGGCCACCGGCGGCGCCCGTCAGCAGGATGCGGGTGAAGGGTTTGCGCGAAGGGGGCGGTGTGGTCATGGTCGGGTCTTCCATAGAGCTGTGGTTGCGAAGGGGGAGGGGGCGGCCAGGCCTGGTGAACGATGCGCGATCGCCAGGCCGGCTCGACTGTTACATGAAGTTGTACTGGATCCCGAAGCGCCAGCGGGCTTGACGGTCATCACTGGTGGAATTGACTTTGACGTCGCCGATCTCGATGAACGGAACCCACTCCTTGGTGAGCTTGTATTTGACGATCATGTTCTGCTCGTAGTCGCTCTTCTTGTTGTCGTAGCGGATGTAGTCGGTCTTGAAGTAGATGAACTGGTACTCATAGGCCCACTTGCTGGCCGGGGTATAGCCCAGCCAGCCTTCGAAACGGTTGGTGTTCTGGTTGTCCTTGGCGCGATCAGGCAAGTCTTCGTTGATCTGGTCGCGGTCGAGCTTCTTGGCATCGAGCCGGTAGCGCGTGGCGACGTAGAAGGCATCGTTGATCTTGTAGTTGTACTTGAGCCCGAACTTGTAGGTGGTCGAGTCCTTCGAGCTGTCCATCTGGAACGCCGGGGTCAGGGTCGACTGCGGGCTCAGCTTGTAGTTGTAGCTGACCGTGAACTCGTGACCGTTGTTGACCATGTTGTCGTAGGCGACGTCTTCGCGATCGCCGGCCGTGCGGTATTTCATCTCCGCCTCAAACCCCAGACCACTGTCCAGGCGATAGCCGAGCTTGATCCGATCGGCGTGGGCGCTGTCGTCTTCAGTGAACTGGTGGCGGTAGTTGATGTTGGCGGAATCGGCGCTGGCGCAGAAAGGCAGGCTGAGTGTGGCGAGCGTAACGAGGGTACGGAATGTGATGTTCATGGAGTCTTCTTTTATTGTTTTTGTTGGGTTTGTGAACAGTGCGGCTGGCAGTAGAGGTGTTGCGGAGGTCTCATTTCTTGGTGTCGATATACGTTATCGTACGACTATGGGGGTGTCTACGGGTTATGACCCTGTTTGTAACACCTTGTTACATATATCGCCTGTAAATAGGGCTCTAGAGATAACCTTGTTGTCTTTAAGTCATCTTTAAATAGAGGCTTTTACGGGGGTTACGAGGTAAAATGCGCGGAAATTCGGAGGTTATTTTTCGTCTTTTCAAGTGTTGTACGATGACGTATGATCATTTTCAGCAGGCGACATTCCTGTCATAAATCTAATAAGCAGGCTAAAGACGTCCATGAGAATTACAGCAGTCAACGTCCAGGTTTTTTCCTACCCGACCCGTCGCGCTGTCGACAGTGCGGGCCACGCCCACCCCGGTGATGTCGCCCAGGCCAAGATGGCCCTGCTGCGCATCCAGACCGAAGACGGCAATGAGGGTTATGCCTTCGGCGCCCCCGAATTGATCCGTCCTTATGTGCTCGATGGTTTTGTGCGCAAGGTGCTGATCGGGCAGAACGCCCTCGATCGCGAAAAGATCTGGCACGACCTGGTGCATTGGCAGCGCGGCAGCGCCAGCCAACTCACCGACCGTGCCCTGGCCCTGGTGGAACAGGCGCTGTGGGACTGGGCCGGGCGCAAGTTCAACGTGCCGGTGCACAAGCTCATCGGTGGTTTCCGCGACAAGGTGCCGGCCTACGGTTCGACCATGTGCGGCGACGAATTGCCAGGCGGCCTGGCGACCCCGGAAGACTACGGCCGCTTTGCCGAGACCCTGGTTCAGCGCGGCTACAAGGCGATCAAGCTGCACACCTGGATGCCGCCGGTGTCGTTTGCGCCAAGCCCGCGTATCGACGTCAAGGCCTGCGCCGCCGTGCGTGAAGCGGTCGGCCCGGACATCGCCCTGATGCTCGACGGCTACCACTGGTACAACCGCACCGACGCTCTCTACATTGGCCGCGAATTGCAGAAGCTCGACTTCGCCTGGTTCGAAGAACCGATGATGGAAGACTCCGCCGAGTCCTACGCCTGGTTGGCGGGGCAGCTGGATATTCCGGTACTCGGCCCGGAAACCCTGGCCGGCAAGCACCTGAGCCGCGCCAGCTGGGTGAAGAACGATGTCTGCGACATCCTGCGCGCCGGTGTCGCCGGTGTCGGTGGTATCGCTCCCTGCCTCAAGGTTGCGCACATGGCCGAATCCTTCGGCATGGATTGCGAGATCCACGGCAACGGCGCGGCCAACCTGGCGGTGGTCGGGGCAATCAAGAACTGCACCTGGTACGAGCGCGGCCTGCTGCACCCGTATCTGGACTACGACGAAGTCCCGGCTTACCTCAAGCGTCTGGTCGACCCGATGGACAGCGACGGTTTCGTCCACCTGTCGGACCTGCCGGGCCTGGGTGAAGAGATCGACTTCGAGTTCATCGAGACCCACACGCTCAACAGTTTCTGATGTGTAACGCGGGCTTCCCGGTCTAGGCCGGGTCGCCCGAGAGCCCTGAATAAATATAAGAAAGGCACTCTCACTATGAGCATTCTCCCCTCGCTTTGGGCGCGGGTATTTGCGGCTACTCTGGCGATCTCCACCTTGCCTGTCGCTTATGCCAAGACCCCGGCCGACCAACTGATTGTCGGCATGAGCATGATCAACCTGTTGTCCCTGGACCCTGCCGCCGCTACCGGGCTGGATGTCTCGGAGATCAACGCCAACCTCTACGACATGCTGCTGGTGCAGGATGTGGCCCAGCCTGATCGCCTGGTTCCGGCCCTGGCCGAACGCTGGCAGGTCAGCGACGACCGCAAGACCCTGACCTTCAACCTGCGTCCCGGGGTCAAGTTCCAGTCCGGCAACCCCCTGAGCGCCGAAGACGTCGCCTGGTCCCTGCAGCGGGTACTCAAGCTCAACCTGGCCCTGGCCTCGACCTGGAAGGCCTACGGTTTCAGCGCGGACAACGTCGAGCAGTACATGCGCGCCACTGACCCCGCTACCTTCGTCATCGAGCTGCCACGGCCGACCGACCCGCTGCTGGTGCTCAACACCCTGGCCACCTCGCCCAGCGCGTTTGTCCTCGACCGCAAGAAGGTGCTGGAACACCAGAAGAACAACGACCTGGGCGCCGCCTGGCTGGTGACCCACGCCGCTGGCAGCGGCGCCTTCGTGCTCAATGACTGGCGCGCCAACGATGTGATCCTCATGACCCGTTTCGACGGTTACTGGGGTGGCCCGGCCAAGCTCAAGCGCATCGTCATGCGCAACATGACCGAGTCCCAGTCCCTGCGCCTGATGATCGAGCGCGGTGACCTGGATATCGCCAAGGGCATGTCGGCACCGGATATCGAAGCCCTGCAAGGCAGCGACAAGGTGCGCACCCAGACCCTGCAGCGCGGCACCCTGTACTACGTGGCCCTGAGCGTGAAGCAGCCGATGTTCGCCGATGCCCGGGTGCGCAAGGCGGTGCGTTCGCTGATCGATTACCAGGGCATCAACCAGACCGTGATGCCGCACTACGGCCTGATCAACCAGCGGCCGTTGCCCCTGGGCCTGGCGGCGCGCCTGCCGGATCCGGGCTACCGGCTGAATGTCGAGGAAGCGAAAAAGCTCCTGGCCGAAGCCGGCTACCCCAATGGCTTCAAGACCAGCATCCGGGTGCTGACCGATCCGCCCTTCATCAACATCGCCTCCAACCTGCAATCGACCCTGGCCCAGGCCGGGATCCAGGCCAGCATCATCACCGGCACCGGCAACCAGATCTACGGGGCGATGCGCGAGCGCAACTTCGACATCATCGTCGGCCGTGGCGGCGGCGGGGCCGAGCGGCATCCGCACTCCAGCCTGCGGACCCTGGTGTACAACCCGGACAACCGCGATGAAGCCAAGCTGAGCAACTTCCAGGGCTGGCGCACTTCGTTCTACAGCCCCGAGCTGAACCAACTGATCGAGAGCGCCGAGGTCGAGCCTGACGCCAGCAAACAACTGGCCCAGTACCGGCAGATCCAGGAGCAGCTCGACCAGCAGGTGGGCGCCATTCTGCCGGTCTCGCAAATGACCGACACGGTGCTGATCTACGGCGACGTTGCCGACTATCAAGGCCACACGGCCGCGACCACGCGCTACAAAGACGTCTACAAGAATCGCTGAGTGCGGCGCGGGGCCTGGCCCTGCGCCCTTGGTGTACCGGTGACTGTTTTATCAGGAGCTCACTATGTTTGTTTCGACTGCCTCCGTGTTGGGGGCTCGCGCTTCCAATACCGCCCGGCGTGCCAGCACGGTCCTGGTGACCTTGCTCGGCCTGCTGGCGCTGACCTTCATCATTGGTCGGGTCATGCCGCTGGATCCCGTGCTGGCGGTGGTCGGGCCAGACGCCGACAGTTCCACCTACGACCAGGTGTACCGGGCCATGGGCCTGGACAAGCCGATCTGGACCCAGTTCGGGCTGTACCTCAGCGACCTGCTCCACGGTGATTTCGGCAACGCGCTGTTGACCGGCCACCCGGTCCTGGAAGACATCAAGCGGGTGTTCCCGGCGACCATCGAACTGGCGACCCTGGCGATTCTGTTCGGGGTCCTGATCGGCCTGCCGCTGGGTGTGTGCGCCGCCAGCAACCAGGGGCGCCTGGGGGACCATATCGCCCGGGTCATCACCCTGTTCGGTTACTCCACGCCGATTTTCTGGCTGGGCATGATGGGCCTGCTGGTGTTCTACGCCTGGCTCGGGTGGGCCGGCGGCGCCGGGCGCATCGACCTGGCGTACGACGGCATGGTGCCGGAAGTGACCGGGCTGCTGCTGATCGACTCGACCCTGGCCCGGGACTGGGACGCCTTTGCCAGCGCCCTGCGCCATATCATCCTGCCGTCGCTGATCCTGGGCCTGAACTCGGTGGCCTACATCAGCCGCATGACCCGCAGCTTCATGCTGGAGCAGCTGTCCCAGGAATACATCATCACCGCCCGGGTCAAGGGCTTGTCCCGCAGCCAGGTGGTCTGGGGCCACGCCTTTCGCAACATTCTCGTGCAACTGCTGACGGTGGTCGCGCTGGCCTACGGCTCGCTGCTCGAAGGCGCGGTGCTGATCGAGACCGTGTTCGCCTGGCCCGGTTTCGGCCAGTACCTGACCAGCAGCCTGATGCTCGGCGACATGAACGCGGTGATGGGCTGTGTGCTGGTGATCGGCCTGATCTTCGTCGCCCTGAACCTGATCAGCGACGCCTTGTACAAGGTGTTTGACCCGCGCACCCGCTGACCCGTTTTGCCATTGCGAACCGATAAAAATATAAGAAGAAGGATCCTTGAATGAAGACTGCATTTTCCAAACTGCACATGGGCCTGCTGGCGGCGGTCCTGACCCTGGGGCCGATGGCCGCGGTGCACGCCAAGACGCCGAACGACCAACTGATCGTCGGCATGAGCATGGTCAACCTGTTCTCCATCGACCCGGCCAACGCCCCGGGCCTGGATGCGTCCGGGGTCAACGCCAACCTCTACGACACCCTGATCAAGCGTGACCACGGCAACCCGGAAAAACACCTGCCGCAACTGGCCGAGCGCTGGGAAATCAGCGAAGACGGCAAGCAGGTGACCTTCCACCTGCGCCAGGACGTGAAGTTCCACTCCGGCAACCCGCTGACCGCTGAAGACGTGGCCTGGTCGCTGTACCGGGTGATGAAGCTCAACTTCGGCCTGGCCACCACCTGGAAGGCCTACGGCTACAGCGTCGACAATATCCAGTCGCTGATCCGCGCCAGTGATGCCCACACCCTGGTCATCGATCTGCCGCAAGTAATGGACCCACTGCTGCTGATCGACTCCCTGGCGATCTCCCCAAGCGCCGTGGTGGTGGACCGCAAGACCGCCCTGGCCCACGAGAAAAACGGCGACCTGGGCGCCGGCTGGCTGGTGACCAACGAGGCCGGCAGCGGCCCGTTCGTGCTGACCAAATGGAGTGCCAACGACTCGCTGCTGCTGACCCGTTTCGACGGTTACTGGAATGGCGCGGCCAAGCTCAAGCGCGTGGTGGTGCGGCACATGACCGAGTCCCAATCCCTGCGCCTGATGCTTGAGCGCGGCGACCTCGACCTGGCCTATGGCATGGCCGCGCCGGACATCCGCGCCATCGATGGTTCAGAGAAAATCCAGGTCCAGTCCCTGCAGCGCGGCACCATGTACTACGTGGCCATGAGCATGAAGCAGCCCGAGTTCGCCAAGCCCAAGGTGCGCGAAGCGGTGCGCAACCTGATCGACTACAAGGGCCTGGACGAGCAGGTGATGCCTTACTACGGCAAGCTCAACCAGCAGCCGATGCAGCTGAGCCTGGAGGCCCGCCTGCCGGATCCGGGTTACCACATGGACGTGGCCAAGGCCAAGAAACTGCTGGCCGAAGCCGGTTACCCCGAAGGCTTCAGCACCACCATCCGCACCTTGTCCGAGCCGCCCTTCATCGACATCGCCGCGCGCCTGCAAGCGACCCTGGCCGAAGGCGGGATCAAGGCCAGCATCGTCACCGGCACCGGCAACCAGGTGTATGGCGCGATGCGCGCGCGCAACTTTGAAATCATCGTCGCCCGGGGTGCCGAGCGTTACCCGCACCCGTATTTCAGCCTGCGCACCTTTGCCTACAACCCCAACAACAGCGATGACGCCGGCTTGCCCAACTTCCAGGGCTGGCGTGCCTCGTTCTTCAGCCCGGAGCTCAACAGCCTGATCGACAAGGTGGGGGTCGAGCGCGACGGGGCCCAACGCCTGAGCCTGTACCACCAGGCGCAGAAACTCTACGACCAGCAGGTGGGCCCGATCATGATGATTTCCCAGATGACCGACACCGTGGTCAGCGCTTCCGACGTCAAGGGCTTCGACGGCGATGACGCCGAAGCCACCCGTTACCTGGGTGTCTACAAGCAACGCTGAGTGCCACCCGGGGCGCCTGCGGGCGCGTCGGGTGATCCTGATTTCGAACCGAGAACATGCCGATGATTGCCAACATGTCTTCTACCGACTCCACCGCCAAGCGCCAGAGCGAGCGGGCCCCTGGGTCCAGCTTCGATGCCTTGTGCAAAAGCGGCCTGCGGGTCCTGCGCCACCTGCTGCGCAACCCCATGACCCTGGCCGGTTTGCTGGTCGCGCTGCTGCTGATCGTGGTCGCGGCCTTCGCCCCCTGGATCGCCACCCATGACCCGGTCGCGCAGAACCTGGCCAGCGCCCTGCAGGCACCGGGCGCCGCCCACTGGTTCGGCACCGATGAGTACGGTCGGGATATCTTCAGCCGGCTGGTCTATGGCTCGCGCATCACGCTGTACATCATCACCCTGGTGACCGTGATCGTCGGCCCGATCGGGCTGTTTATCGGCACCGTCTCGGGCTACTACGGCGGCGTGGTGGACACCGTGTTCATGCGCCTGACCGACATCTTCATTTCCTTCCCCAGCCTGGTACTGGCGCTGGCCTTTATCGCCGCCCTGGGCCCTGGCCTGGAGCATGCGGTGGTGGCGATTGCCCTGACCTCCTGGCCACCGATTGCGCGCCTGGCGCGGGCGGAAACCCTGTCCCTGCGCAACGCCGATTTCGTGGTGGCGGTGGAGCTGCAAGGCGCTTCGTCGTCGCGCATCATCCTGCGGCATATCGTGCCGATGTGCATGTCGTCGGTGATCATCCGCCTGACCATGAACATGGCCGGGATCATCCTGACCGCCGCCGCGCTGGGCTTTCTCGGCCTGGGTGCCCAGGCGCCGTCGCCGGAGTGGGGCGCGATGATTTCCACCGGCCGGCGCTACATGCTCGAGTGCTGGTGGCTGGTGGCCGTACCGGGTGCGGCGATCATGCTGGTCAGCCTGGCATTCAACCTGTTGGGCGATGGCCTGCGGGACATCCTCGATCCGCGTAGCGAGTAACCGGAGGCTCCATGTCCGACATCAAACTGAACGTCGAAGGGCTCAATGTGCGCTTCGTCAGTGGCAAGAAAGAAATGCACGCCGTGCGTGATGTGTCCTTCACCCTGGGCCGGGAAAAACTGGCCATCGTCGGCGAGTCCGGCTCGGGTAAATCCACCGTCGGCCGCAGCCTGCTCAAGCTGCACCCGGCGAGCGCCAAAATCACCGCCAAGACCCTGCGCTTTGGCGATGTCGACCTGCTTTCGGCCAGTGAAAAGGCCATGCAGAAGATCCGTGGCCAGCGCATCTCGATGATCATGCAAGACCCGAAATACTCGCTCAACCCGGTGGTCAAGGTCGGCGACCAGATCGCCGAGGCCTACCTGGCCCACCACAAGGCCAGCCGCAGCGACGCCCGCGAGCGGGTGATGGAGATGCTGGAAAAAGTCCATATCCGCGACCCGAAGCGGGTCTACAACCTGTACCCCCATGAAGTCTCCGGCGGCATGGGGCAACGCATCATGATCGCGATGATGGTCATCACCCGGCCCGAGGTGATCATCGCCGACGAGCCGACCTCGGCCCTCGACGTCTCGGTGCGCCAGCAGGTGCTCAGCGTGCTCGAAGAGCTGGTGGAGCAGCAGGAACTGGGGCTGATTTTTGTCAGCCACGACCTGAACCTGGTGCGCAATTACTGTGACCGGGTGCTGGTGATGTACGCCGGGCGCGTGGTCGAGTCCCTGGCGGCCTGCGACCTGCAGTACGCCGAGCATCCCTATACCCGTGGCCTGCTGGCTGCCCTGCCGAGCATGGACAACCGCCGCGAGCGCCTGCCGGTGCTGCAGCGCGATCCGCTCTGGCTGACTTCTTGAGGAACCGACCATGCCCATGATCCAAGCACACTCGCTGAACCTCAGTTTCGGCGCCGGCCCGGCCCTCAACCAGGTGCTGCACGACGTCAACCTCAGCGTCGCCGATGGTGAATCCTTCGGCCTGGTGGGGGAGTCCGGCTCGGGCAAGACCACCGTCCTGCGCTGCCTGGCCGGGCAGTACCGGCACTGGAGTGGCGAGCTGAGCATTGCCGGCGCGCCGTTGCAGCACAAGATCCCCAAGGAGCACTTTCGCAAGGTGCAGATGGTGTTCCAGGACCCCTACGGTTCCCTGCACCCGCGCCACACCATCGACACCGCGCTGCGTGAGCCGCTGATCATCCACGGCATCGCCGACAAGGACGACCGGATCAACGAGATTCTGCTCAAGGTCGGCCTCAACGAGAGCTTTCGTTATCGCTATCCGCACCAGCTGTCCGGTGGCCAGCGCCAGCGCGTGGCGATTGCCCGGGCGCTGATTCTCGAACCCCGGGTGCTGCTGCTGGATGAGCCGACCTCGGCCCTGGATGTGTCGGTGCAGGCCGAGATCCTCAACCTGCTGGCGGACCTGCGGCAGCGCGAGAAACTCACTTACCTGATGGTGACCCACGACCTGGGGGTGGTGACCCACCTGTGTGATCGGGTGGCGGTGATGCAGCAGGGCAAGATCGTCGAGCTGCTCGACAGCCAGGCCCTGAGCCAGGACCTGGCGAGCCATGCCTATACCCGGATGCTGGTGCAGGCCAGCCGCGATTTCAGCCGCGAATCCGAACGGCAACTCGCCGGTTGAGAAGGGCGCTGGCAGCGCTATTGTTATCGTACAACTATAAAAGGGCTCTGCGCCGCTATCCCATGGGTTTTCCGGGGTTTGGCCCTTTGTCTACAGGGTTTTTACTTGCGGTTACATAGCCAGGATGTTTTTGGCGTGGTTCTTTTCCAATTTTAGTTGTACGATGACGTACCTCTTAAGGTATTTCATTCACTTTCCGGCTCGAGGTTTGCGAACCATGACTCCACAAGAACTAAAATCCGTCCTGTCTTCCGGCTTGCTGTCGTTCCCCATCACTGACTTCGACGCGAAAGGCGACTTCCGCGCCGACACCTACGCCCGCCGCCTCGAGTGGCTCGCCCCGTACGGTGCCAGTGCGCTGTTCGCCGCGGGCGGCACCGGTGAGTTCTTCTCCCTGGAACCCACCGAATACACCCAGATCATCAAGACTGCCGTCGACACCTGCAGGGGCCAGGTGCCGATCCTCGCCGGCGCCGGTGGCGCGACTCGCCAGGCCATCGCCTATGCCCAGGAAGCCGAGCGTCTGGGCGCGGCCGGCATCCTGCTGATGCCGCACTACCTCACCGAAGCCAGCCAGAAGGGCCTGGTGGCTCACGTTGAGCAGGTCTGCAACTCGGTGGACTTCGGCGTCGTGGTCTACAACCGCAACCTGTGCCGGCTCAACGCCGAAAGCCTGGAAATCCTCGCAGAGCGCTGCCCGAACCTGATCGGTTTCAAGGACGGCATCGGCGAAGTCGAATCGATGGTCTCGATCCGTCGCCGCCTGGGCGAGCGCCTGACCTACCTTGGCGGCCTGCCGACCGCAGAGGTTTACGCTGCGGCCTACAAGGCCCTGGGCGTGCCGGTGTATTCCTCGGCGGTGTTCAACTTCATCCCGAAAACCGCCATGGACTTCTACAAGGCGGTGGCCGCTGACGACCACCAAACCGTGGGCCGCCTGATCGATGATTTCTTCCTGCCGTACCTGGCCATTCGCAACCGCTGCGAAGGTTATGGCGTGAGCATCGTCAAGGCCGGCGCACGCCTGGTCGGGCATGACGCGGGCCCGGTGCGCGCACCGCTGACCGACCTGCTGCCGGACGAAGTCGAGCAACTGGGCGCGCTGATCCAGAAACTCGGCGCCCAGTAAGGCGGTTGCCTGCGGCGCTGTCGGGGCGCCGCAGGACCTCGATCAGGAACCGGGTGAGCCGGGTACAACGCAACAGGGACGCGTTATGAAGCTGCATCATCGACTCACGCTTATGGTCATCTGCACCGTGCTCGGCCTGCTGTTGATTGCCGGGTTCGGCTTGAGCGCCCTGCGCTCGAACATGCTGGAAAACAAACGCAGCGAAATCTACACCGTGCTCAATCTGGCCGCGCAGCAAGTGGCGTATTACCAGGAGCAGGAACAACGCGGCATCCTCAGCCGCGACGCCGCGCAGGCGAAGGCCATCGAAGCCCTGTCGAGCCTGCGCGATGGCAAGAAGACCTACCTCTGGGCCCGCACCATGGACGCCCTGGGCCTGGTCCATCCCAACCCCGAGGTGATCGGCAAGGTCGACGTCGGCGTGACCCTGGCCGACGGTCGAACCAAGTGGCAGGGCTATCTGGACGGTTTGAAAAACACCCGCTTCGCCTACTTCGACGACCTGGCCAAATACCCGGGCGCTGAACAGGCGGTGCCGAAAATCAACGGCATCACCAAAATCGACGGCTGGAACTGGCTGGTGGGTTTCGGCATTTTTGTCGATGACATCGACGCCGCATTCTGGCGCCTGGCCTGGCAGTTTCTCGGGGTCGGTCTGGTGGTGGTGCTGGTGACCACGGCGCTGGCCTTGAGCATGTCCCGGGGCATCTATCGCAGCCTTGGCGGCGAGCCGACCTATGCCACCGAGGTGGCGCGGGCGATCGCGGCCGGTGACCTGAGCCGTGCGGTCAGCGGGCGCTTCGGCCCGCAGAGCCTGCTGGCGGCGGTGGCGACCATGCAGACCAGCCTGCGGGAAATGATCGTCGGCATCCACAACGGCTCCGGCCTGTTGGGTGAAGCGGCCAGTGGCCTGACCGGGCAGATGCGCCAGATCGACAGCGCCTCCCAGCAAACCTCGGAAGCCACCACCGCCACGGCGGCGGCCATCGAGCAGATGTCGGTCACCATCGATCATATTTCCTCCAGTGCCCGCGAGACCGAGGCCAACTCCGCGCGTTCGGCGCAACTGGCGGCCGACGGCGAACAACTGGTGCACCAGGCGGCGGGGGCGATCCAGCAAGTGTCGGCCCAGGTCGAGGACGCCTCGGTGCGCATCGCCGGGCTGGTCAAGCGCACCCATGAGATCGACGGCATCGCCAGCGCCATCAGCGACATCGCCAGCCAGACCAACCTGCTGGCGCTGAATGCCGCCATCGAGGCGGCGCGGGCCGGGGAGCAGGGCCGGGGCTTTGCGGTGGTGGCCGATGAAGTGCGGCACCTGGCCCAGCGCACCGCGCTGGCGACCCAGGACATCACCCGCATGATCAATTCGATCCAGGTCGACACCGGCTCGGTGGTCGAAGGCATGACCGCCGTCACGCCCCAGGTGGCGATTGGCGTGGCCCTGGCCGAGCAGGCCGCCAACGCCCTGCGCGAGATCAATCGCGGGGCTTCGCTGACCCTGGTCCAGGTGCGCGAAGTGGCCAGTTCCACCGCCGAACAAAGCCAGGCCAGCGCCAGCGTGGCGCAGAACATCGAGAGCATCGCCAACCGCGTCGAAGACTCGGCGGCGTCGGTACGCGCGGCTCACGGCAACGTGCATTCCCTGGAGCGCCTGGCGGATGAACTGCGCGAATCCGTGGCGCGCTTTCGGCTTTGACACCCCCTGACCCCTGAAAGGAGATCCGCCATGCCCCATTGCATCATCGATTGCCCGGTTGCCCTGGCCCAGCGCGTTGGCGAACAGACCTTGCTGGCTGCCGTGCATGACGCCCTCGATGCCTTCGGCGTGTTCAAGCCGGGAGACATCAAGGTGCGCCTCAACGGCTTCAGCCATTACCGCTGCGGCGCGACCCAGGACGACTTCGTGCACGTGGCGCTGTACCTGTTCGCCGGGCGCAGCGCCGAGCAACAACGCAGCCTCGCCTCGGCGACCCTGGCCGCCCTGGTAGCCTTGCTGCCCGAGGTCGAGGCGCTGTCTATGGATGTGAGGGAAATGCCGCGCGAGACGTTCGTCAACCGCAGCCAATACCTCGAAGAAGCCGGGCTCTCGGCCTGAACCCAGAGGTTCAGCCACCCCGGTGTGATGACTGGCAAAAACAAGGAAAACAACATGCCGTATCAAAACCCTGCTGTCGCTCTGCCCAAACGCCCCCTGGCACGTGCTGTCGTCGCCGCCCTCACGCTAGGCTGCAGCCTGCCGCTGTGGGCCCTGGAAGCACCGAGCAAGGTGCAAGTGCCGACCCTGGCCTTTGATGATCAGCAGATCATCCTGGTCTGGGAAAAACCCGCGGACCACGCCGCGATCAAGGATTACCGGGTCTACGTCAATGGCACCCTGCTGGGCAGCGCCAATGGCAATAACGACAGCGTATCGCCGGCCAAGCCCTACATCGATCGCTTCTACGAGCAGGATCAGGCCAACTTCCACTACCGCATCGCCATCCACAGCTTCACCGCCCAGGGCCTGAAGCCCGACACCCAATACCGTTTCACCGTGCGTTCGGTCGACGGCCATGGCAAGGAGTCCGCCGACAGCCCGGCCGTGGTGCAGCGCACCAGCCCAGTCCCGGCCCTGTTCGATGTCAAAAAATACGGTGCCAAGGGCGATGGCAGCAGCCTCGACACCCTGGCGATCCAGAACGCCATCGACGCCTGCACGGCCGGCTGCAAAGTGCTGCTGCCCAAAGGCACCTACAAAAGCGGCGCGCTCTACCTCAAGAGCAACATGACCCTGGAGATCGCCGAGGGCGCGACCCTGCTCGGCTCCGAGCGTGCCGAAGACTATCCGCTGGCGGGCTACATCCAGTATCCGTACTCGACCACCGTGCGCCCGGCCTCGCTGATCAATGCCTTGCCGCGTGATCCGCAACAGCACCAGACCTTCGAAAACATCCGCATCGTCGGCAAGGGCACCATCGACGGCAACGGCTGGAAGCGCCAGGCCGACGTCAAGGACGAACTGGGCCGGCTGCTGCCGTTCTACCTGCCCAGCGACAACACCCGCTACATGCAGGACGGCATCCTGGCCAAGGCCCAGGTCGAGCAAGCCGTGGCTCGGGGTCTGAACGTCAAGGACGCCTACGGCCAGATGCGCTCGTCGCTGATCACCCTGCGCAACGTGAAGAACGTGTTCTACGGCGGCTTCACCGTGCTCAACCCGGCGTACCACGGGATCATGAACCTGGAAACCGAAAACGTGGTCATGGCCAACACCACCCACAAGACCTACGACGCCAACAACGGCGACGGCATCGAATTCGCCAACAGCAAGGGGGCGATGGTGTTCAACAACTTCTTCGACACCGGCGATGACTGCGTCAACTTCGCCGCCGGCACCGGCGCCGAAGCGGTGAAGCAAAAGCCCCAGGAAGATGCCTGGATCTTCAACAACTTCTTCCGCAAGGGCCACGGCATGGTGGTCGCCGGCAGCCATACCGGCGCCTGGATCCAGAACATCCTGGCTGAAGACAACGTCTCCGACGGCACCGATGCCGGCCTGCGCATGAAAAGCACCAACTTCATGGACGGTGGCGCGCGCAACGTGGTCTTCCGCGATTCGGCGATCCGCAACACGGTCAAGCAAGCCTTTATCTTCACCCTCGACTACAACGACCCCAACGCCAAACTCGACTACACCAAATCCACCGTACCCGGGCAGTTCAAAGACATTCGGGTCAGCGACGTCAGCGTCGAGAACGCCAAACTGGCCGCCATCGAAGTCAAGGGTGAAGGCAAAAACAACGCCTACCACCAGGGCCTGA
Source organism: Pseudomonas sp. CF161 (assembly GCF_000416215.1). Classification (NCBI taxonomy): domain Bacteria; kingdom Pseudomonadati; phylum Pseudomonadota; class Gammaproteobacteria; order Pseudomonadales; family Pseudomonadaceae; genus Pseudomonas; species Pseudomonas sp. CF161. The sequence continues at coordinate 308,758 of NZ_ATLP01000112.1, forward strand.
CCTTCGAGCGCGTACGCTTCAGCGGCACCGCCAAAGCCAAGATCGACGGCCTCAAGGACTCCCGCTTCGACACCCTGCGCTTCACCCAGACCGGTGGCGCCAACCCTTGGCAAATCAGCGACAGCCCTGGCTTGACCTTCAAGGATGTGCAGCCCGCGCCCTTGTAAGGCTCAAAGCCCCCACCGACGAAACCGCCCGTGAAAGCGGGCACCCCATAACCTGTGGCGAGGGAGCTTGCTCCCGCTGGGCCGCGCAGCGGCCCCAAACCCAGCCACCGCACTCTGTCATGTTTGCGGACGCCGGCCCCCGAGCGGGCGCAAGCTCCCTCACCACAGATGAAGTGTTCGTTCTTACCGGATCAGCGCTAGTCTGTGGGGACGTTTTTTTTGTTGGGCGTTTTGCATCGAACCATGAAGCGCACACGCACAGTCAGGAACACGGGCTGTGCTTTTCGATACTGCTGTTGAGGCGCTTTTCAGCTCGATGCAGGGGGACGGAGCTAGCGTTGTTCAAGAGCCGCCAAGACATGTACTGGATCATTGTGTATGGCCCGCAGCAGTGCCCGTGCCGGACCTTCTGGCGCTCGTCGGCCTTGCTCCCAGTTCTGCAGCGTGCCCACGGCAACGTCGATCGCTTTGGCAAAGCGCGCCTGGGAAAGCCCCGTGGCCTGGCGAATCATTTTGACCTTCACTGCGTCAACGTGAAATTCACGTGATGGCGGACGCTCACCCCGATCAATTTCATCCATCTGGGTCATGCTTTCGACCAGGCGGTTGAATAGGTTCTTTTCCATCATTTCCACCCTTTGTTTAACGCGCTCAGGACTTTCTTTTCCGTTGGAGAGAGATCGTCTTTGATGCCCTTGCGGTAGATCAGAATCAGCCGAATCTGGTAGGCCGCCGAAAGGTGGTAGTAGATCACCCTGACTCCACCGCTCTTGCCTTTGCCCTGAGCTGTCCAGCGGACCTTTCTTAGCCCATTGGTCCCCGGGATCACATCACCAGCCGTTGGAAACTCGGCCAGGAACTCTTGAAATTCGCCGTAGCTTTCATCGTTTAGAAGCTCGCCAAGATCTTCTGTAAAGATGGGAGACTCAATGAATATCATCTGGATAATCTATCCGCCATTGGCGTATACAAAGATTAGAGACACACTCTCTGTTGCGCAACACTTTGCCGATCAAAATGCAAAAAGCCCGTAACTTGGCCTATGACCCTCCTCGTGACGAGGAGGCTTGCTCCCGCTGGGCCGTGTAACGGCCACAACCCGCTACCAGCCTTTATCAGGTGCGATCTCTTACCCAGGTTTACGGCCTGCTCCCTAACGTCGGTCGGCCGAACTTGGCTCTTTCTCCATCGCCGCATTCCCGGTCAACATCCTGGCGATACGCAGCAATTCCGAGGCATGAGCGAACGCTTCGCGGGTCGGTATGTTGCTGCTGACATGGAATAGAGGCAGACCAAGGTTCAGCAGCGAGGTCGAGGCTAGCGTGGGGTATGGAGGGGCGCAACCTTGGGCAAAGTGAAGTAACAACTGAGGTGTTTTTGTGGCGGGTTGTGAGGTTCGTTTGGCATCGAATCATGAAGCGCACACACACAGCCAGGAAAACGGCTGTGCTTTTCGATGCTGCTGTTGAGGCGCTTTTCAGCTCGATGCAGGGCAACGGAGCCCAATAAAAATGGCGTGATGCCCTTGGATTTACATTGCACGGCGTCACCGTGGTGAACAGCGCGCGAAATCCAGTACTGGCGGTGATGATTTAAGTAGCCACATGGCCTATGCACCTCACTGGCAATGAGCCAGGCAATGCTCAACGCACTGCCTGGCCCATCGCTGAGGTCAGAAATCCCAGCGGGTAGTGACCATCACATTGCGCGGGTCGCCGTAGTAGGCCGAGGTGTAGAAGCTGACCTGATCTTCCTGCTCCCAGGCCGAGACCTTTTCGTTCTCGACATCGCGGGCGATCTTGTGGGTGTAGCCCGCCTGCAACTGCCAGCCGGGGCTGAGTTCGCCGGAGATCTGCGCCTCATAGCCTTTGGTCTTGGTCTCGGTGCCCACATAGGCGCGGTCGTTGCCCGGAATCGAGTTGAACCGCGTGTCGGCTAGCGGTCGATTTTTTTATGCACTTCGAAATAGGCGAGGCTGGTGTTCAAGCGGCCGTCGAAGAACTCGCCCTTGAGACCGAACTCATAGTTCTTGCCCTCGTTGGGCTCCAGCGTCTTGCCGTTACGGTCCTCGTATTCGGTATTTTTCAGTGACTCAGGACTGTCGATCAATATCGCGCCGCAGAACGACCGCGGTGGTGATGTCCTCAACGGACTCGTGGCTGGCGACGGCATCCCTGACTCGATTCAGATCATCGATGGTGCGTGATTCGACCTCAATCACCAGGTCGAGCTGGCCACTGACCGAAGAAATGCGCCGCACCTGGGAGTTCTGCGCCAGCAGGTCCAGCAGGCCCATCGCAGGGGTGCGTTTCAGACTCACGAGAAGGATGGCGCGAATCACATTGGCATCGATTTCGCCGATATCCGCTCGGTAGCCTCTGATCACGCCATTGCGTTCAAGGTTGATGACCCGCTCGCTGGTGGCGCTTCTTGAAAGCCCGATTCTGGCTGCCAGAGCCTTCAGCGCAATGCGCGCCTCCTTGGACAGAATTTCCAGTATTTCGCGATCTTTCGTGTCCAGGTCGCGCATGAGAACTCCCCCCGTTGTGCTACCGAATTTGTGCCGGTCGATTCCGACAATATGCAGGCCAAAGCCGACCGCATACCTACTGTCCTCCCCTATTTCGCATGCCAAGCTATCTGAAAAAAATGGCTTGGAAAACAATTACTATGACGAACCTTTCCCACCCCGCCCCTCAGTTCTCGACGAGGGATGCCGAAGCGCTGGCTGAACAGCTTTACAACGTTACTGCGACGGCATCGCCTCTGGACGGTGAGCGAGACCGCAACTATCGGTTGAAGACAGGAAACGATGCGGGGTGGATTCTGAAAGTCGTCAACTCGACTGAACCACGGGTTGAAAGTGAGCTGCAGACGGCCATTCTCAGTCACCTCGCCAGTAACAGCCCCGAGCTTGCGGTGCCCTTGCTCAAGAAAAGCCTCGCAGGGGATTTCCTGGCCTCGGCAGTAGCCCCTTCCGGCGAAACCCATGCGGTGCGCCTGGTCAGTTGGTTGCACGGAACACCGCTGGCCGAGGTCACGCGTACGTTCGAGCTGATGCGCAGCCTGGGTCGAGCGTTCGGTGATATGGATCGTGCGCTTCAGGGCTTCATGCACCCCGGCGCGATACGTGATCTGGACTGGGACTTGCGTCACGCCGCACGTTCCAGATCACGCCTGCACTTCGTCGAAGACCCTGGCAGAAGGGCCATTCTGGAGCGCTTCATTGACCGTTTCGAAAACACCGTTCAACCCAGGCTTTCGCGATTGCGCACACAGATCATTCACAACGATGGCAATGACTGGAATGTCCTCGTCGATCCCCAGGACCATCAGAAAGTCTCCGGCATCATCGATTTTGGTGATGCTGTCCATACGGTGCTCATTGCCGAAGTAGCCATCACCTGCGCCTATTCCATTCTCGACATGGACGATCCGATCGGCGCGGCCGCCGCGCTCACTGCCGGCTTCCATGAAACGTACCCGCTGCAGGCGCAGGAGCTGGACGTCCTCTTCACCCTCATTGCCATGCGCCTGGTCACAAGCGTCACCTTGTCGGCCTCGCGCTACGACCGGACCCAAGACAATCCCTACCTTGCCATCAGCGAAGCGCCGGCCTGGCGCCTGCTGGAAAAAATGGACCGCATGAACCCGCGACTGGCGACGGCGATCCTGCGCAAGGCCTGCGGGTTTGACGCGATCGAAGGGGCTGGGGCGGTTCGCCGCTGGGTGGCCGAAAACAGTCAGTCATTCGCGGACATCGTGCACCCATCGGCGGCGACCCTGAACAAGGTGATTGTTCCGTTCGCAGATGCCTCCCATGTGATGACCATCGCTTCCGCCGAGCAGCGCCCAGCGGAGGCCACCCAGTGGTGGAGTGATTTTTCTGCCGAGCACAAGGTGCCGCTGGGCATCGGGCCATGGGGCGAAGAACGGACCATCTACACCGACACGGCGTTTGAGTCGCGATTTATCGAAGGGCAGCGGCGGATCATTCACGTCGGTGTCGACTTGATCATGCCCGCTGGAACACCTCTGTATACCCCCGTCGCCGGCGTGGTGCAGAGCGTCGAGGTCGAGCTTGAACCGCTTGGCTACGGCGGTCTGATCATGCTCGAACACGCGCCTGAAGGCTGCCCGCCGTTCCTGACCTTGTGGGGGCACATGGCGCACGAAGCCATGGCGCGGCTGAAACCCGGGGACCGTCTTGAGGCCGGCGCGCTTGTCGGATACATGGGGGCGGATACGGAGAACGGCGGCTGGATCCCCCATGTGCATTTCCAGATGTCCACCGACACCCAGCTCAAGGCGAGCGAGTTCATTGGCGTAGGCGAGCGGGCTTACCTTGACGTATGGGCCGACATTTTTCCCGATGCATCGGTTCTGGCCGGGATTCCTCCGGAGACCTACAGCCAGGAGGGCCGGACCAAGGCTGAGATTGTGGCGAAGCGTAAGGCGTTGTTGCTCCCCAACTTGTCGATTTCCTATTCGGACCCGATCAAGTTCGTGCGCGGTGATGGGGTCTGGTTGATCGACAACTTTGGCCGAGCGTATCTGGACTGCTTCAATAACGTCTGCCATCTCGGCCACTCTCATCCCGATGTGGTGCAGGCGCTTTCGCGTCAGGCTTCAAAACTGAATACCAACACGCGTTACCTCCACGACCATATTGTGGAGTATGCCGAGCGGCTCACCGCGACCCTGCCTGAAGGCTTGGCCGTTGCTTCCTTCGGGTGCTCCGGAAGTGAAGCAAACAGCCTCATGCTGCGCATGGCGCGCAATCACACGGGCCGCAACGACGCCATTGTGCTGGACTGGGCTTACCACGGCACGACCCAGGAACTGATTGACCTCAGCCCCTACAAATACAAGCGCAAAGCCGGTAAAGGCCGTGCAGAGCATGTGTTTGAAGCGACCGTCCCGGACACCTACCGTGGCATCGACCACTGGCCGTTCGAGGAGCTTGGCAAGCGTTTCGCTGACAGTGTGGCGCAGCAGATCGAGACCATGCGCAAGCAGGGCAGGTCCCCGGCGTTCTTTCTGGCAGAGTCCATTCCCAGTGTCGCCGGGCAACTGTTCTTCCCGGAAAACTACTTGAAAGAAGTCTATGCAATGGTTCGTGCAGAAGGCGGCCTTTGCCTGGCTGACGAAGTCCAGGTGGGCTTTGGTCGAGTGGGCAGCCACTGGTGGGCCTTTGAAACCCAGGGCGTGGTGCCCGACGCAGTGTCCATGGGCAAACCCATTGGCAATGGACACCCCATGTCGGCGGTGGTCACCACACGCGAGATTGCAGACAGCTTCAACAACGGCATGGAGTACTTCAACACCTTTGCCGGCAGCCCGGTTTCATGTGCCGTAGGGCTCAGCGTGCTCGATGTGATTGAGCGCGATAACTTGAAACTCAACGCCCTGACAGTTGGCAATTATTTGCTCGATGGCTTTCGCAAACTGCAACAGCGATACGACGCCATTGGCGACGTACGCGGCCTGGGGCTGTTCCTGGGGATTGAGCTTGTCACGGATCGCAAAAGCAAATTTCCAGCCACGCAACTGGCCAGGAAAGTCGCCGATGGTGCTCGGGAGCGAGGCATTTTGATCGGCACTGAAGGCCCCCATGACAACGTGCTGAAAATGCGCCCATCGATGATTTTCAGTCATAAAAATGCCGACTTTCTGCTTGAGGTTCTGGACGAAAGCTTCAAGGCTGCGCTCCAGTAAGTCGTGGCGCCGGGGGGCGTGTGGCGAGAGGCGGAGCTGGAATTGCCTGCTCGGTTTTGTCGCACGCTTTACGTGCTTTGGCGCAGTACGCAGGACAAGCGCCGTGCCTGGCCGGCATAGTGTCGGCCAACTCCGGCAATGTGTCCGGCAGGCTGGCACCTTGCCTGGTGCTTTCCACAATTGCCTATGCAAAGCTTTTCCTGAAGGCTGGGTGAAGAGCCCCAAAAAAATAAATAATAATTCTTCAGAGGTGCCATCCAATGCTAACCAGAATGCTCAAGGGTCTGATCGCCGCCTCCACCGTGGCCGCCGCAGCATTACTTTCCTTCACCGCTGCTCACGCGGACGACTTGAAGTCGATCCAGGAATCCAAAGAGATTCGCATCGCGATGAGCGGTCAATACTCCCCCTTCAGCTTTGCCAACGAGCAGAACCAGATTGTCGGATTCGACGCCTCCATCAGCGAGGCCCTGGCTGAGCGAATGGGCGTGAAAGTGACGATCATCACCACCCCGTTCGACGGAATAATTGCCGGCCTCCTGGCAAAAAAATATGACGCCATCATCGCCTCCATGACCATCACCCCGGAGCGCCTGAGGGCCGTGGATTTCGCGGGGCCCTACTACCACGCCGGCCGCACGATTGTGGTGAAGGAGGACTCGGCGATCCAAAGCCTGGATGATCTGAAAGATGTGACTGTTGGCGTCACGCTGGGGGACGCTCACGACAAATGGGCCAGGGCACGCGGCAACCTGAAGGTCAGAACCTACAAAGGCCTTCCCGAAATGCTGGTCGATCTGGAAGCCGGGCGCATCAACGCGCTGGTGATGGATAGCGTTCCAGTGCTGGTCGCCGTCAAGGAAACAGGGCAAAAAGTGCGCATCATCACGCCCCCGGAAAGCGACGGCGGCATTGAGGGCATGGGCATTGCGCTACGCAAAAATAACCCCGAGCTCAAGGCGACGGTGCAGAAGGCGCTTGACGATATGCTCGCCGATGGCAGCTACGAAAAGATCTCGATGAAGTGGATTGGCAAAGATATCCGCTGATTCATCTTCAGTCTGACCCGGCTCATCTGCGGGTCAGTCAATCTGACTTTTCCGAGCGTTCCCATGGATCTGACACTCATACAGCGCACACTCCCCTTTTTTCTGGAAGCGGCCTGGACCACGGTGCAAATCTCCGTACTTGCACTTCTACTGGGGTTCCTGATCGCCATCGTGCTGGTTGCCATGAGGTTGTCCGGCGTTTTCATAGGTCGATGCCTGGCAAGAGTCTACATAAGCATCTTTCGCGGGACGCCCTGCCTGGTTCAGCTGTTCATCATCTACTTTGGCGGACCACAAATCGGGCTCGAATTGGAGCCGTTTGCGGCAGGGGTGATCGGCCTGGGCCTGAACATCGCGGCGTACATGGCGGAATCGATTCGAGGTGCCATCGTCAACGTTGACCCAGGGCAGGTAGAAGCTGCGCGTTCGATCGGCTTCGGCAAAGGCCAGACTTTATGGCTGGTCACCTTGCCTCAAACGGCAAAGTTGATGATAAGGCCGCTGGGCGTTAATGCAGTCGCGCTTATAAAAGGCTCCGCATTAGTGTCAACCATATCCGTGGTTGAACTCTCCTATACCGCGCAACGCTTTATCAGCTCAACCTATAAACCGTTTGAGATTTTTGCGGTGTCGGCAGTTCTTTATATTGCGATGGTCTACACGGTCAGATTGATTGTTGACTACCTCGATAATCGCTTCGCGGCAAGGTGAGACTCTTCAATGCAAAGCCTCGATCTAAGCATAGTTGCACCCTACTCTGAACTGCTGGCGACAGGCTTATGGTGGACAGTTGTACTGTTTCTAAGCTCCAGCGTGTTAAGCCTGATGTTGGGAGTGGTCTTCGCACTTATCGTTCTTTATGCGCCCAAACTAGCGGCACTTCCGGTGCGCTTTATCACCTGGCTGCTGATGGGCACGCCGCTTCTTCTACAGTTGTACGTGATCTATTACGGCCTGGTGCAAGTGGGGATCGATATCCCGGCCTTGGTGGCCGGCATCATAGGCCTGAGCCTGCACTTCGCTGTCTACAATGCCGATGTGATTCGTGCCGGTGTAATGTCCGTGGACCCCGGTCAGATCGAAGGCGCCAGGTCCATTGGCCTCAGCCGCGGCCAGGCCCAGCGTTACGTGATTGTGCCGCAAGCACTTCGCAGCACTATTGCGCCCCTTGGAAATAACCTGATCGTGCTGTTAAAGGACACGTCCCTGGTGTCCATCATCGGTATTGCAGAGTTGGTCTATAGCGCTCAGCGTGCCGTCAGCGAGACATACAGCCCGTTTGAGTTCTATCTGACGGTGGGGGTTATTTATTATGCGGTCAATCTTGTTCTGGAAGCCGGTCTGCACCTTCTCGAAAATAAGGTAGAGATGTCACGATGATCACAGAAACGTCCATGATTGAGGTTAAAGGCGCTCGCAAGTCCTATGGCGCCATTGAAGTTCTCAAAGGAATCGATCTTTCCGTGTCTCGCGGACAAATCATCGCCATTATCGGCCCCAGTGGCTCGGGTAAAAGCACACTATTGCGTTCAATCAATCAACTTGAAGTGCTGAACGACGGTGAGATTTGGCTAGAGGGTGAACACGTCAATCGCCCCCTTAAAGGCCGGGCGTTTGAACAGCATATCAATGCGGTGCGCCAGCAAATGGGCATGGTGTTTCAACACTTCAATCTGTTCCCGCATCTGACCGTGTATGAAAACATTGCCCTGGGTCCGATAAAGCTCAAAGGGTTTAGTAAAAAAGCATCTCGTGAACTGGCGATGGAGTACCTGTCAAAAGTTGGACTGGCCAACAAGTTCGATGAATACCCCTCTCGGCTATCGGGTGGGCAGAAGCAGCGCGTTGCCATTGCACGGGCACTGGCGATGCAACCCAAAGTCATGCTGTTCGATGAGGCCACGTCGGCGCTGGATCCCGAGCTTGTCGAAGAGGTCAACTTGGTCATGAAGCAACTTGCTGCGGAACACATGACCATGTTGATCGTCACCCATGAAATGCGCTTTGCGGGCGAAGTGGCAGACCGGATCATCTTTATGGACGGTGGCGTTGTAGTGGAGGAGGGCGCGCCGGGAGAGATCCTGAAAAACCCTGTTCACGAACGAACCCGGTCATTCTTGAAAAAGCATCTGCACGATAGATAAGTCGCGCCGGCTACAGGGATGGGGCGTATCGATCGAGCAATTGAAGCAGAAGCGGCGGTCAGCGCCACCAGGTCCCAGCCTTCCCGGGACTGCCCGGCGTCCGCCATCCGCAGGATGCCAACCAGAATCGATCATTCACGGCGTAGAGCCCTTGAAGTCCTGCCATGGCGTATGCCCAGGTCGCATGGTCAGAGCCAGAAGAACCGCCAGTAACTCCACTCGCGACACGCAGTCGAGAGCCGAGGAGCGAAAGTTTTGACTTTCAGGGGCGGCAAAACAAAAAAGGCCCACCTTTCGGTGAGCCTTTTTCGTTGTTCTGTATGGTGCGGCACCAGACGAACGGTTGTTTGCTGTGAGGCCCCGATTTTGGCGGGACTGGAATTTGGTGGATTTTTCGACGTACCTCAAAGGGTATCTATAAAAAAATCAGCTAGCTATGGCCTTCTGTGTAATCGAATCGGGAATATTGGGGCCCTATCGATTGCTGCTATGCAAGAGGATGTCTGCTGCTGAAGACATTTTGAACGCTTCAGTGAGATCACCGCTTTCGAATAATAGCTGGGGAGGGGCACAAAGTGTCTCGAAGCTGCCCTTCCCACTCTCGATACCTCAGAATTACGGTACTGATCAGGGTTAAGTTAGCGGATGCCAAGTGGTAAAGCCCCAAGCGAAAGGGGCTTTATGATGACCGTCAGAGTCGTCACCGTAACTATGACAGTGCTTCATGAGGGCCCGCAGTGTGGCTTTTCACAGAGCGTCTCCGCTGAAAATGATCTTGTCGGCAGCCTTCGTGTCTATAGCGTTGTCTATTGGCACTACCGATCAGGCTCGACGGAGCTCCATCTCGACGATGCGCTGTTTTTCTCGCTATAGATGAGGGCAGCAGGACCCAGCAGCAGTAACGTTTTTTTCTTGTTCTTAGCGGATGGGCCTCCAGTTGTCCAAGGTATCCACGTGTCAAAGAATGGCCGATCCCGCTCCTCCATGTCATGTCGCAACTGAAGGATTTCGGATGTCGTCGGTACATTGTTCGTATGGGCGACGCTTGGGACGATTTTGTCCAAGTCCTTGAAAAACTGTGTGCTGCTGAAGCCCTTCATTGAGAGGCCATGTGTGCGCAGCACATTTACCAAGTTCGAATTTTCTCCTTTGAGATAGGTCGCCATCTGAAATGTTTTCGTGATGGGGAATAGGAAAAAACTCGGATTCGCGCCACGTGTCGTCAGTGAAAGCTCGTAGTCTCCTCGCATGGAAAATAAGCAGTCAAACTCCACTGCCCCGGTTTTGAACCTGAATTTTTGGATGTCCAGGTTTTGGGCTTGCATGCTTTTACCCAGTTTTTCCAAGCCGCTCATGTGTATGGTCATGGTCTAACCTCGTCCATTCGTTAGTTTTTACTCGTGAGGGCGATCACACCCATTTGATGCGGCCGTCTTTGACCCAGAAATGAGACCGGCAACCATTGTTCAACCATACGGACGGATGAAGGGACGGCTGGCCAGCTGGATTCAACGTGTAACTCCAGCGAGGATTGGCCTCCTCAATCACAAGCAGTTCAATGGTTCGGCCGCAGCCACATGGGCATCGAAAACCGATGCACCAGTCTTCTCTGCCGTCCCTGGCAAGTACGAGCGAGCGAATTGGCATCTTGACCGGAAGAGAATCTCCCTTGACGACGATCAGTCTTCGAGGAGGAAGGTATGGCTCAAGCCAGAGCAGTGTGTTGGCTAGCAGATTTCGGAAGAAGGTCATGGCCGTACTCCGAGGTCAGGCAGCCCCAGAAGGGGTTCTTTCCCTCCTTGCGCCAGTTTAGGGTTAGGCGCTTTTCTGAATGAGTCCTCGTGTTCGAAGTCCTCCAGGCACCCAGACAGCGTGAAATTTGTTTGGGCATATTTGGAGTTGTGTTCTTCGCGAAACGGGAACGCCCGGGCAATGAACTCGTTCACGCAAGCACTGGCTGCTCGCATGTTCAGCGTGATCACAGAAGGGGCTTCCTCCTGAACACCGGAGATGTAGCCATGCTCCACTTGATCACGATGTGCGTCGGGGTTAGTGCTCCGCAGTGCCTCAGCGTAGAGCGAGTCTGGGGTGTAGATTTTACGGTCGGCCAGTGTGGCGCCGCCTGGCTTGACGTAGTCAATTCGCCCCTGAACGTCGTGAATTGCTCTTCCATCTGACTCGGTGGGACGGGTAGGAATTTTTACACCTACGTCGAACAATGGCGTTAGGAAGCTTGATGCCATCAGATCACAGATCATCCGGCCTTGGTGCGTATCGACGCAGCAAAAAATGACATCAGCGTTAGCAACCGCTAAAACAGCTTCGCGCGAGAGCACCGAGTTGTTAATTGGCTCGGCGACGTTGGGGCCACGGATCCGCTCGATGGCCTCTGCAAACATCTCAACTTTAGGGCGTTTTGACTGAGCATCGGCGATAGTCGAGTTGAGGATACGATTGAGGTTTTTCTCTTCAACATGGTCATGATCAACCAGGATGACTTTGCCAAACCCCAAGCGGGTCACTTGCTCCGCGACGATCGAGCCGGTGCCTGAGACCCCAATCACCGCGACCGTCAGTCGCTGGAGTGCGTGGGTCATCTGCGAAGTAAATGCCATAGGAGGCGTCAGGTGCTCTTCCGCGTCGATCGACCAGAAAAGGATCGTGTCTCCGGGGACCGTGACCAGCTCAATGTCTTCGCACGTTTGGTCAGGATGATAAATGCGCGCGCGCATAGCTCCGCACGGCACCATGATGGCCGAGCCGTGAATGGACTCCACCCCCTGAGCTAGCGAAACCATAGTGCCGGCATCGCTCGCATCGTCGACCCAAGAAAACTCGTACAAACCGCCAGGATGGGAGTGGACCAAAATGATTGAGCGCGCCCCCACGAGCGCTCTATCGATGGCGTCCTCTAGATACTTGCCTGGCCAGGTGAGTGAGTCAGGAGTACGGACTGAGCACTCCTTGTGCGGTACCAAAATCAGCTCTTGGCTGAGAAGTTTCAGGTTGCTGCCAGGCGAGCGAGTGCAAATGAGGATGGCTGCGGCTTCCTTACCGTCGCCCGGGAACAGGTGTTCCCGAAGCGAGGTATGGATCTCGTCCGTCAGCACCAGACGAGAATGGGCTTTCACAGGCCTACCTCCTTCATGATGCAACCGTCTGCCATCGCGAGTTGGGTGGTGATGTTATCCGTTGCCGGATTCCAAGCCCGGTGACGCGACCAGCCTTGGAACGTGACGCCATCGATGTGGCCCACCACTTGGGTCTGAGCGATCTCTGCCCCGTTCGCCAGTCGCACTGCTGGATGGACGTAGAACATGTCGAGCATGGCGGCTGGATAGCCAGCCGGCACGTTCAGTGCCAGCTGAACCACTGCGTGGGAGTAACCAGGAGGAAGTTGGTAGTCGTTGATCACCAGCCAGCGACCACCGTCAGTGTTCAAGCGGGTTTCCCATTGATGGCCCGCCGCGTTCAGATACTGCTCGTCCTGTGGCAGCAGACTGAACTCACGGCGTGGTACCTGCGGGACCTCGCCGTTACTCACGTCCTTTTGAGTCAACCGAAGCTTCTCGATACCTGGGGCGCGCAGATCGATCACGTCATTGATGGTGAGCTCCTTCTTCGGCTGGTCACTGACCATGAGGAAGATCTGCCAGGCTTGGTTCGTGTCGAGTTTGGCTTTGATCATGGCCTCACGAACGCTCACCGTGTGCGTCTCGAACTCGTAAACCACACCCTGGACATTCAGCTTCCAGATGGCTTTACGGGTGATGAAGCGCTCGACCCCCGGCTCGTCCAAGTCAACGAACTCGTTGTTCTCGATATCTTTGTCAGCTTCGTCTTCACGTTCGAGCAGCAGCCGCTTGTTGTCTGCGATGTCTGCCAGGATGCGGATGGTTTGACCGGAGATATGGTGACATGGCCATTCAAATCGGGCGCCATCCACGGTCAGAAGGTATTTCCGATCCGACTCGACCACGATGAAACGGTTCAGGCCATCAGTGATCTTGGCGATCTCGTCCGGGCGAATGTCTTCGAGAGCCCCCGAGGGCAGCAGTTGGAGGATGACCGGCAATTGATCAGGCGTGAAGCCTGCCGCCGCCGCAATTTGCGCTCCAGTGGGAGTGCGATCTTCCAGATGAACCGGACGGAATTGCAGGTCATCGCCAGCAATTTGAACGGTGATATGGTGTTGATGATGCTGATTTTCAGTGTTCATATTTCAGTATTTCCTTTGAATTCCGCGCATAGCGGCTTCGGGTCGCCGAGGGGCGATCCAGTTCATTGCCGTAGCTGAGAAGTTCTGCAGTCGATGCTTGACTGATGTGCGGAACATGGGAATACTGTTGTTCGCTTGAAGCATTCCACTCCACCGTACGGCGATTGCACTCGCTTTCCGGTATCTCATCTACGAAGTTTTTCTTCGGTCAGGTGGCTTTACATTTTTCCTCTCCTTCTTCGCTGTAGTTGATGATTTGCGCTGTCGGCGCATATTTCTTAACTGCTGAAATCACTGCGTCCCGATCATTAGCGGTGGCTTGCTTGCCTCCGTGGCCGATGATCCTGTTGTTGGACGACCTCAAGCTAAATGAATGCTCCCCTGTCTCGCTCCTGCTGTAGAACCGGTCGAATGGAGAGTGCTCACGACAGGACTCCATTCCCTTACCGCAGCTTGCCCGACTGGTGTACACGGTGCTGGAGAGGATCACCATTCCTTTGGGGTCTTTGAGCTGAAAGCGCATTTCGCCATTTTTCGACTCGTGAATCTCGTAGTGCGCTTTCATGCGGGGTCCTCCTGGTCACCGTACCCGTCTCGATCAATTATCCGGTTTAACCCGAATCCAAAAAAAGGAGACATGCCAAGAGCATACCTCCTTTTCTCGATAAAGCAACCCCTTTAAGCAGAATTGCCAATCACGTGGTAGACGAACTCTTTCCCGCCGCTTTCAGCGGTCATCTCAGCTCTCACCAAGAAGCCGTCCTCGGATAGGCGTTTGAGGCGGGTGCTAGCGTTCTGAACGCTCATATCTAGAGCTTGGGCGATTTGGACAGTGGTCGCTGAGCGCTTTTGGGTAACGGCGTCCAGAAGGGCTCTGCTGGACTCGGATGGCTTAGGGCCGACGAAGAAGCATTTGTTGCTGGTCCAGCACGTAACTATGTAGTCACCTGATAAAGCTGCACCATTTAGATTATCGATTATGTCTTCATCTGCAATATCTCTAACGAAAAACGCTATCTGTTTAGCGTATCGTTTAAAAGTGTAGATTAAACATTCACGGAGAAAGGAAACATCAGCGCCTTCAATTCTCTTGAGGGATATACCAATTGTTTTTGATTTTATCTTTGAATCAATAAAATCAATTAATTGAGCATGAGCCTTCCTACCCCTAGCTGTGCCGTAGGGGTTGCTTCCGTCCGTGAAATCCCGAAGGTCTATAATGCTAATATTCTCGTTCATGTCTTCAGTTTAACCAGAAATATCTTAAATGTCAAGAGTGAATTTAAATGTCAAGGGTGAATTCAAAGACAACATGTGTTCCCGAAAGTTTCGGTAAGTCTAAGGACCACTCATGACCATAAAGGCTCTGATTTTTGAAAGTAAGCGCTACAGAAAAATTTTGCTGCCTAATTTTAATCGTAGCATTCAACTTCTCCGCTTGATATTGGCTAGCATTCAAGCCGGCACCCCTGCCTTTGCCCAGTCTGCTCAGCCCTCTATATCTCATCGCATGAATAATCAACATAGGGTCTGAGATTTTTTGCGAGCCTGGGAACTGGTTGGCTATCTCAGGAAAATGCACATCAAGCGCAGGGCGTAGTGTCGCGCAGATACCTTTGCCTGAATCCGAAATCACCGCCACCAGGCACGTTGAACCGTTACGTCTGTAGCTTTGTAGCCCAGCAAACCCAGGTATTTGGGTGTCTGAGTGTTCCTCTACATTGCCCACAAACTCGCTGACGAGGGTAAACAGCTTATTGGCATGTTGCTCGCCAAACGCCTCGACGAAGCTGTGCTTGATACTCTCAGGTACGCTCTCATTCGCTAGGTTATCGCTGCTGCTAGGCTTGATCTCTAGCAGCTCTACCAATCCAGCATTGTTGGCTTTGTACTGTTGGGCTGCCGAGGTGGGCGGTCGGCGAGGAAGAACTTTAACCGCCCGATCCAGCCGATCGATAAAGCCCGATCGATTCAAGTAAGAGAGCGTCGATTTGTTCTCTGTGAAATCAATCTCAACTGTTTTTTTTGAAAAAATGAGTTGATTGGCAAGCGCTAGGATTCGCGCGGCTGCACAAAGAAGGACTTTTCGTTCCTTCTGAATTTTTAATACTACATGCCCATGAATAGCATCTAGCGGTGATCCGGACTTTAAGAGTGACTTCTCAAAGTGTTCTTGGGTTATCCATGTCCCTGTAGAGGTAAACTCCAAAACAAAACTTGCATCCTTCTTTAGCTGCCATACGAAATTATCATCCTGGACAAAAACATCTAGATGGTCGTATAAGCATTTAGTTACCTCTTTCCGGTCGCACTCCAGAGCTTTCGCAATATCGCGAGCTTTCAGCCCTGGGTTTCCTTTGAGTAGCTGGGCAATCCTTTTCCGCATCGGCATTGGAGGTATCACTTAAATATTAAAGCAGTTATATAATTTCCTTGAGGTTCAGATTATTTGGAATAATTTGACCTTCTCGATCGCCGGTGATTCTGTGGCGGTGGTGAAAATTATACAGCTACGCGGGTGGAAGCAAAATGCCATCCAGCGGTTTTACGCTTTCCTCCAGGTTTGCGGAAGTGGGCTGCCGGGCCGTCTCGCGGGTCACTCACGTCATGGGTATTTACTGTATGTGCATACAGTATTTTTGGCAAGCCTTGCTTTACGTGCTTGCTGAGCTAAGCAAGGCACTGCTCGCAAGCTTGGGGGTACCGTAATCCAACGAGGTGCTGACGCGCCTGAACGGCCACCTTTGGTGCCGTCCTGGATGTTGATCTTGCCGAATTGCTTGGCTTCCCGTTTTAGACGCGGAAGGTCGGCCAAAATCGCCTCGCGCAAGCGCATACCGATGGCTCGCGCTAACTGAGCGATGGCCGCGGCGCGCGGCTGCTGGTTTTCGCAAAGCACCTCTACGACCCGCTTCACCTGTTCGCGGTCTTGGCACTGCGGCACTGAACGACGAACACTGGTGCGCCGCATTCCTAGCGCCTTACTCGGGCTTGGCACTTTCATATACTGATCACCACGAAGCGCGGCCATGGTCCGATTCACACTGGACAACCGGTTTTGCGCTGTGGCGATGGCGAGCTCACCTTGTTCAACTTGCTGACGCAGATGTCCGGCGTAATCCAGCAAGGTCTGCCGATCAATCTGCCGCGCGTCGTTAAGCCCGGGTCCATCCTCCGATTGACACTAGCGCACAAACGCCTGCCAGCGATCACTGTGCGCCTTGACCGTGCCGTAATGCCCGCCGCCAAACATGTCCCGCAATGCCTGTGGCCCGGCATAACTCAATTGCCGGCCATAGCCAAAATTCCGCCCATCCCTTTTGCCTACCAATGCCATGATCAAACTCCTCTCGAAGCCAAACCCTTAAAACCTTCCCCACGTCATCCCGCCAAGAATGTTGAGTGTTATCAGGGATCAAGGCCCCTGCGACCTGTGAGGGTTGTCCACTAACGCGGGACTGACGGCTCTTTACGGCCGGGAGCTTGGGCATCTCAAGATCTGTAGCCTCCTGAACACTTCTGAAGAAGTGGGCGGGTGGAGGCTACGCTGGCTGACGAGACCGGCGTCGCGAGATCCTGAGTCGGGTGAAGGCAGTGAAGCGATGACCGGGGCATGCCTGACTGTCAGTCAGGTGCAGTCCATTCCATGGTCTGCGGCACCATCATCTATATCTCTGTTGCTGGTGACTTCGGTGTTTGTCACGCCGATTGTCGCGAGGGGAAATGCCGCAATGCCTTGTACGAGGTGGGCTGCAGCAATGGTAGGAGCGCCCGTCTCTTTCCGGAAGAAAGAGACGGGCGCAGGTTGGCGCAGTGAAATGGCCAAGCGGATAGGTTGCTGCAGGGCAGCTATGAAAGGGGATGAGTTGCCGCAGTGGGCACACTGGTAAAAGTAGGCATCCATCACATCGCTGTGACCGTGCGAGCCGCCGGACGCTAATCGCACTTTGGGAGAGCCAGCACGGTGTGGTCTGCTGTCTGTAGTGGGGTATTTGTTAGGGGCCAGTGTTACGGAGAGATATAGCTCTTGGGAGCTGGTGTGGGATGTGTGCGGACTGGAAAACAAAAAAGGCCCACCTTGCGGTGAGCCTTTTTCGTTGTTCTGTATGGTGCCGGCACCAGGAGTCGAACCCGGGACCTACTGATTACAAGTCAGTTGCTCTACCAACTGAGCTATACCGGCGTGTTAGGGCGACGATTATAGCGATTGGCGGGCGTCTGTAAACCCCTGAAAACTGACTATTTTTGCGCAGGCCTCTGGTGCGCGGTTGGCACTTGGCTGGGAAGCCGTGGGCGCGAGTGTGTCCGGTGTGGCTGAGGGTGTGTCCAAGGTGGCGTGTTTGCGTTTTGTCCCCGTTTATCAGGAATAGCCCCAATGGTCATGGATCTCAGGAAAAACCTCGTTTTCGTCGCGTTGGCTTTGCTCGGTGGGTGCAGTGTGAAACCGGTGCAGCCGTATGCCGAACCACCTCAGGGCGCGCAGACGGCGCAGTTGCGGGTGATCACCAATGGCGAGGTGCGTGGCGCCGATTACGCCGGGTGTGTCGGCGAAACCCAGGGCTTGGCCAAGGCCGGGCGCTTCAGTGAGGATTTGCAGCCGAGTATCAATTATCCACAGGCGCCGCTGGTGCCGGGCAAGCAGGGCATGGCGCCGCGCTATGCGCCGAAGATGCAGCAGTATCTGGGGGCGATTCGCATGGCCGAGGGTTTGTATACCGAGATCGTTGCCGAGTACCGGGTGCCAGCTGGCACGCCTTTCCTGCTGGAAAGCATGGGGCTGGCGGCGGGCAGTTATGGCAGTACTTACCTGACGTGCCCGGCGGCGAAGAAGGTGGTGCAGTTTGAGCCGGGCCGCAGTTATGAGGTTTATGTGGGCTTGAACAGCGCCCCGGGTGCCGACGGCAAGATGGCGGCGATCTGTGTCTTTGGGGTTTACGAACTGCTGCCGCTTGGTCAGTCGCAGAAGTCGCTGCCGCTGCCGATTGTGGCCACTCCGGCGGTCGAGACGCGCTGCCCGAGCCGTTGAGGCGCCGTACCTCTGATGCTCTATCGGTGGTACGGCGGCGCTGGTCACCAAGCCACCCCAGAACCCGTCCAGCGACGGGCTCTGTCCTTTCATCTCGTCACGTTCAGGCCTCCCACCCCGCGCCGCTGACGGCGGTTTGTACCAGGGGATGCAGTTGCGCCCCCTGGTGTTCGGTTTGCCAGGCCAGCAGGTCTTTGCGCATGCCGGGGGTCCAGAACATTTTCAGGTGGTTGCGCACGCTGAGCATGGCTTGCTGCTGGTCCGGCTCGTTGGCGAAGTACTGGGCGATCTGGTTGGCCATTTTGATCAGGTTGGCGGTGCTCATCGGCGGACCTCCGCGGCAGCGCCGCCTTTGCGTGCCTGGCGACGTTCGCTGAGCAGGCGCTGCTGTTCGTCACTGAACGCCTGGTAGCGTTTCTGCCATTCGGAAGGGTGGTAGACGCGGCTGACTTCCACCGCCGTGACCTTGTATTCCGGGCAGTTGGTGGCCCAGTCGGAGTTGTCGGTGGTGATCACGTTGGCCCCGGATTCGGGGAAGTGGAAGGTGGTGTACACCACGCCCGCCGCCACCCGTTCGGTGACCCGGGCCCGAAGTACGGTCTGCCCGGCGCGGCTGCCGATGCCAACCCAGTCGCCTTCGTTGATGCCCCGGCTTTCGGCGTCGGTGGGGTGGATTTCCAGGCGGTCTTCATCGTGCCAGGCGACGTTGTCGGTGCGGCGAGTCTGGGCGCCGACGTTGTACTGGCTGAGGATGCGCCCGGTGGTCAGCAGCAGTGGGTAGCGGCCGTTGACCTTCTCTTCGGTGGGCACATAGCCGGTCAGCATGAAGCGCCCTTTGCCGCGCACGAACTGGTCGATGTGCATGGTCGGGGTGCCGTCTGGCGCGTCCTGGTTGCATGGCCATTGCAGGCTGCCGTGGCGGTCCAGTTCGGCGTAGCTGACGTTGGTGAAGGTCGGTGTCAGGCTGGCGATCTCATCCATGATTTCTGACGGGTGCTGATAGTGCATGGGGTAGCCCAGGGCGTTGGCCAGGGCCACGGTGCCTTCCCAGTCGGCCTTGCCGCCCAGGGGCTCCATGACTTTGCGCACCCGCGAGATGCGTCGTTCGGCATTGGTGAAGGTGCCGTCTTTTTCCAGGAACGAGCTGCCCGGCAGGAACACGTGGGCGAACTTGGCGGTTTCGTTGAGGAAGATGTCCTGCACCACCACGCATTCCATGGCCGACAGCGCCGCCGTCACGTGCTGGGTGTTGGGGTCGCTCTGGGCGATGTCCTCGCCCTGGCAGTACAGGCCCTTGAAGCTGCCACCCAGGGCCGCTTCGAACATGTTGGGGATGCGCAGGCCCGGGTCCGGTTGCAGGCTGACGTTCCACGCCTGCTCGAACTGCGCCCGCACCAGGTCGTTGGAAATATGCCGGTAGCCCGGCAGCTCGTGGGGGAACGAGCCCATGTCGCACGAGCCCTGGACGTTGTTCTGCCCACGCAGCGGGTTGACCCCCACGCCTTCGCGGCCGATGTTGCCGGTGGCCATGGCCAGGTTGGCGATGCCCATCACCGCGGTGCTGCCCTGGCTGTGCTCGGTGATGCCCAGGCCGTAGTAGATCGCTGCGTTGCCACCGGTGGCGTAGAGCCGCGCGGCGGCGCGGATGTCGGCGGCAGGCACGCCGCAGATCAGGCCCAGGACCTCCGGCGAGTTCTCGGGGCGGCTGACAAACTCGCTCCAGCGCACGAAATCCGCAGCCTCGCAGCGGGCATCGATAAAGTCCTGCTGGAGCAGGCCCTCGGTGACGATCACGTGGGCCAGGGCATTGAGCATGGCAACGTTGGTGCCCGGGCGCAGGGCCAGGTGCAGCTCGGCGCGGGCGTGTACCGAGTCCACCAGATCGATGCGTCGCGGGTCGATCACGATCAGCCTGGCCCCTTCGCGCAGGCGCCGCTTGAGCTGGGAAGCGAACACCGGGTGCGCATCGCTGGGGTTGGCACCCATCACCAGGATCACATCGGCCTGCATCACCGAGTCGAAGCTCTGGGTCCCGGCGGATTCGCCCAGGGTTTGCTTGAGGCCATAGCCGGTGGGCGAGTGGCAGACCCGGGCGCAGGTGTCGACGTTGTTGTTGCCGAAGGCGGCGCGCACCAGTTTCTGCACCAGGTAGGTTTCTTCGTTGGTGCAGCGGCTGGAGGTGATGCCGCCGATCGAATCGCGGCCGTAGGTCTGTTGCAGGCGGCGGAATTCGCTGGCGGCGTAGGTCACGGCGTCATCCCAGCTGACTTCCTGCCATGGGTCGCTGATGTGCTTGCGGATCATCGGCTTGGTGATGCGATCCGGGTGGGTCGCATAACCCCAGGCGAAGCGCCCTTTGACGCAGGAGTGGCCGTGGTTGGCGTGGCCGTTCTTGTCCGGGACCATGCGCACCAGCTGGTCGCCCTTCATCTCGGCGCGGAATGAGCAACCGACCCCGCAATAGGCGCAGGTGGTGATCACGCTGCGTTCGGGCTGGCCCAGTTCGACCACGCTTTTTTCCATCAGGGTCGCGGTCGGGCAGGCCTGTACGCAGGCGCCGCAGGACACGCATTCGGACTCCAGGAAGTTGTCGCCACCGGCGGCGGCCACCCGCGACTCGAAACCGCGTCCGGTGATGGTCAGGGCGAAGGTGCCCTGGGTTTCCTCGCAGGCGCGCACGCAGCGGTTGCAGACGATGCACTTGCTGGGGTCGTAGTCGAAGTAGGGGTTGGAGGTGTCCTTTTTATCACTCAGGTGGTTCTCGCCGTCATAGCCGTAACGCACCTCGCGCAGGCCGACCTGGCCGGCCACGGTTTGCAGTTCGCAGTTGCCGTTGGCCGAGCAGGTCAGGCAGTCCAGCGGGTGGTCGGAGATGTACAGCTCCATCACATTGCGGCGCAGGGTGGCGAGCTTCGGTGTTTGCGTGTGCACGCTCATGCCTTCGCTGACCGGGGTGGTGCAGGAGGCCGGGTAGCCGCGCATGCCGTCGATTTCCACCAGGCACATGCGGCACGAACCGAAGGCTTCCAGGCTGTCGGTGGCGCACAGTTTGGGGATGCTGGTGCCCAGCAGCGCGGCGGCGCGCATCACCGAGGTGCCTTGGGGCACGCTGATGCTGCGCCCGTCGATGTTCAGGGTGACCTGCACCTGGCTCTCGCGGGCCGGGGTGCCAAGATCCATGTCGTTGGCAGGGTCGAATTGGATGATCATTGCTCAGCCTCCGCGGCATGCAGACCGAAGTCGGCGGGGAAGTGCTTGAGGGCGCTGGCGACCGGGTAGGAGGTCATGCCTCCCAGGGCGCACAGCGAGCCATATTGCAGGGTGTCGCACAGGTCTTTGAGGATGATGGCCTGCTGTTCGCGATGGTCCTGATCGGGCGCCGCCAGCAGGCGGTCGATGACCTCCATGCCCCGGGTCGAACCGATCCGGCAGGGGGTGCATTTGCCGCAGGATTCCTCGGCGCAGAATTGCAGGGCGAAGCGCGCCATGTGCGCCATGTCCAGGCTGTCATCGGCGACCACCACGCCGCCGTGGCCAAGCATCGCGCCCATGGCGGCGAAGGCTTCGTAATCCAGTGGCGTGTCGAATTGCGACGGTGGCACCCAGGCGCCAAGCGGGCCGCCGACCTGGGCCGCTTTCAACGGACGGCCGCTGGCGGTGCCGCCGCCGTAGTCTTCCACCAGCTCGCGCAGGGTCAGGCCGAAGGCGCGTTCCACCAGGCCGCCGTGGCGCACATTGCCCGCCAGTTGAAAGGGCATGGTGCCCAGGGAGCGCCCCATGCCGTAGTCGCGATAGAACGGCGCGCCCTTGGCCAGGATCAGCGGCACCGAAGCCAGGGTCAGGACGTTGTGCACCAGGGTCGGCAGGCCGAACAGCCCTTGCAGGGCCGGGATCGGCGGCTTGGCGCGGACGATCCCGCGCTTGCCTTCCAGGGAGTCCAGCAGCGCGGTTTCTTCGCCGCAGATATAGGCCCCGGCGCCGACCCGCACTTCCATATCGAAGGCCAGGCCGCTGCCGCCGACATTGGCCCCGAGGTAACCGTTGTGGCGCGCAATCTCCAGCGCTTCGCGCAGGGTGGCCACGGCCTGTGGGTACTCCGAGCGCACGTAGATATAGCCATAGCTGGCACCAACGCTGATGCCGGCGATGGCCATGCCTTCGATCAGCAGGAACGGGTCGCCCTCCATCAGCATGCGGTCGGCGAAGGTGCCGGAGTCGCCTTCGTCGGCGTTGCACACGATGTACTTTTGCGCCGCCTGGGTGCCGCGCACGGTGCGCCATTTGATCCCTGCGGGGAATGCCGCGCCGCCCCGGCCACGCAGGCCGGAATCGAACACCGCGGTGGCGGTCTGTTCGCCGCCCAGGGTCACGGCCCGGGCCAGGCCTTCAAAGCCGCCGTGGGCTCGGTAGTCATCCAGGGACAGCGGCCGGGTGATGCCGGCGCGAGCAAACAGCAGGCGTTGCTGGCTGTGCAGATACGGCAGCTGCTCCACCAGGCCCAGGGCCAGTGGATGAGCGCTGGCGTCGCCTTGCAGGGCGTCGAGCACGGCGGGGACATCGGCGGCGGTCAGCGGGCCGAAGCCGATGCGCCCCTCGGGAGTGTCGACTTCCAGCATGGGCTCGAGCCAGTACAGCCCGCGCGAGCTGGTGCGATGCAGGTCCAGCGGCCAGTGGCGTTGCTCGGCCTGGGTCGCCAGGGCGCTGGCCAC
>NZ_ATLP01000113.1:0-3922 GCF_000416215.1 Pseudomonas sp. CF161
GCATCGAGGCGCTCGGCGTTCAGGCGTGCGTGGACCTGGCCATCCAGTTCCAGGGCGGGCGAGCAGGCACAGGCGCCCAGGCAATACACCGGGCGCAGGCTGATGCTGCCATCGGCGCTGCTGCCGTGGTCGTCCAGTTGCAGGCGCTCGCGCAGGTGCGCCGCCAGTTGCTCGGCGCCGCGGCTCTGGCACGACTCGGCCCGGCACAGGCGCAGGATATGGCGCGCCGGCGGTGCGCTGCGAAAGTCATGGTAGAAGCTGATTACCCCGCGAATCTCGGCCTGACTCTGGTTCAGGGCGTGGGCAATCTCGGGGATGGCGGCATCGGGGATGTAGCCGATGCCTTCCTGAATTTCATGAAGGATCGGCAACAGTGCGCCAGGGGAGCCCTTGTGGCGCTCCAGCAGGCTGTTGACCATAGGCAGGTGCAACATCTCATCAGGCATACAGCATTCCTCACGGTCACGGACACGCCCAAAGGCTGTCGGCGGTCCGAAAGTGTCGGCTGCGGCAGTCACGCCACGTCACGGTATCGCGGCATGTTCAGGCCGTTGGCCAGGCACCCTGAGCGGGCATCTTGTTGTACCCGGCGCGGTCTTCGCCGCACCTGTTCAGGGCATAAAGGGCAGCTTGCCACGCCGCCTCCGATTCGACGGCTCGGAAGCGACATGTTCAGTTCCATGCACGACTGCCTATTGAGTCTAGAAGAGTCGATGCAACCTGGCGGGCCGCGGGCTGAATATCGGACAAAAGATACGTGTCCAGGTATGACCCCGATCAGTTGAAGGCGTAATAGTCAGTGGCGCCGCCCAAGCAGCGCCCCTGATCAACGCTGTGCGCGTCGCTGGCTGCGGTATTCCAGCGCCAGGCGGGCCAGCAGCACCAGCAGGGTGACGCCGATCAGCAGCACCGAAATCGCCGCCACGCTGGGGTCGACGTTATCGCGCAGGCCGCCCCAGATCCGTCGCGGCAGGGTGTTGACGTCGACGCTGGTGATAAACAGGGTCACCGCCACCTCTTCCCAGGACAGGGCAAAGCTCAGCAGCGCGGTGGAGAAAATCCCCAGCTTGAGGTTCGGCAGCATCACCAGAAAGGTGGTCTGCATCAGGCTGGCCCCCAGGTTGCGCGAGGCCAGTTCGATGCGCCGGTCGACCTGGCTCAGGGCCACCAGCATGGTCACCACGCCATAGGGCACCACCATCACCACATGGGCGATCACCACCCCGGGCAGGGTGTCGTAGCCCCAGCCTGGGGCGATACGGCTGAGGTTGGTTTCCATGAAGTACAGGACCAGCGCCGAAATCACCGGCGGGATGGCCATGGGCAGCAGCACCAGGCCGATCAGCAGGGTCGCCAGGCGGGAGCGCAGGTACCAGATGCCGAGGCTGAAACTCACCGCCAGCAGGGTCGCGATCAGGCTGGTGGCGCTGGCGATGGCCAGGCTCTGGCCGATGCTCGACAGCCAGTCGGGGTTGCTCAGCAGCGCTTGGTAGTGACGCAGCGACCAGTTGCCGTCGGGCATCGACAGGTAGCGCTTGGCGGTGAAGGACACCGGGATCACCGTCAGCAACGGGAACAGCATGAAGGCCATGGCGACCACGGCCAGCAGCCGGGTACTCGGGGCAGTGCGATGTGTATTCATAACGTCCTCAGCTCACCAGTCGGTTGACGCGGGTGATGCGCAGCAGCAGCCAGATCAACGCGCTGACCAGGGCCAGCAGCACCAGGCTGAGCGCCGCGCCCAGGCCCCAGTTGCTGGTCTGGAACATTTGCAGGAACACGTATTCGGCAATCATCACGGTCTGCCCGCCACCGAGCAGCACCGGGGTGATGAAAAAGCCCAGGCAGAACACAAAGACCATGATGAAGGCCCCCAGCAGCCCGGGCAGGGTCTGCGGCAACAGTACCTGCCAGAAGGTGCGCAAGGCGCTGGCGCCGAGCCCGCGTGAAGCCAGCAGCACGCGCTGGTCGAGCTGGCGCATGCTCGACAGCAGCGGAAACAACGCATAGGGAATCATGAAGTGGAGCATGCCGATCACCACCCCCAGTTCGTTGCGGGTCAACTGCAGCGGGTGCTCCACCAGCCCCAGGGCCATCAGGCTGTCGTTGACCACACCGTTGCTGCGCAGGGCGATCAACCAGCCGAAGGCCCGCACCAGCACCGAGATCCAGAACGGGATAAACACGCAGATTTCCACCACCCGCTGCCAGAACGGCGGGCTGAACACCCAGCAGTAGGCCAGCAGGTAGCCGATCAGCAGCGCCAGCACGCTGACCGTCAGGCACAGGCGCAAGGTGCGCCAGAGCATGTCGTGGATCGCCGGGTCGGTGGCGATGCGCTGGTACTGGTCGAGGCCGGGTTCGGGCAGGGTGAAGCTCCAGCCGACCACGCCGAAGAACGGCAGCAGGTAAAACACCACCAGCAGCAGCGGCAGGGGGAACAGCAGCAGGTTGCGTTCCAGGCGAGCGGTTCGGGTTGCACTCATGGTCGACGGCTCACTTGGACAGGTGGGTCAGGTACTGTTCCAGGGTGTTGGCGTAGTGGTCGGCGTACCACTGGGTGTCGAGGAAGATCTGCTTCTTCAGGTTCTCCTCGGAGGCGCAGTTGCGCTCGCGCTGCTCGGCGCTCATCAACTGCTGGGTGGCCGGGTTGGACGGGCCGTTGCCCAGGCTTTCGAACAGTGTGAGCTGGCCGGCCGGCTGCAACGCGTGCTGGATGAACTGCATGGCCGCCGGGCGCCCGGCCGGGTTGTCCTTGAGCACGCCCCAACTGCTGGCGTTGATAAAGGCGTTGTCGAAGCTCCACTTGATGCGGTTTTCGCTGTCTTCGGCGAGCAGGGTAGCGCGGGTGTGCCAGATGGCGCCGACCGAGGCTTCGCCCTCGATCATCAACTGCTGGCTTTCCGCGCCCGAACCCCAGAACGACAGGACGTGGGGCTTGAGTTCGTCGATTTTGCGCAACGCCCGAGGCACGTCCAGCGGGTACAGCTGATGCGCCGCTACGCCGTCGGCCAGCAGCGCCGCTTCGAGCATGCCGTTCATCCATTTGTAGAGGGTGCGCTTGCCGGGAAATTGCTCCACGTTCCAGAAATCGGCCCAGTTTTTCGGGCCGTTGTTGCCGAATTTCTGGCTGTCCCAGGCGATCACGTAGCTGAACAGATAACCGGCGATCCCGTGTTCGTGGGACAGCTCCGGGGCCACCAGGTCGCGCTGCACCACGCTGTAGTCCAGGGGTTGCAGCACCTGGTCGCGGCCCAGGGTCATGGCGCTGTAGCTGTCGACATCGACCACGTCCCAGCTGGGGCGGCCGCTGGCCAGTTGCGAGCGGATGGCACCCTCGGTCGGCCCGGCGCCGTCGATCCGCACCGCGATCCCGGTGTTGCGGGTGAAGCTGTCGGTCCAGGCCTTGCGAAATGCATCCAGCGCATCGCCGCCCCAGTTGACCACCACCAGCGGCTTGTCCGCCGCCCAACTGATGCCGCTGCGCATGGCCAGCGGCAGGGCGGCGAGCAGCCCCATGGCCTGGATGAAACTGCGGCGGTCGATCTGCCCGGTGCGGGCTTTGTCGATCAGGATCTGAATGCTGTCGCGCTGATGGTCCAGGCTCATGGGGCAAGTCCTCGCTGGGCCGTCACCCTTCAGCGGGCGCGGCCGATTGTTGTTATGGGGAGAGCTGTGAAGGTGCGGCGCCGGGCGAAACCCGCCCTGGCTCAGGCGTCCAGCAGGAACCCGTGCTGCACCGGCCAACTGAGCCACACCGGGGTCCCGCTGGGCAGCCGCGCGCCGGGGTGGTCGCCCGGCACCGACAGGTTGATCGGGGCCTGGTCCGCGCTGACGTTGAGCGCCAGGTGGGTGCTGGCGCCCTGGTACACACGGTCGCCCAGGTAGGCCGGCAGCACGTTGCCGGTGCCGGCTTCGGGGC
>NZ_ATLP01000114.1:0-2500 GCF_000416215.1 Pseudomonas sp. CF161
CCGCCGTCGATATGAACTCTTGGGCGGTATCAGCCTGTTATCCCCGGAGTACCTTTTATCCGTTGAGCGATGGCCCTTCCATACAGAACCACCGGATCACTAAGACCTACTTTCGTACCTGCTCGACGTGTCTGTCTCGCAGTCAAGCGCGCTTTTGCCTTTATACTCTACGACCGATTTCCGACCGGTCTGAGCGCACCTTCGTACTCCTCCGTTACTCTTTAGGAGGAGACCGCCCCAGTCAAACTACCCACCATACACTGTCCTCGATCCGGATAACGGACCTGAGTTAGAACCTCAAAGTTGCCAGGGTGGTATTTCAAGGTTGGCTCCACGCAGACTGGCGTCCACGCTTCAAAGCCTCCCACCTATCCTACACAAGCAAATTCAAAGTCCAGTGCAAAGCTATAGTAAAGGTTCACGGGGTCTTTCCGTCTAGCCGCGGATACACTGCATCTTCACAGCGATTTCAATTTCACTGAGTCTCGGGTGGAGACAGCGCCGCCATCGTTACGCCATTCGTGCAGGTCGGAACTTACCCGACAAGGAATTTCGCTACCTTAGGACCGTTATAGTTACGGCCGCCGTTTACCGGGGCTTCGATCAAGAGCTTCGCGTTAGCTAACCCCATCAATTAACCTTCCGGCACCGGGCAGGCGTCACACCCTATACGTCCACTTTCGTGTTTGCAGAGTGCTGTGTTTTTAATAAACAGTCGCAGCGGCCTGGTATCTTCGACCGGCATGAGCTTACGGAGCAAGTCCTTCACCCTCACCGGCGCACCTTCTCCCGAAGTTACGGTGCCATTTTGCCTAGTTCCTTCACCCGAGTTCTCTCAAGCGCCTTGGTATTCTCTACCCAACCACCTGTGTCGGTTTGGGGTACGGTTCCTAGTTATCTGAAGCTTAGAAGCTTTTCTTGGAAGCATGGCATCAACCACTTCGTCACCTAAAAGGTAACTCGTCATCAGCTCTCGGCCTTAGAATCCCGGATTTACCTAAGATTCCAGCCTACCACCTTAAACTTGGACAACCAACGCCAAGCTGGCCTAGCCTTCTCCGTCCCTCCATCGCAATAACTAGAAGTACAGGAATATTAACCTGTTTTCCATCGACTACGCTTTTCAGCCTCGCCTTAGGGACCGACTAACCCTGCGTCGATTAACGTTGCGCAGGAAACCTTGGTCTTTCGGCGTGGGTGTTTTTCACACCCATTGTCGTTACTCATGTCAGCATTCGCACTTCTGATACCTCCAGCAAGCTTCTCAACTCACCTTCACAGGCTTACAGAACGCTCCTCTACCGCATCACTTACGTGATACCCGTAGCTTCGGTGTATGGTTTGAGCCCCGTTACATCTTCCGCGCAGGCCGACTCGACTAGTGAGCTATTACGCTTTCTTTAAAGGGTGGCTGCTTCTAAGCCAACCTCCTAGCTGTCTAAGCCTTCCCACATCGTTTCCCACTTAACCATAACTTTGGGACCTTAGCTGACGGTCTGGGTTGTTTCCCTTTTCACGACGGACGTTAGCACCCGCCGTGTGTCTCCCATGCTCGGCACTTGTAGGTATTCGGAGTTTGCATCGGTTTGGTAAGTCGGGATGACCCCCTAGCCGAAACAGTGCTCTACCCCCTACAGTGATACATGAGGCGCTACCTAAATAGCTTTCGAGGAGAACCAGCTATCTCCGAGCTTGATTAGCCTTTCACTCCGATCCACAGGTCATCCGCTAACTTTTCAACGGTAGTCGGTTCGGTCCTCCAGTTAGTGTTACCCAACCTTCAACCTGCCCATGGATAGATCGCCCGGTTTCGGGTCTATTCCCAGCGACTAGACGCCCTATTAAGACTCGCTTTCGCTACGCCTCCCCTATTCGGTTAAGCTCGCCACTGAAAATAAGTCGCTGACCCATTATACAAAAGGTACGCAGTCACAGAACAAAGTCTGCTCCCACTGCTTGTACGCATACGGTTTCAGGATCTATTTCACTCCCCTCTCCGGGGTTCTTTTCGCCTTTCCCTCACGGTACTAGTTCACTATCGGTCAGTCAGTAGTATTTAGCCTTGGAGGATGGTCCCCCCATATTCAGACAAAGTTTCTCGTGCTCCGTCCTACTCGATTTCATGACTAAGAGATTTTCGCGTACAGGGCTATCCCCCACTATGGCCGCACTTTCCAGAGCGTTCCGCTAATCTCAAAGCCACTTAAGGGCTAGTCCCCGTTCGCTCGCCACTACTAAGGGAATCTCGGTTGATTTCTTTTCCTCAGGGTACTTAGATGTTTCAGTTCCCCTGGTTCGCTTCTTGCACCTATGTATTCAGTACAAGATACCTAACTTATGTTAGGTGGGTTCCCCCATTCAGACATCTCCGGATCAAAGTCTGTTTGCCGACTCCCCGAAGCTTTTCGCAGGCTACCACGTCTTTCATCGCCTCTGACTGCCAAGGCATCCACCGTATGCGCTTCTTCACTTGACCATATAACCCCAAGCAATCTGGTTA
>NZ_ATLP01000115.1:0-523 GCF_000416215.1 Pseudomonas sp. CF161
CCTGGCTCCCGCTCTACAGCCTGGACCGCCTTCTCACAACCTTGCCCAATCGCTGGTTTGGCGGCGAGTCGCCGGTCGCAACCGTCGTACTCGGCAGCCAACCCAAGCCGCAGCCCCCGATGTGCAAGCCCGCCGCCGCCACACCGCCGCCGGAGCTTGTCCTGTACAGCCTGTATATGCACCTGGCCGATGGCGCGAGCTACCAGACAACCCCAGACCGTACGCCCAGGTGGTGGCCCAAAAAGCAGCACCGCGCCGGCCTGAAGACCAGAAACAAGTGGACCCTGAACGACCAGGTGATCGAGGGCCTGACGGTCAGGGCGCTGGATAGCAGCACCGAACTGGGAATACTGGTCCGCGGCTCAGTGATCGAAATCGAGCCCATGGCTGGGAATAATAAATGGGGCCTGGTCCAGCGCATTATCGAGGGCGGTATTGCCACCCAGCCGGACGGCGTTCAAATCACTGAGCTCGAGGTTCCGGGTCGGGTGTACCTGGAGGAATTGGACGCGTTCAGCGCCCC
>NZ_ATLP01000116.1:0-6026 GCF_000416215.1 Pseudomonas sp. CF161
CCAGACGCCCGTGCCGCCCCCCGGCGTCGAGCCCGCCAGCCCGAGCTATCGCTTCAACCCGCGCCTGCTGCGCGGCGCCGGCGATGCCGAACTGAGCGTCGAACACCTGAACCGCCGCCGGACCCTCGCGCCCGGGGAGTATTCGGTGGACCTGGCGCTCAACGGCCTGGAACTGGGTCGGCATGACGTGCACTTCAGCCGCCAGGACGCGGCGACGGTCAGCGCCTGCTTCACCCGCGCCCAACTGCTGGAACTGGGCGTGCGCGAAGAGCGCCTGGGCGACCTGGACGATTCGACCTGCACCCCACTGGCCCGCCAGATCAGCGGCGCCAGCGAGCGCCTGGACATCGCCCAGCTGCACCTGGCGCTGTCCATTCCCCAGGCGCATCTGCAAGCCCAGCGCCGCGGCGAAGTCCCGCGGGAGGCCTGGAACCACGGCGACAACCTGGGCTTCATCAACTACAACGCCAGCTATTTTCAGGCCACCCGGCGCGATGTCGCGACGTACTCCAGTTACCTGGGGCTGCAATCGGGGGTCAACCTCAATGGCTGGCGGCTGCGGCAGCAATCCAGCCTGACCGGGGCCAGCGGCAGCAGCGAACAATGGAAAGCCCTGCGCACCTACGCGCAATACTCACTGCCCGACCTGAGCAGCCAATTGACCCTGGGCGAGAGCTTTACCAGTGGCCGCCTGCTGTCGAGCATGGCCTACCGAGGCGTGCAACTGGGCAGTGACGAACGCATGCTGCCCGACTCCCTGCGCGGCTATGCGCCCACCGTGCGCGGTGTCGCCCAGAGCAATGCGCGGGTCATCGTGCGCCAGGACGGCAACGAGCTGTACCAGACCACCGTGGCCCCCGGCAGTTTCGAGATCGACGACCTCTACCCCACCGGCTACGGCGGCGACCTGGAGGTGGAGGTGACCGAAGCCGATGGCCAGGTCAGCCGCTTCAGGCAACCCTTCAGCGCCCAGCCCGACGCCCTGCGCCCGGGCCTGACCCGCTACTCGCTGACCGCCGCGCAAACCCGCGACACCGGCATGGGCACCACGGCGCATAGTTTTTTCGAGGGCAGCTATGAATACGGGCTGAGCAATGCCCTGAGCCTGCGCAGTGCCAGCCGCGCCGCCGAGGGCTACCAGAGCCTGTTGCTCGGCGGGGTCTACAGCCATCGCATTGGGGCATTCGGCCTGGACAGCACCGTGACCCGCGCCGACACCCCCGACGCCCGCAAGCGCGGCGCCATGAGCCAACTCAGCTACAGCCGCACCTTTCAGGGCAGCGGCACGGGCTTGAGCCTGAGCACCGCACGCTACTCCAGCGAAGGCTACCGGGAACTGATCGACGTGCTGGGCGAACGCGCCCGCGAGCACGTCCCGCAGAACTGGAGCTCGCGCAGCTACCAACAGAAATCCCGCGTCAGCCTGCAAATCAACCAGGCCCTGGGCGACTACGGAACGCTGTACGCATCGGCCTCGCAGCAGCACTACCGCAACCGCGAGCAGCGCGACCGCCAATTGCAGATGGGCTACTCGATCATGCTCGGCAAGGGCGTGGGCCTTAACCTGTCGCTGGCCCGGCAATACGACGGCCTCGGCGAACACAGCCAGACCCGGCAGATGCTGTCCCTGAGCGTGCCGCTGGGGCGCACCAGCGGCGCGCCGAAACTGGCCACCAGCTTCAGCCACAGCCCGGACCGCAGCGACCAGTACCAGGCCAGCCTGTCCGGCACCACGGGCGGCGAAAGCGACCTCAACTACGGCCTGCACCTGAGCCGGGCCGGTGGCGGTGGCGGTGGCGATGCCGAAGACTCGATCATCGGCGGCACCCTGCAACAGCGCCAGGCCAACGCCACAGTGGGCGCCAGCCTGTCGCGCGGCGAGGACTTCTGGCAGGGCTCGGCCAGCGCCATGGGTGCCCTGGTGCTGCACGAGGACGGCGTGACCGGTGCGCCGTACCTGGGCGAGACCTTTGCCCTGATCGAAGCCAAGGGCGCCGAAGGGGCGCGGGTCATGAACGGCCAAGGCGCCCGGATCAACGCGGCCGGCTATGGCGTGATGCCCAGCCTCAATCCGTTTCGCTACAACGACGTCGGCTTGAGCAGCCATGGCCTGCAAGGCGACGTCGAGTTCAAGCAGACCCAACGCCGGGTAGCACCGATGGCCGGCGCCGCGCTGCGCCTGCGCTTCGAAACCCTGGCCGGGCACGCCCTGCTGATTCGCGCACCCCGCCACGATGGGCGAGCGTTGCCGATGGGCGCGGCGGTGTACGACAGCGACGAGCGCGAGGTCGGCATGGTCGGCCAGGCCAACCAACTCTATGCCCGGGTCGAACAGCCACACGGCCAGCTGCGGGTGAGCTGGGGCGAGGCCGCCAGCGAGCAATGCCAGGTGGCCTACCGTATCGACCCAAGCGAACGCCTGAACCCGCTGATATCCATCGTTTCGACCTGCGCCCCTGGCGCGGTCGAGACCTCTACCACGAGCCCTGCGGCATGAACCTGCGCCCCCCTTGCTGGACCCTCCTGAGCCTGATCCTGTGCCTCGCCGCCAGCCCCTCGGCCCAGGCCCTGTGTCGCAGCGTCTGGTCCTACAGCGCCCACGACAGCGCCAATGGCAATCCGGGGCTGGCCCCCATCAATATCCACGCCGAGCACCTGCAACCGGCGGGCAGCGTACTGGCCAGCGCCAACCTGTCGGTGGCGCGCAACGCACGGGTCGACCCCGAGGAACTGGCCTATGAATGCCTGCCGCAGGACGGCCCGTTCTACGAGTACTTCGCCACCAATGGCAGCGACCCGCTGAGCGGCCAGCACCCCGTACGCGACATGCCCGGCTACTACCACAGCCAGTGGCACGACGTCGGCCTGCGGCTGATCCACAACCAAAGCGGACAGGCGTTCAGCCGGTTCTGGCAACGGCGGCAGATCCAGGGCGACTACAACCGGCAAACCGGTCGGGTGGAGTTTCGCGCGCGGCACTTCAGCGACGTCACTCTGGAGCTGGTGAAGCTTGGCGCCAGCGCCAACCCCCTTTCAGGCGCACCGGGCGAGGGCCTTTACAGCCACGCCCGCGCCAACGGCTACATCGCCTTTCAAGGCGCCGGGCTCGGGGCCGGCCTGAGCCCCGGCTGCGACTCGGCCAGCGGCTGCGGCGGCCAGCGCCCACAGTGGACGGCGGCAATCGGCCTGTGGAACGCAGCGCACATCAGCCGCCACAGCAGCTGCGAAGTGCGCTCGGCCACGCCACAGGTCGATCTCGGGCAGTTATCCGCCGTGCGCCTGCAACAGGGCGGCGCGCGCCTGGCGCATTTCAATGTGGATATCGAGTGCAGCAATGCCGGCGCCCGCAACAGCATCAACCAGGCTCAGGTGGCGTTCCTGGCACCGATGCACAACCGTCAGGCGCTGGCGCGCCACTACCCGCAACAGCTGGACCCCAGCGGTAACGCGCGGGTATTGCTGTCCAGTGGCTACGGGCAGTCGCCCGGGGTGGCCGGCGGCGTCGGCATCCAACTGGTGGACCGCCAGCAAAACCCGCTGCTGCTGATCAGCGACGGCTGCGGCGGCGACCTCAACAACGCCGCCTGCCCCAACGCGCGCCACGCACAACCGGGCTGGTATCCGCTGGCCCAGCATTTTCAGAATGTGCTGCAAGAGCAACGCGGCCTGAGCCGCTACAGCGGGCAGTTCAGCGCGCGCCTGGTGCCGCTGGCGCCACAGGTCAGCCCGGGGCGAGTCGAGTCGAGCGTCACGGTCCTGGTGCGGCTGCCATGATCCCGCGCACCGCCCTGTGGCTGCTGGCCCTGCTGTGCACCTTGCCGGCCCAGGCCGGCCTGCTGCTTTCCGCCAGCCGGGTGATCTACCCGGCCGATGCCCGCGAACGTCACCTGGAGATCGTCAACACCAGCCCGTACCCGGTGCTGGTACAGGCCTGGGTCGACGATGGCGAAAGCCACAGCGCAACAGCCCTCGGCGATAGCCCATTCGTGGCCTTGCCCGCGGTTCTGCGCCTGGAGCCATCGGCCCGCCACACCATCCGCCTGCTGTACAACGGCCAGGCACTGCCCCAGGACCGCGAGAGCCTGTTCTGGCTCAACCTGCTGGCGATCCCGCCCGACGCCAGCCAGCAAGCCTTCGGCGAACACTTGACCATCAGCCTGCAAACCCAGATCAAGCTGCTGTGGCGCCCCCACGGGCTTGGCGCGCCGCAACAGCTCGCGCAGCAGCAGCGCTTCTCGTTGTCGGCCGCTGGCAACACCTTGTGCTGGCGCAACCCCACGGCGCATTACGTGACCCTGGCCGAGCTACACCTGCAAGGCCAGGCGCCATTGCCCGGGCAGATGCTCGCGCCGTTTGCCACCAGCTGCCAGGCGCTCACCCACAACGCCCCCCGCACCAGCCGCGTGGAGGCACGCCTGGTCGACGATCGCGGCGCACTGCATGAGTTTCAACGCCCGCTGCAACCTGACGCCTGATGCGCTGCGGGCCGCCCCGCTCCCGAGCACTTCAGCGGGGCCTGGAGCGCCCGGGCCCCACTGCAACCACCTGGACTGACTCTCGTACTCGTCCCATGGGCGCTCCTCCCCCTCGACGGCATTCTGCTCGCGCCTCCAAAGACAGGGTAAGAACCCCATCTGGATCCCGTCTTTGAAGGCTCTGTAGCTAATTAAAAAACAATCAAGGATTTACGATGATTCAAAGTAAGCGTGCTCGTGCTCTGCGCAAACTGCCTCTGGCCATGGCCATCGGCCTGGCTACCCTGGCTTCGCAACAAGTGATCGCCCACGGCTTTGTTGAAACTCCCAAGTCTCGCTCGATGATGTGCAACCCCGACTTCGGCGGCGGTTTGAACACTGGCTGCGGCAGCCATCATGTACGACGCGCAGAGTGTGGAATACGGCAAAGCGGCTGCTACGCAGCATCACACCGGCAGCTTCTGCTCAGACCCGTTCTCGGTATGCGGTCCGCAAAACGGCCATATCGCCAGCGGTGGTATCCAGACCTACAACCAGCTTGATGAACAGACCAGCACCCGCTGGACCAAGACCACCATCAAACCGGGCATGAACGACTTCAGCTGGCGCTACAGGGCCGGCCACGCTACGGGCTTCCACCAGTTCTACATCACCAAGAAAGACTGGAATCCAAACAAGCCGTTGACCCGCGAATCCTTCGAACTGACGCCTTTGCTGCATCAAGAAGGCAACAGCGTCGTCATGCCGACCAACAAGACCTCCACCCACAAGGTCAATATTCCCGCTGATCGCGCCGGCTACCATATCGTTCTCGCCGTATGGCACGTTTCCGATACTTACGCGACCTTCTATCAGCCAATCGACGTCATCATCGATAACGATGGTGTCCCGGTTTCGCAATGGAACCAGATCGGCAACGTAGAGGCTGAAGCACTGGAAGTCGGCGACACCGTGTCGACCCGCGTATTCACCGCTAGCGGTGATCAGGCCGCTCGCAGCACCGTGCTCAAAATCGAAAACGTGGAACAGGCCAAGCCTAATAACTGGCCTTTCCTGCTGGCCGAGAAAGTCAACAAGGCCAATGCTGGCTACCAGATGGGTCTGGTCGATGCTGACGACAAAATCAAACCCAACTACGGCACCAACGGCATCTTCATCAATGCCAAGAGCGACGTGACCCAGGTCATGATCCAGAAAGACCAGCCTAACAAGCCAGGCACCCTGGTCCTGAGCGGTCTGGCTGCGGATTACACCCTGAATAACGGCGCGGCCGACCTGCACTTCAACGCTATCGCTCTGGGTGGCAAGTACACCGTCGATGCGACCGTGCTCAAAGCCGGCGGCGGCATCGTCATTCAGCAGCAGGGCGAAGTCGGGCAAAACACTCCGCACTTCTCCCTGGCACTGAAGGACGTCACAGCCGGTGACTACGACCTGGTGGTCGTGGCCAAGCCGGAAAAAGGCGAGCTGCTGCAGAAGACTCACAGCTTCAAACTCAAGGATGCCCCGGTCGGCGGTGGGTACGACTTCGTCTTCCCTGAAGGCCTGGAC